>CACESU010000017.1 GCA_902562285.1 uncultured Alphaproteobacteria bacterium | reverse complement strand
TATCCAACAACTCCTGTAACATGGGGGCAAATAGGTACAAATGGTCAGCACGCCTTTTATCAATTTTTGCATCAAAGCAATCAGATAATTCCATGTGAATTTTTGTTAGGAGCTAATTGTATAGATCATAATTACTATGAAAAGCATCATCTGCAATTGATAATTAATTGTTTAGCACAATCTGAAGCGCTCATGCTTGGAATTAAGAATGAAGATACATTTGATGAAAAAAAGAATCATCACAAGTATTGTGATGGAAATAGACCATCTACAATTTTAGTATATAAACAACTAACTCCAAAAATTTTAGGAAAGTTGTTAGCTCTTTTTGAACACCGAACATTTGCCGAGGGTTTATTATGGAATGTAAATTCTTTTGACCAATGGGGTGTAGAATTAGGCAAAGAATTAGCCAAAAAACTAACTGAACATTTTAATCAGAAAAATCAAAATAAAAATTTTAGTAATTCAACCTTGAATTTATTAAATGAAATCAGAAAACTTAAGAACTTTTGAGAAAATGATTAAAATAAATAGAAGATCATTTATTTTAAAAATATATTTTTTTGTTACTAGATATTTTGAATTTCTTTTTTTTCTTTTCTTACAATATAGGTTAATTAAAGGGAAGGAAGATAAGATTAGATTTCTGGAAAGAAAAGGGCGTGCTAGTTTAAGTAGGCCTGTCAGTTATCTAATATGGTTTAATGCAGCTAGTGTAGGTGAGGCATTAAGTATTTTATATTTAATTGAAAAATTAGGAAAAAATAATAAAAAAATAAAATTTTTAATTACTACAACCACAATTTCTTCTTCTTTGATTTTAAAGAAAATGATGCCAAGAAATTGCATTCATCAATTTTCTCCTATTGATACTTTTTCTGCAACTAAAAACTTTCTAGACCACTGGCAACCAGATTTAGTAATTTTTGTAGAAAGTGAATTTTGGCCTAGGCTAATATTTGATATAAAAAAACAGCATATCCCACTTGGCCTAATTAATGCTCGAATGGAAAAAAAAACTTTTGAAAAGTGGTTTAAAATAAAAATTACATCAAAACAAATTTTGGACAAGTTTGATTTTGTTTTTGCTAATGACCATTTAACTGCTAATAGATTATTATCTCTCGGAATTTCCAAAAAAAAATTACTTGGTGTTGTATCTTCCAAAGAACAAGCTCCCCCCCTTATCTATAATTTAAGTCAATATAATAAATTCAGAAAAATATTTAAGAATAAAAAAATATGGGTCGCGGCTTCAACTCATGAAGGAGAAGAAGAAATTATAGTAAATGCACAAAAAAAACTACATGATATTGATAAAAATTTTTTTCTTATATTAATTCCAAGACATCCAAATAGAATTGATGAGTTATTTAAAAAAATAAAATCAAATTCGTACATAATCAAAATTAGAAGTAAAGAACAAAAAATTACAGAAAAAACTTCAATTTATTTAGCGGATACTTTAGGTGAGCTAGGTTTATGGTATAAACTAAGTAAAATTGTTTTTTTAGGCGGATCATTAGTGAACATTGGAGGACATAATCCTTATGAACCTTGTAGATTTGGTAGTGCTATTATAACAGGTCCTTATGTATATAATTTTCAAAAAGGTTTTGATCAATTGAATAATGCAGGTGCAATAAAATATGTAAGAAGTGTTAGAGAATTGGTAGAAAGTGTACAAATCTTAAGTAAAAATGGTAATGCAAACTTAGTTGGTCAAAAGGGATTAAAATATGTTTATTCTTTGAAGGACCATTCTTCTCCAATTATTAAGACGATAAATAAATTTCTATAAATTTTTCTTCGATTGCTTTTCTTATTTATAATAGATAAAAAAAGATTTAAATAGAGGTAATAAATTGAAAAAAAATTCAAATATTCTAATAACTGGAGGTACTGGTTCTTTTGGTTCAAAATTCATACCACTAACATTAGAGAAATATAATCCTAAAAGGTTAGTAGTTTTTTCCCGTGACGAAATTAAGCAGTGGGATATGCAAAAAGTTTATCAACATGATCCCAGAGTAAGATTTTTTATTGGTGATGTTAGAGATAAAGAAAGATTAATGCGTGCTTTAGATGGTATTGACTACGTTGTCCATGCTGCAGCAACTAAAATTGTTCCAACTGCAGAATATAATCCATTTGAATGCGTGAAAACAAATGTCCTGGGAGCTATGAACGTTATTGATGCATGTTTAGACAAAAACATAAAAAACTGTGTAGCACTATCTACGGATAAAGCTTCTAACCCAATAAACCTTTATGGAGCAACTAAATTGGCTTCTGACAAAATGTTTGTTGCTGGTAATTCTTATTCTGGTTCTGCAAAGTGTAAATTTTCAGTAGTAAGATACGGGAATGTTATGGGGTCTAGAGGGTCAGTAATTCCCTTTTTTCTAGAAAAAGAAAAAGACGGTTTTTTTCCAATCACTGACTTAAGAATGACTAGGTTCATGATTTCATTGGAAGAAGGTGTTAAATTAGTATGGAAAGCATTTGAGGATATGTCAGGAGGTGAAATTTATGTTAAAAAAATTCCTTCTATGAAAATCACTGATATTGCCAATGCAATTAATCCAAAAATTGAAAAAAGATTAGTAGGAATCCGACCTGGTGAAAAACTTCATGAGCAGATGATAGGATTCGAAGATTCTCCATATACTTACGAATATAATTCTTATTATAAAATTTTTCCTTCCATTCACAACTGGTCTAGTGATCCATCAAGAATAAGAGATGGAAAAAAAGTTTCTGATAATTTTACATATTCATCAGATACTAATCCAGAATGGATGAGTATAGAAGATTTTAAAAAATGGCTTAAAAAAAATCATTCCTTAATTGGTAAATACTAATGATACCATATAGTAGACAAAGCGTTAACGATAATGACATAAATGAAGTTATTAAGGTTCTAAAATCAGAAATGATTACACAGGGACCTATAGTCGAAAAATTTGAAAAAACTATTTGTTCTTATACTTCTTCCAATTATTCTGTTTTAACAAATTCAGCTACTTCTGCACTACATATATCTTGTTTGGCTTTAGGTTTGGGTAAAGGTGATATTCTCTGGACTTCACCTAATTCCTATGTTGCTTCAGCAAATGTTGGCCTTCTATGTAATGCTATAGTAGATTTTGTTGATATTGATCCTCAAAATTATAATATGTGTCCTGCTGCTTTATCAATAAAATTGAAAAATGCAGAAAAGCTGGGGAAATTACCAAAAATAGTTATGCCCGTTCATTTTGCTGGTCAATCATGTGATATGATTGAAATAAAAAAACTTTCTGAAAAATATGGTTTTAAAATAATTGAAGATGCTTCTCATGCAGTTGGTGGAAGTTATAATAATACAAAAATAGGTTCATGTAGATTTTCAGATATTACTGTATTTTCATTTCACCCTGTCAAAATAATTACAACCGCAGAAGGAGGTTGTGCAATTACCAATAATGATGAAATTTTTGAAAAACTGAAATTATTGAGCTCACATGGTGTTACACGCAATCCAAAATTTATGGTTGAAAAAAAATCAGACAAATGGGTATATGACCAAATTTCTATTGGTTTTAATTATCGTATGAGCGATATGAATGCGGCCTTAGGATTAAGTCAACTTTTGAGAATAGAATGTTTTTTAAAAAAAAGGAACAAGATTGCGAAAAAATACTTTCAGCAATTAAAAAATATAGATTTGAAACTTCCAAAACAGGAAGATTATAACTTTTCTGCTTTTCATTTATTTCCAATACAAGTAAAAAATAGAAAAAGAATATTTGAGCTTCTTCATCAAAATGATATAATGGTAAATGTACATTATAGACCTATACATACTCAACCTTTTTGGCAAAAAAGAGGTTTTAAATCTGGATTGTTTCCAAATTCAGAATTTTACTATTCTCAAGCTATAAGCTTACCAATTTTTTATGATTTAAATGACGAAATGCAAGATAATGTCATTAAGGTTTTGCAAAATTCATGTCTTTAAGAAAGTTACCTTTTCTTTTCTTAAGATTAATTTTGAAATAGTTTGTGCTGTTTTATTTATATTAATCTTTATGTCAAAATTTGCTACTAAATTTGTATAAGCCCTATCAATAACGCCATCATGTGAAAGAGCCATCAAATTTTGAAATTTTGCAAGTATTAATTTTTCATTGGGTTTTTGTTTAATTATTTCTTCATAAGTTAAGTTTTCATGATATTTAACTACTCCAGGAAAATCTTTGAACCAAGCGTGACCAAAAACTAAGATATTTTTACCTTTGCATAGTGCTTCCCATCCTACTGTTCCTGTTACTGTAGCAACAAAAATTGCTTTTTGTGCTAATAAATTAGTATCAGTATAAGAGGGCACTAAACAAATTGATTTAATCCTTGAGAGCCTATGAAAAAATAGTGGTCCTCGTGCATAAGATCCTTGCTTTGGATTTTCTTTTACGTAAATCTTAACTCCGTTTGGTAAAATATTTGACAATTTTTCTAGAGCTAGAAGTTGATCTCTAAATTCTCCTCCAATTGCAGATGTTGTCATTTCAGGTTGCATTGGCAGTGGGAAATATACGAAATTTTCTTCAAAGTTAATATTATAATTTTCAAATTCTGCTAAATGTTCGAAGTAACTAAGTTCGTTTTTATGAAAGAAATTAGCAAACGGATCACGCCACTTAGGAAATTTTTTATAAATTTTTTGGATCCTAATTAATATTTTTAACATAGATATTGGTTTTAAAAATAAGGATGGCATTTTAAAGATTATAAACATAAAAAAATGTATAAGTGTCCTTAAATTAATCCGACCTGATTTCTCATTTTTTTGTTTTATCTTTTTCATATAAAATAAATTTAATTTTGGAAGTTTTAAAAATTCATCTTTTTCTATACCCCCGACCTGATTGAAATCACCATAACATTCAATTTTATTCAGTGAAAAAAATTTATCCGGAAAGAGAGATTGTGTTACTATAGTTACTGGAATTCTAAGAGAAATTGCTATTTGATAAATAATTGTATCATAAGCTAGGTGAGGAATATTAAAAAATAATACATGATTTATTTCTTTTGAAAAAATCTCATTAGAAATAGCATCTGCTAAGATATGATAGTAATCAATATAATCTTGCAAGTTTTTCAAATTATGTGATTTATACCTGTAAGCATCCGAATGACGATATAGTTGATCAACAAAAGTTTCTAGATTTTGATAAAAATCTTCTGATGCTAACAATTTATGATCAGCACCAATGTAGCTTTTATTTTTTTTAAATAAATGACCTTTTGTTCCAGGCTTATTATTCATTCGGACAAGAGAAGATGCTTTAAAGTCACTCGTAACATCTCCTAAGTGAATTTTAAGATTTATGCATCCATGATTTTTTTTTATTATTTCTTTTAATATAGCGTTAGTATTCTGAGCAGTTGAAACTGCTAAAAGATTTACTTTTTTCAAGTGATTATTTTTTCCCAACTCAAAGGTTCTCCTCTTTCAAGATCCATGCTAGCTTTTTTACCTATAATTTCATCTAAGAACTTTGGTTTTAAACCTAAACCTGGTCTTATTGATCTTATATTTTCTTTGCTAAATACTTCACCTTTTTTCATATTTTTTACAACAAAAATTGATCTTCGAAAAATAGCATTAGATTTACTTATCCCAGAAAGATTTTTTGGCTCGCTTGTATTTGCTTTGAAAATATTTTTGCAGTCTTGTACAAGTTTCTTAAATTCTTCAGGTTCAGATGAAAAAGAGGAGTCTGGTCCTCCTTCTGATCTACTCAAAGTAATGTGTTTTTCAATAATAGTCGCGCCAAGGGTTATAGCAGCTACTGCTACAGTTGAACCCAGTGAATGGTCAGAAAGTCCAATTGGAACATTAAAATGAGATTTTAATTCTTGAATAGTTTTAAGCTTCATATCTTTTGGTTGAGAGGGATAGTCTGATACACAATGTAATAAAGCATATCCATCTGCACCAAATTTACTGGCAGTATCACAAGCTTCATTTATTTCATCATAATCTGCAACACCCGTTGACATGATCAAAGGCTTATTTTGTGAAGAAGCTTTTTGTATTAATGGCAGATCTACCATTTCAAAAGATGCAATTTTATAAGCAGGAGCTGATAGCTTTTTTAAAAAGTCAACAGCACTATCATCAAAAGGTGAAGAAAAACAGTGTATATTTTTTTGTTTTGCATATTCAAAAATAATAGGATGCCAATCCCACGGTGTACTAGCCTGTTTATAAAGATCATAAAGCTTTTGGCCAGACCATGGACCTCCTTTTACTAAAAATTCAGATCTATTTGAATCAATTGTTAATGTATCAGCAGTATAAGTTTGTAATTTTATTGCATCTGCTCCAGATATGACTGCCGCATCTATTAGCTTAATTGCTTTGTTTATGTCTCCATTATGATTTCCTGATAGCTCTGCAATAATATATGGTTCAGTGTTAAACCCAATTTTTTTATCTTTAATTACTATTTCTTTTTTCATCTTATTAAACATTTGAATAATATCTCTTTTTAAAAGTTTCTTTGGTTAAGATATAATTTTCAAACTTTTCATTTGTAGATTTTAAGGAAAAACCAAATTCCTGATGTATTTTTTTTGATTTCTGATTATCATGAATAACCTTAGCCTCAATTTTTGATATTTTTTCTTCGAAAAATAATTTTTTTAAGAAGAAAACTAACATTCTAACACCACACCCTGGTGAGATACTTTTCTCACTAATATAGAAACTCCAAGAAACAATTTTTTTATCAATATATACTGCATTACAATGAC
Organism: uncultured Alphaproteobacteria bacterium; assembly: GCA_902562285.1. Taxonomy (GTDB): domain Bacteria; phylum Pseudomonadota; class Alphaproteobacteria; order Rhodobacterales; family Rhodobacteraceae; genus CACIIZ01. The sequence goes on along the minus strand of CACESU010000017.1, from coordinate 29,702 downwards.
CAATATCTTTATTACCTTCAGAATAAATAAGCCAAATACCTTTTTTAGCATTTTGTGTATTTTTAATCCATATATTATGACTTTGTTGATCTATCTTTTTTTTATATAAACTCTTTTCTCTTATAAACTTTTTATTTCGCCAGGATAAGAGTCTGTTGGAATCTGCAATTTCAACTTTTTTTAATTTGGCTTCCAAAAAATTTAATACTCTACTAGCCCCTAAACCATCACAAACTTTAAAAGAATTTTTTGATAGTCTTTGCAATATTTTTGGAGAATCAATCAAATTTGATACTAAATCAGTCAGTTTTTTTTGGTTTTTAGCAGTACCAATACTTAATTCTTGAGATATATTCAAATCTGATGTTTGTTTCGTAATTTTTTTTTGGTTATTTGCAATTGTGATTGTAAGACTTGGTAATCCCATACAACATCTTTCCCACATACTCATACCAGATGCTCCAATACAAATATCAGCCATTAACATAAGTTTAGCCATATTATCAGTATCTAATATAAGAGACACTTTTTCATATTTTTCAGAAATTTTTTTTAACTCTGAAATGGTTTGACATTCAGAACTAGTAGCAATGATTATATTTATATTTTCAAGTTTTAATAAGTTATTTACTAAAATTGGTAATAATTTTTTATTATCATAAAGTCCAAGCGATATTAGAATATTAAAAATTTTATTTTTAAAAACTAAAGATTGGTGTTTAAATCTTTTGTGGAGACTTCTTTTTCTTAATTTACTAAATTCATTTGATAAGAGCGCAAATTTGGGTCCAAATAAGACGCAAGGTGACTTATAATTTCTTTTTTTATCAGTGATTGATGTTTGGTCTAATAAAAAATCGGAACCGAGCTTTCTATTATCTAAATCGTCAATTGCTAAAAAAAAAGAATTGTTATGATTTTTTCTTATTTTATTTACCCATTCTATACCTAAACCATAGTGATCAAAAATAATCCAATTAGGTTGAAACTGCTTCAAAACATTACTTGTTCTTTTCGCATCCTCTAAAATTGGTAATTTCAACCAATTTTCATAAGAATTCTGGAAGTATCCTATATTACTATGACTGTTTTTTTTCTTATCTTTTTTAAAAAATATATTCTTAAATGATATTTTATTTTTTTTTAGATGATATTTATCTCTATCTGGTAGCTGAGATGAAATAAATATTATATCATGCCCGTTTAGTCTGGCTTCTTTTGCCAAAGTTAGACATCTTCTAAAATGCCCACCTCCAATAATTTTACTGGCATCGACTCTGATTGCTATATTAAGTTTTTCTTTTAACAAATTTTGATCCTAATTAAGTCTGTAAAAGCCACCATGGCAAATTGGACCTTCAATTAGAGTATCAATATCTTTTACTCCATTTTCACAACTTTTAATTAAACTGAATATTTTATTTAAGTGAACAGAATATTTATCCAAGCATTCAGTTGTATGAGAAACTGAAGTGTATACTGAATTACTAGCCAAAATACTATTCTTGAGCATCTCTTGTGTAATAAGTGTTTTATATTTTAAATTATTTTTGCTTGAAAATTTAAATGAAGAAAGAGCGGGTATACCGGAAATATTAATACTAAGATTATTATCATCGGCAACATCCAGCCAAATCATTCTAATTTTTTTTCCTATATTTGTAATAATTTCCCAACTTTTAATTTTTTCCATTATTTCAAGTGTTTTTAAAGCAGCACTTACGCCAATACGTTCTGTCCAAAAAGTGCTACTTATAAAAGATTTTTGTGCTGCCTCCATAACATTTTTCGTTCCAATAACAGCTGTTATCGCATACCCATTACCAAGAGCTTTCCCAAAAATAGCAATGTCAGGTTTTACTTGATAATTTAAATGAATACCACCAAAGTTTTCACGAAATCCAGAGGTGCATTCGTCAAAAATAAGTACAATATTATTTTTTGTGGCTAGTTTTCTTACTTCTTGTAAGAAGTTATTTGAAGGCTTAAGATTTCTTATAACCTCCATCTTTATTACACCTATATTATTTTCAGTAATGATTTTTTTTAATCCATCAAGGTCATTATAGTGAAAAGGAAAGGTAGTATTCTTTAATTCTTTTGGAACTCCGTTGGCCTCTAAACCTGGGAGTAGGTGATCTTTTAAATTTTCAGAGTCATTTATATTAGATGCAAGATACCAATCATGCCATCCGTGATAACCACATATAGCTATGCCATTTTTTCCGGAGCAGGCACGTGCAATTCTTATAGCTATTGAATTAGCCTCACCTCCTGTTCTTGCAAATCGTACCATTTCAGACCATGGATGCATTTCAACTAGTTTTTCAGCTAGCCAAACCTCTTCAGGACAATTCAAAGTACTCATATTACTTTTGTCTATATTTCGTTTTACATAGTTATCAACTTCTTCATGAGCATAACCTAGAATATTAGTTCCAACACCCATCAGTGACATATCTATATATTTATTTCCATCAAGATCCCAAATATTACAACCTTGAGCTTTATCAAAATAAGCTGGCCATTTTAATGGATGAAACATTTCTGTCCTTTTTGAAAGTAGCATATTACCACCTGGTATAATTTTTTTGGCTTTTTTCCATAGTTTTTGGCCATTATTCATTTGTGATCCTTCGTTTCTAGTTAGCTCTATATTTTTGAATAGAGATTTGTTTTTCTCATACAGCTCTATTATTTCCTCAAGCGAAAAATATATATTGGGATGGAAATGCTTAACAATTTTATCGATAACTTCTAAATCAATTTCCTCATCTAGAGTTAGTCTGATATAAGAATAATCCTTTTCATTTTCATAGTTGCTTTTTGAAAAATTTTTATTTTCCCTTATGTGTGTTGTTACATGTTCCAAATGATAATTACTAAGTTTATTTGAATAACTATTTTCCAAGAAATTTCTATCTATAACTTCAACATCCATTCCATCAGGAAAGAATGGAGGGTTGACGTTACTAATATAATCAACATTCTTATTTAAAAAATCTCTAATAATTTTATCTACTAAATCAGGATCAATTAATGGACAATCAGCTGTTATCCTTACTAAAGCTGAGGTTTCTGAATTTTTTATTGCATCAATAAAACGCTTATAAACGTTAGTTTCATCCCCTCTAAAACAATCAACACCAATTTTGTTTAATTTATCATAAAGTATATCATCGTGTTGGCTTGTTGATGTTACTACCATAATTCGGTCAATTAATTTACTTTTTGAAAGTCTTTTTAATAAAATTTCTATACAAGTTGAATTTCCAATTTTTTTTAGAACTTTTCCATAGAGTCTTGTAGAGTTCATTCTTGCTTGAATAACTGCTAAAATTTGTTTTTTTATTTCCATAATCTTGGATCTATTAATTCTCTACTTATTGAATTCTGCCAATTAGGCCTTTTGGTTAGTTTTGGTTTTTTCATATATTTCATAATTTGTTTTAAGTGATAAGCTGAATCTATTCCAACTACTATTTTATCTACAATTTCGAGAGAATTTGTATACCTTATACATGCTTCGAGCGGATTTAATTTCGTTATCTTGAGCCAATTATGCCACTCTTCAAATAGATTTTTAAATTTTAAAAATTCTTGGGGTATTTTTTCTCTTTTTAATAAAAGTAAACCTTGTAAAAAAATTGACCTTATATGAATTTCGATGCCTTCTTTTGATATGTTTTCCAAATAATTTTTTTCTAGTAGCCTATTATCAAAAATATTAATTGGGCATTGGATGATTTCAGGTTTAAATATTTTTAATATTTCTTCTATTTCATTCTTTTCATATATAGAAACACCAATTTTGTTTATTACTCCTTTATTTTTTAAATTTAAGAGAAAATCAATTAATTCAGAGTTTTTCTCTTCAAGAATATCTTTTGGATAGTGAAGAAGTATAGCTTCAAGATTATTAACATCTAGTTGTTTTAAGGTTTTTTCAATTTGTTCCTTAAACCATTTAGTTTGTTTTTTTTTACTCTCTGGAATCTTTGGAAATTTTGTTATAATTTTAAAATTATCTACTCCAAATTTACCTAACCTATTTAAACTATTCCCATAAGAAATAGCTGTATCTATAGTATTTACCCCTATTTTTTTTGCGGCATTTATTATCTCAAAAATATCTGAATCAAGTAATTTCTTTTGGTTATTACCTATACCATAATCCATACCAAAGTTTGCTGTTCCAATAACAATTTTATTCATTATCATATTTGAATTACTTTACTTTTTAAGTTGTAAGCCTTTTTCTTTCAAAAACAAATTTTTTGTCTATGATAAATAATACCAACATTTTATATAATTACAAAATTCACTTTTTAAGAGAGAGATATGAGTTCAATAAATAGAAGTCAGCTTATAGATGGTCTTAGAGCAATTGCTGTATTAGCAATGATAGCATATCATTTTGCATGGGATTTGGGTTTTTTTAACATAGTTGATCCAGTTTTAGTTAACTCTGGTTGGTGGAAAACTTTTGCAGTTTCAATTGGTAGTAGTTTTTTATTTCTTTCCGGTATAAGTTTTTGGTTATCATCATGTAAAGGTATAAATTTTAGAAAATTTATCAAAAGATTTTTAATACTCATTTCAGCGGCTCTAATAGTATCTTTAGGAACCTATCAAGCAGACTCTAATACATTCGTTTTCTTTGGAATATTACACTTATTATCAGCTTGTACATTGTTAGGGCTTTTAATTTATCGATTGCCTTCAACCCTGATTATTTTAATGGGATTGTCTGTTATTGCTTTCAAGCCTTATTTAATTTCTGATTTTTATGAACCAAAATACTTGGCTTGGACAGGCCTATACTCTGGTTCTACCGGATCTGTAGATTTTTATGGATTTATTCCATGGTCTATGGCCTATATTCTTGGTCTAGGTTTTTCGAAGATTATTTTTAAAGTAAAAGAAGAAGGAAAATGGATAAACAACTTTTTATTCTCTAAATCAAGAGACAATTCAATATTAACTAAAACATTTTTTTGGATGGGAAGAAATTCCCTGCTTATCTATTTAATACATCAACCGATATTAATTGGACTTATTTACACTTATATGAATTTTTTTATGCTATAATCATATCTTGATAAGAAATAACATCTGTAGTTATTCCTGTTATAGTTAAGAAAGTATCACTAGATCCATCACCATTGCTATCATTAAAAAGCAATCCAAAACCATCCGTGGCATTAGCTACATTATAAGAAAAATAATATATCTTTCCAGTTGCCATAGCAGTGTTAGCTTTTGTCAAAGCATCAGAAAATGAATTTGTATTTGCACCACTTTCAGAAAGAAAATTGTCATTTGATGCAGTTACAGAACCAAAAGCTATTTTATCTGAATTGGGATCAAAGTTTATGATTTTATCTGATAAAATTGCAGCGTGAGTATTTGCAGTTTTGTTAGTGATATTTACACTTGTTCCCCCAGGTTTCACAATATCTATACCTGATTGATCAGAAAGTGTAATTATATCAACTCCATCCCCAGTTGTAATATCTGAATTACCAGTAGCATTAGCAGCTACAATAATGTTATCGTTCCCTTCACCACTTATAACTTTTCCAGCTTCAATTCCTAAAGATATTGTATCATCTTTATCGGTAGAAGTGATATCAACAGTTCCCTTTAGAGCAGAAAAATTCAAATTAATTCCTGTTTTTGTCATATCGCTTGCATCTAATTTTACTGTACCATCTCCTGTAAAATTGCCCATTGTTATGCTGGCATCACCACTTAATTTAATAAGATCAATAGATTCGCTTATTTCAATACTCCCAATAGAAATTGATGAAAATTCATTACCAGATGCATTAAAGCCATCTATATTTTTTGCTTTAATATTACCTAAGTTTATTGTCCCTTCAGTACTTAATGTAATGAGATCGATAGTTTCACTAACTTCAGTATTCCCAATAGTTATTGATGACAATTCACCACCAGATGCATTTAATCCATCTATATTTTTTGCTTTAATGTTACCTATGCTTATTGCACCTCCCCCACTTAATGTAATGAAATCTAAAGATTCATTAGTTTCAGTATTACCAATAGAAATTGAAGAAAATTCAATACCAGATGCAATAATATTATCTATTTTTTTTGCTTTTATAGTACCTATGTTTATTTCTCCTCCTTCTGTTGTCATTGATAGAGAAGAGATATTATTAATGCTTGTGTTTGTACCCAAATCACCTAAAGTAATATTTCCATTCTTAGATGCAATAAGAGCAATAGAGGTAAGATTCTGCAAGTCCGGTAGTCCTGAAGTTCCAGGTGTGCCAAGAATAATATCTCCATCATTGAATGTTTTTAAAGAAATCGTTTTAAGGCCTTGAGTCCCTTCTATGTTCGCTGCCACACCTATTATGATGTCTCCATCATTATCATTTCCAATTTCTATTCTTTGAGTATCATCTGGATCTAAATTAAATATGGGAATAGTAATATTTTCGTTGCCTGTATTTTTTAATAAAAAATGACTAGTTTCATTTATTGTCAATGAGGTTAGATCTACAGAAACTCCAGTATTATTTGTCCATTCAAAAAAAGCAGTTCCAAAACTATTTGGTTTATAGGCAATATTCCAATCCCCACTTTGTGTTCCTGATACAAAAATTTTTTCGAGATCATTTGAGAGATTAGTGAAGCTTACAGCTGAAGATGAATTGCTAATAGATATATTTTTTACATCTGATATATTTGTAAAATCTATTATTCCATCCGAATTAAATGTAAAATCTAGTAAAGGATAACCACTAATTGTAGGACTTGCATTAACTGATCCAGTAACTTCTATAGGAAGACTACTAGTCCCATCACCTTTTGAGCTATCTGGTGAATTTGTACTAATGGTATAGTTTGAATTAACTGACGGTGACTCTTTAAATAGTTTTTCAAGACCTTCTGATGCAGCATTACCAGCTAACCCAAGAATTTTTTTGCTATCATTGTTACAAGCAGCTAAAGTGGATAATGCAAAAAACAAAAAACTAGTATTTTTTTTGTTAGTAACTTTGGATGATAATTTTTTTTTCATTTTTTAATAAATACCAAAAAAATTTGTTTGATTTTTACCAATAACAAGTGGTTTCTACATATATTAATTCAAGTTCTGAATTTTTAATGCAAGATGTGTGCTAGTTTACAATATATACAATAATTTATTTATAATTAAAATTTGGAACAAGTTTTGCAACTAAATTTACAATTATTACACAAGAGATTGATATGAACCATAAAGTAAAAACATTATTTTGTATCCAATTACTTTTATTTATTACAAGCTGTGCAACATCACAGCAAGGTACTGATCAGATTGTTATTTTTTCGAGTAGTCCTAGTGGGGCAAGTGTAAAGACAAGCCATGGTTTTTCATGTTCAATTACACCTTGCAAAATAAAGTTACCGAGAAATAAGTCTTTTGAAGCAACAATTTCAAAACCGGGTTTTTCTACTGAGTTAGTAAAAGTAAATTCAGTCCCAAGTGGATCAGGCGCAGTTGGCGCCTTGGGAAGTGCATTAATCGGTGGGGTACTAGCTACTGGATATGATATTTATAAAGGTGGGGTTTATGAACTTAGTCCTAATGAGGTTAATGTAAAAATGCAGAGTACAAATGCAATGGTTCTAGAAGAAATTAGAGGTATTTCTAATATGGATCTTTTTACAAATTAGTTTCATTTAAATTATTTACAAATTAAATTTGATTTTATTACCCACTAAAGTGTATGCTGACAATCAAAGTAAATTTAAATAATTTTATAATACCAAATGTCTGAAAATCAGGGTAATCTAGAAAAAGAAGGTGGGTTTATTGCCAAAGCATCATATTCTTTATTTGATGTAGGTAATTCTGCTGTTGGAGCAATGCATGCTACCTTTATTTTTGCAGTATATTTTGCAAGTGTTGTTGCACCAGAAAATGGTACTTCATATTGGGGTTATACTACAGGTTTAGCAGCTCTAGTGGTAGCCGTTTTAGGTCCTATTCTTGGAGGATTTGCAGATACTCGTGCAAGAAGAAAACTATATCTCGGTATAACAGTTTTTATTGGTGTAGTGGCAAATATACTTTTATGGAAAGTTGAACCAAATAATTCTTTTATTTGGTTTGCACTGATATTTTCCTTTTTTTCTATTCTAGCTAATGAGTTAATGTTTGTTTTTTATAATGCTTTACTACCTTCTGTGGCCTCAAAAAAAAATATGGGTAGAATTTCTGGAATTGGCTGGGCTGTTGGTTACTTTGGTGCAATAATAGCCTTAGTAATTGCATTAGCTTTTTTTATTATGCCAGAAAAAGCACCTTTCGGTTTGGACAAAGATAATTCTGAACATATAAGAGCAACTCAAATTTTGGTTGGTATTTGGTTATTAATATTCAGTTTACCATTGTTCTTTTTTGTTAAGGAAGGTAAAGCTGCTTCAAATCTTAGCAAACCCTGGGAAATAATTAAAACTGGTTGGAAAGAAATAGGACAAATACCTGGTCTTAGAAAATTTCTTATTGCCCGAATGTTTTATGTAGACGGACTTACTGTTGTTTTTGCTTTTGCAGGAATATTTGCTGCCAAGGTATTCGGATTTAGCACGCAAGATGTTCTGCTATTTGCAATTGCTGTAAATTTTACTTGTGGGGTAGGTGCACTAATTGGTGGTTGGGTTGATGACAAGTTAGGATCTTTTAATACAATTAGAATTTCTTTAATCTTTTTAATTATTTTTGGGTTTTGTGTTTTACTTTCCCCTAATGCTAATTATTTTTGGATTTTTGGTCTAATTACTGGAATTTTTATTGGTCCGGTTCAATCAGCAAGCAGATCTTTAGTATCTCATTTAGCACCAGCTGAACATAGAGCTCAAATATTTGGATTTTATATGTTAGCTGGTAAAATTACATCCTTTTTAGGTCCTATGGTTTATGCAACGATAGTATTGTGGGCTACTCAAAGTACTCTTATTGAGAATTTATCCTTTTATTTATTTGGAGAGGGTGACAGTACTTTAGGTGAAAGAGCAGGTATGGTAACGGCAGTATTATTTTTTATTATTGGTTTTATAGTGTTAGGTAGAAAAAAACCTGGTTAACTTTATTTTTTTTATTTCAAAGATTTTAAAGAATCTAATATTTTTAAAGAAGTAGAATTTTATTAAATAACAACCTAAATCGATTGATGAAAGCATAAACTTTTATGAAAAAGTGATGAGACATTGTATTAATTTTTCAAAAAATCAAATGATATTTCCTTATATAGTATTTCGTGAGTAAATGATGATACAAAAATTTACGGAATTAAAAGTTGATACTAGTGGTCAAAAAATTGTAGATATTTCAAATAAAATTAATAATTTTGTAAAAGATTCAAAAATCGTTAATGGTATTATTAATCTATCTATTCTACATACAAGTGCATCATTAATAATTCAAGAAAATGCTTCAAAAGATGTATTGTTTGATTTAGAAAATTTTTTTAATAATTTAGTGCCTATGAACGAAAATTTATATTTGCACACTTTAGAGGGCAAAGACGACATGCCAGCCCATATTAAAACTGTATTAACGAATACTAATTTATCTCTAAGTGTTATAGAAAATACCTTAAAAATGGGTACATGGCAGGGTATATACCTATTTGAGCATAGGATTGAAAGACATGTAAGGTCTGTTTTTTGTCATATTCTCGGAGAAGAATGTGAAATACACTAGGGGTATAAAGATATTATGTTAAAGGATCAGACTATTTTACTCCTGCATGGAGCAAACAGTGTTGGAAATGAGTGGGCAAATTTTGAAAAAGAGTTTAAAAAGTTAGGCAATAAAGTAGTAAAACCTATACTAAGATATCACAGGTTGGGTTTCGATGGACCTGAAGAATTAGGTAATACCAGCATTTTTGATTATGTTTCTGATATAGAGGAAATTATAAAGAAACTTAATCAAAAACCGATTATTATTGGACATTCCATGGGTGGACTTATTGCTCTGATTTTATGTTCTATGGGTTATGGTAAATTAGGGATATTTATCACTCCAGCAGCTCCCAAAGGAATAAACGCTGTAACTTTTAGTGTCTTAAAAATATTTTTTCGCAATTTATTTAGATGGAGATTTTGGAGCAAGCCAATTCCCCCAAATTTTTCAGCAGCTTTTTATGGTGTATTTCATGATTTTAGCCGAACTCAAGCTTTTAATATTTTTAATAAAAGTTGTTCAGCTGAATCAGGACGTGCCCTTTGCGAAATAGGTTTCCCATATTTTTTTTCACCCTCACCAACTCAAATCAGGGCAGAAGGTATTAATTGTCCAACACTTATAATTGGTGCGGGCAGAGATAGAATAACACCAGTTCAAATTTCAAAAAAATTAAAAAAAAAACTTGGAGAAAGTTCTGAGTTAATTATATTTAAAAAATTTTCGCATTATATAATGGAGGGAAATGAATTTAGAACTATTTTCGAACATATTTTGGAATGGATTAAAAAAAATGAAGTCAATCTTTGATATATGGTCTGTTTATCTATTTTATAGTAATATTAACAAATTCAAGAAAAATGGCGGACAGGATGGGATTCGAACCCACGAGAGGGTTGCCCCTCTACTCCCTTAGCAGGGGAGCGCCTTCGACCGCTCGGCCACCTGTCCACTTACTCGTGTATAATGTGGATAGAATATTATCAAGAAAATTTTACCTAATGGGGATTAATTTTTATGAAAAATATTAAAAAATATTTTGGTAAGTATACAAAAATAAAACCAGTTATGTTGATTGCAATAATATCGTCATTTATTTTTATTGTAGATCAATTAACAAAATTTTTTGTAATTCATATTTTAGATCTATCTGGTAGGTTAAGTATAACTGTTATTCCAGGTTTTATTTATTTTAAAATGGCTTGGAATGAAGGCATAAATTTTGGTTTATTTGCAAGTAGTTCTGACATAATGAGATTTACTCTTATTTTTATATCTATCTTTATTAGTATTGGTATTTTATTTTGGGCAATTAAACAAAATAGTATTATGTCTTTACTTTTTTCTTCTGCAATTATTGGTGGAGCTATAGGAAACGTATTAGATCGAATTATTTATGGAGCTGTTGCTGATTTTCTAAATCTTACTTGTTGTGGTATATATAATCCTTATTCATTTAATGTAGCCGATATTTCAATTTTTTTTGGAGTTCTCGGTATTATATTTTTTCCAAATGTTAAAAATCAAAATTAAGAACTTAGCTCAAACTTATTATCTTTCAGTATTGGCAGAATCGGTTATAAGATGCTATATATTGTCTTATGAACGAAAAAAATTACAACATATTGAATAAAAAATCTACTCAAAGACCAATAGTAAAGCTTGATGAAAAAGTAGCTAATCAAATAGCTGCTGGTGAAGTAATTGAAAGACCTGCTGCAATAGTAAAGGAATTAGTAGAAAATTCTGTTGATGCAGGTGCAACTTCCATAGAAATTTTTATTTCTCAAGGTGGAAAGTCGATTATTCAGGTAAAAGATAATGGATGGGGTATACCAAGAGAAGAATTACCTATTGCAGTATGTAGGCATGCAACATCCAAATTGATAGATAATGAAATTTCAAATGTAAATACTTATGGTTTTAGAGGAGAGGCATTACCTTCTATTGGCTCTTCTGGTAGATTAAATATTAAATCCAAAACGACCAATTCTCAAGATGCTTGGGAAATTTTAGTTGAAAACGATAATGTTGGAAAATTAATTCCAACTTCATTAAATATTGGTACCTCCGTAGAGGTGCGTGATTTATTTTACAGAACTCCTGCTAGGTTAAAATTTCTGAAATCTGACAAAAATGAACTAAGAGAGATATTTGATATTTTTAAGAGATTATCTTTAATAAATCCTAATATTAGTTTTTCTTTGCGAGAGATCTTATCAAATGGTTCAAACAAACTTATAGCGAATTACAAAGGAGTATCAACTGAAATTGAAAATTCTAATGAAAATTTAGAAGGTCATCAAAATAAATACTCTCCTAGAATAAGTCAGGTATTAGGTAGAGATATCTTTCAAAATCTTTTACCTATATTTTTTTCTAATGAAGATCTTGTTGTTGAGGGATTTATTTCTTTGCCTACATTTTCAAGAAGTACTTTAGGTCATCAGTACTTTTTTGTTAATGGAAGACCAGTCTGGGATAAAAATCTAACTAGTGCAATTAGAGTAGGTTATTCTGATTTCATAATGAAAGGTAGATACCCGGTTGCTGTTATATATATCAATTGTCCAACTGACACTGTCGATGCAAATGTTCATCCTGCTAAAACTGAGGTTAGATTTCAAAATCTTAACTATATAAAAAATTCAATCATCTCAATTATTAAATCTACTATTGCAAGTTTTAATACAAGAACGTCTACTGCTGTCTCTGAAGGAATGATGGATGCCTTTAGAAAAAATATTAATCATGATGATACATTTAAAACAAAAAAAAATAATTCAAGCAGTATTTTTTCTTACCCAATTAAAAAGAATATTATAAGAAATTCCTCAGAGCTTTTATTTAATGAAGTTTCTTCAAGAAATTATCAAAATGAATTCTCTCCTAGAGCTGAAAATCATAAAATCAAGTATGAAAAAAATAACGAAAAATCTTTTCCTTTAGGCTCACCTGTAGCTCATGTTCATGAAAATTATATAATTTCTCAGACTGCTATTGGTATTGCTATAATTGATCAACATGCAGCACATGAAAGAATTGTATATGAAAAACTCAAAACCTCTTTGAGAAACAAATCAATAGCTTCACAACCATTATTAATACCTGAAATAGTCGAACTGGGTGATGAACGTTCTTTAACAATTTTAGAATTTAGAAATGAGTTTGAAGAGTTAGGTGTCATATTAGAACCATTTGGAAAAAAATCTATTTGTGTAAGATCATTACCTGAAATTTTGGGTCAAGTGAACTGTTCTTTGTTTCTTAACGATTTAGCTGACGAAATTTTGGAAGATAATAATATTTCAGTTGTAGAAGAAAAATTAGAAATGGTATTATCTAAAATTGCTTGCCATGGTTCAGTAAGATCAGGTAAAAAACTTTCTTTTAATGAAATGTCTTTTCTATTAAGGACTATGGAGGAGACTCCTTACTCAAATCAATGTAATCATGGTAGGCCAACTTTTATAGAGTTAGAATTAAAAGATATAGAAAAGCTATTTAATAGGAATTAAATATTTGATTTATTATTCAGATTTTTTGTTATATTTTTTAGGAGGAATATTTATATCATTTGTTCTATTCTTTTTGTTCTTAATTACTAGCAATTCAAAAAATAAAAAAAATTCGAACCTATATGATGACCTTGAAAAATTAAAAGATGGTCAGATAAAATTAGTGGGTATTATTGAAAACTTTATTAATAATCAAAACTCAGGAAATGCTAACATTTTATCAAATATGGATGGACGTTTATCAGAAGTTCAAAGGCAAATTTTTGAAAGTTTAAGTGGGTCAGCTACTAAAACTGCTAAATCACTAGGTGCTTTACAGGAAAGGCTAAGCGCAATTGATAAAGCTCAAGCAAATTTAGAAAAATTATCTGGTAATGTTTTAGGATTACAAGATATTCTTTCAAATAAACAAACTAGAGGCGTATTTGGTGAAATTCAACTCAAAGATATTGTTTCAAAAGCATTACCTCCCAACACCTATGATTTCCAAGTTTTACTTAATAACGGTAAAAGGGTTGACTGTATGATTTATTTACCAAATCCCACTGGACCCATAGCTATAGATAGTAAATTTCCATTGGATTCATATGAAAATTTAAGAGTAAGTAAAAATGAAATTGAAAATAAAAGAGCAATACAAGATTTCAAAAAATCAATAAGATTCCATATAAATTCAATTGCTGAAAAATATATAATTGAGGGCGAAACTGCAGATGGCGCAATAATGTTTTTGCCCTCTGAAGCAATTTATGCCGAATTGCACGCTAATTTTTCTGATATTGTTCGGGAAGGTTTTTCAAAACGCGTGTGGATAGTATCTCCAACAACATGCATGGCAACATTGAATACGATAAGAGGAGTTTTAAAAGATGCTACTTTGAAAGAGAATTCAAGTAAAATAAGAGAGAATCTGAATCACTTATTTAAGGATGTTTCTAGATTGGGTGATAGAATTAATAATTTAGACAAACACTTTTCTCTTGCCAGTAAAGATCTTGACGAAGTTAAAGTTTCAGCCAAAAAAGTAGTAAGCAGGGCTGATAAGTTTGATGCATTGGATTTTGGTGAAGATAGTAATTCTTTGATTCAAGAAAATGATTCAAAAATTTCAAAATTAAATATGATTAAAAATTAATATTGATATAAATTGATTTAAATATAGTTTATAAGTAAAAAAGGAAAAAAGTAATGAGAATTTTAATTTTATTATTTATTTGTATTTCATTATTTGGGTGTGGAACAGTCGGGGGTGCAATCAAAGGCTTTGGTTCCGATCTAGACATGGTTGGTGGATATATAACTGATTTTTAAATTTGAGCTATTTGATATAATTAAGATTATTTGGAATTATTAATTTAGAGTAAAATAGAGAATAAAATTGATACAAGATTTTCTTCAAGTGAAAAGACTTGAAGGTTATGGTTTAACTGATTTACCTGACTTTAAGTCTGATTTTTCTTCTGGAATGGATATCTGTGCAAATTTTTTAGAAACTGATTTAAAAAAAGAATTATTAATACCATCAAATGGCAGAAAAATAATAAGTACAGGTCTTGCACTCGAAATTCCAAAGAAATGCGAAGGTCAAATTAGATCAAGATCTGGTCTTTCAATCGATCATGGAGTTATAGTTCTAAATTCTCCAGGTACTATTGATGAAGACTTTCGTGGGCATTTAAAAATAATATTGGCAAATTTTGGAACAGAAGATTATTTTATAAAACAAGGAGATAGAATAGCACAATTGGTTATTGTAAATATTGTTCGACCTCAAATAAAGCTTGTAGAAAATTTGAGTGAAACAAAGCGCGGAAATAAAGGTTTTGGTTCCACAGGCATTTCTTCAATTTAAATGCTATAAAGTTAAAAAAATAAAAAATTAACAATTATGATAAGGGGATTAAATTTTGAATAATACCAAAGAACGAATTTTTAATAATATAACTGAAACTATAGGAAGAACACCTATGGTAAGATTATTAAAACTTGAGAAGGAGATTAATACGAAATGTGAAATAATAGCAAAATTAGAATTTTTTAATCCTTTAGCCTCAGTCAAAGATAGAATTGGTTTTTCTATGATTGATAGTTTAGAAAAGTCAGGTCATTTAAAACCAGGTTTTACTATTATTGAACCAACTTCAGGAAATACTGGTGTAGCGCTAGCATTTGTAGCTGCATCAAAAGGTTATAAAGTGATATTGACTATGCCAGAAAGTATGTCTTTAGAGCGAAGAAAAATGCTGGCTTTTTTAGGTGCCCAAATAGAACTAACTGATGCAGCTAAAGGTATGAAAGGTGCTATTGCTAAAGCAGAAGAGTTATTTAATTCAATTCCAAATTCAATTATTCCTCAACAATTTGAAAATCCTGCTAACCCAGAAATACATATGAAAACTACGGCTGAAGAAATTTGGGAAGATACAAATGGCCATTTAGATATTTTTGTCTCAGGGGTTGGTACAGGTGGTACTATTACAGGAGTAGGAAGAGTTTTGAAGAAGAAGAACCCAAATATAAGGCTAGTCGCAGTAGAACCAGAAGATAGCCCTGTTATTTCAGGTGGTGAACCTGGGTCTCATAAAATTCAGGGAATAGGAGCAGGATTTATCCCTAGAAATTTGGATGTTGAAATTATAGACAATATTGAAAAAGTTGGAAATCAGGAAGCAGTTGAAATGTCAAGAATGTTAGCCAGACTTGAAGGAATACCAGTCGGAATTTCTTCTGGTGCCGCTTTAGTAGCAGTAAAAAATTATGCAAAAAAAGAAAAAGTGTGTTCTAGGATAGTAGTGATATTACCAAGTTTTGCAGAGAGGTATCTTTCAACTATACTATTTGATGGTTTAACTTAATTTTTGTTTAGGTGAAGATTGAATAAAATTGAATTAGAAAGATATACCCGCCATATTCTTCTTAAAGAAATAGGTGGTTCAGGTCAAAAATTACTAAAAAACTCGTCTATCACAATGGTTGGTGCAGGTGGATTAGGATCTATAGTATTATATTATTTAGCTGCTGCTGGTATTGGTAATATCAGAATTATTGATAATGATATAGTAAGTCTTTCAAATTTACACAGACAAATATTGTTCAAAAATTTAGATGTAGGGAAAAAAAAGGTAATAGCAGCAAAAAAAAATTTGTTAAGCTTAAATTCTCAAGTAAATATTGAAATTTATGATGAAGAATTTAATGAAAAGAGTAGTGGAGAACTAATTAAAAATTGTAATATTCTCATTGATGGAACTGATAACTATAAATCTAAGTCATCTATTTGTAAAATAGCATTTAAGGAAACTATTCCCTTGATTTATGGTGGCCTAAGTCAATGGGAAGGACAAGTTTGTGTTTTTGACCCTAAATCTAAATCTATATGCTTTGGGTGTATTTTTCCAAATGATCCAGGACAAGAGTTTGATGATAGTTGTTTAAATTTTGGAATAATTGGCCCAACAGTTGGAGTTATTGGATCATTAATGGCCGCAGAAGTTATTAAGTTTTTAACTTCTACTGGCAAACCAATTATGAATAAAGTTTTGACCTATGATTGTTTGCAGGGTGAATTTCAAGAATTTTTAGTGGAAAAGAGAAATAGTTGTGATATTTGTTCAGATTTGAATAATGTCAATTAATTAAAATGATGTCAGGTGGTGTATGACCATCAGAAAATGTTTTTATGTTAATAATAACTTTTTCTCCCATTTCAATCCTACCCTCAATAGTTGCAGAACTCATATGTGGCAATAAAAAAACATTATCAAGTTCTTTCAATCTTGGGTTAATCTCATTACCCTTTTCAAATACGTCTAAAGCAGCTCCTGCTAATTCCTTAGATCTTAGCATACGTGTGAGTGCATTTTCATCGATTATTTCTCCTCTGGCAGTATTTATTATATATGCTGTTTTTTTCATAATTTTTAATCTTCTTGCGTTTATTAAATGAAAAGTTGAAGGTGTATGAGGAGTGTTAATAGATAAAAAGTCAATCCTTGCTAACATTTGATCTAAGCTTTCCCAGTAAGTGGCCTCTAAAATTTCCTCTAATTTAACAGGTAATCTGTTCCTATTATGATAATGAATCTGAATACCAAAAGCTTTAGCACGTCTTGCAATAGCTTGTCCTATGCGTCCCATACCTAATATTCCAAGTCTTTTTCCATAAATTCTATGACCCAATAAAGCATTAGGTGCCCAACCGTCCCATTCATTATCTTCTAATTTTTTCACCCCTTCTTTGATACGCCTAGGTATGCTTAGTATTAAGGCCATAGCTATGTCTGCCGTATCTTCTGTTAAAACATTAGGAGTGTTTGTTACAGTTATTCCTAGGTTATTTGCACTTAATACATCAATATGATCATATCCAACTCCATAATTTGCAATTAACTTAAGATTTTTCCCTGCTTCTTTAATAAAATTTTTGTCAATTTTATCTCCAAGTGTAGGTACTAATACATCACAATCATATACTATTTCATAAAGTTCATCTATATTTAGTGGATAAGGTGAATTTGAAAGATTTACATCAAATAGTTCTTTCATCCTAGTTTCAACAGGTTCTGGTAATTGTCGAGTTACAGCTACTTTAATTTTTTTTTGATTCATCTTTTTTTTTAATTCTGTAAAATAAATTAATTACTTATAATATTATGATTTATAAAATTAAAGTGAAAAGCTAAAATGGTTAAACTTCCTATTATTGTAGTAATTTTACTATTTGTTTTTCAAATAAGCATTGTATATCCACAAAATTCAAAAAAAACAGGAAAAGTAACTGGATTAGAAATACCAAGATTCGTTTCTTTAAAAAAAAGTAAATCGTTCTTGAGGAGAGGGCCTGGTAAATCATATAAAGTCGACTGGATTTTAGAAAAGAAAAACTATCCTTTAAAGGTTATTGCTGAGCACGAACATTGGAGACAAGTAATTGATTTCCAAGGTGATGAGGGTTGGGTGTATTTTAGATTATTATCAGGAAAAAGAACTATAATTATTCTGAAAGATGAGATTTTCTTAAGAAAAAATTCAAAAAAAAATTCTCATCCTGTTGGGATTTTAAAATATGGAGTAATTGGAGAACTAATTGAAACGAAAGAAAATTCCTGTAATGCAAGATTTCAAAATTTAAAAGGATGGATAAATAAAAATGATGCTTGGGGTTGTTAAAACAACTAGTCAGGTACAAGCATATATCCAATACTTCTTACAGTTTTTAGATACCTTGGAGATTTAGGGTTTTTTTCAATTTTCTTTCTTAACCTATTTATATTTACGTCGACTACACGTTCTCTCTCTATATCTCTATAAGTCTCGTTATTAATTTGGTTTATTTTTATTTTTTTATTGCAGTCATTAGAAATTTCTTGGGCAAGCTGTTGTCTTGGTACTGGTTCATTTGCAGAATTGATTAATCTGGTAATAAGTAGTCTTTCTGCTCTAGTTAATGGTATTAAATTATCACCATTCCATAACTCTTGTCTTTTGTTATCAAATTTTAAAATTCCAATACTGATATCTTTTTTGGATTTTTTTTCGTCAATAGTTTTAATTCTTTTGAATATACTGTTAATTCTTAGGATTAATTCTCTTGGTTCAAATGGTTTTGAAACATAATCGTCTGCTCCAGTTTCTAAGCCTAATATTCTATCCGAAGTTTCATTTTTTGCAGTTAAAAGAATTATTGGTGTATAGAATCTACTTAATATTTTTTTTGTTAAGCTAAGGCCATCTTCTCCAGGCATCATAACATCTAAAATAAATAGATCAAAATCAATTAAATTTGTATACCTAGAAGCTTCTGAAGCGTTACTTGCAGTAGAAACTAAAAAATTATTCTTTCTAAGATATTTCTGTAACAACTTTCTAATTCGTTGATCATCATCGACTACAAGTATATGTTTTTTTTCGTTCATTTAAAAAGTACTTTCCTTTCAAATTGGAATTTAATATGTATAATAATAAAAGGTATATTATTTAATCTATGTTGTTTCAGACTTTTATTTTAATTTGATTACCTTTATTGTTAAACTATAGCATCATTTATTAGTCTAAAAAAGAAGGAATACTTATGCTTAAGGCTTATGATGACAGAGACGGTCATATTTGGATGGATGGTAAGTTAGTTCCTTGGAGGAATGCTAATGTTCATATTTTAACTCATGCTTTGCATTATGGGTCTTCAGTTTTTGAAGGTGAACGTGCGTATAATGGAAAAATTTTTAAAAGTAGGCAGCACTCAGAAAGACTAATTGAATCAGGAAATTATATTGATGTTCCTATTCCATATACCGTGGAAGAAATTGAAGAGGCTAAGAAACTTATTTTAGACGATTCAGGTTTAAAAGAAGCTTATATTCGAGCTGTATGCTGGCGTGGATCAGGAGAAGATATGGGAGTTGCTTCTCAAAAAAACAAAGTGAGAATGGCAATAGCTGCTTGGGAATGGGGAGCTTATTATGGTGATGCTAAAACTAAAGGAGCTAAGCTTGATATTTCGAAATGGAATAGGCCAAGCCCAGAAACAATACCTTCTTTTGCTAAAGCAGCAGGCTTATATATGATTTGTAGCATGTCTAAACATTCTGCTGAAGCAAAGGGATGCTCAGATTCACTGATGAGGGACTATAGAGGATATGTAGCTGAAGCAACTGGTGCAAATATCTTTTTTTTAAAAAATGGTGAAGTACATACTCCACTTCCAGATTGTTTTTTAAACGGTATTACAAGACAAACGATAATTAATATCATTAAAAAAAATGGGTTTAAAGTTTTTGAGCGACATATTGAAATTAATGAGCTAGAAAACTTTGAGCAATGTTGGTTAACAGGGACTGCAGCAGAAGTGACACCAGTAGGTCAAATTGGTGAATATAATTTCGAAGTTGGAAGCTTCGTAAAAAATTTAGTCTCAAATTATGAACAAATTGTAAGAGAATGATTTTTGTATTTACTTAAATTTCTATGATTATTTTACATTTGGATTTTACATAGGAGTATTTTTTAAAATTGAAAATTGCTAATAAGAGAGTAAAAAAAACTATATATAATATAAAAGAATTAGTTTTAGACATTGTGAGGTTTCTTGAAGATGAAAAGCTTTTTGAAATAGTAACTATTCCTTTGAAAGGAAAATCTCAAGAAGCAGATTTTATGATTGTTTCATCAGGAAATTCTTCAAGACAAGTATCATCAGCCACTGAAAAACTTTTAGAATATTTAAAAATTGATTATGGGATTTCATCTAAAGTAGAGGGTTTAGAGAGTGCAAACTGGGTATTGATAGATTCTGGAGATATTTTAGTAAATATTTTTAGACCAGAAGTTAGAGAATATTATCAGTTGGAAAAAATGTGGATGGTATAGTAAACAAAACAAATTGATAATAGTTTATTATGAAAATATCAATTATTGCAGTTGGAAAAATTGGTAATTCTATTGAAGCAGAATTAGTGAATAGGTATATTAATCGTTTCAATAAACTGAATAAGTTAATAGGATTAAATTTGCTTCAAATAATTGAAGTTGATGAAAAAAAATATAGAACTAAATCCCAGCAGGCAAAAAAAATATTAGAGATTATTAAATCTGGATCTAATGTTGTTATTTTCGATCAAAAAGGTAAGAGTGTGTCCTCTGAAAATTTTACAAGATATTTAACAAATCACCGTGACAGCGGTATAAAAATACAGGTTTTTATTATAGGTGGTGCTTTTGGGTTAAGTAGTAGTCTTTATGAAAAGGCAGATGAAATTTTTTCTTTAGGAAAGATGATTTGGCCACACGCTCTTGCAAGAGTAATGATCACAGAACAAATTTATCGTTCAGCATCAATTATATTGGGAAATCCATATCACAAATATTGAAATATTGACTTAATTATAGCGAGCAAAATAATGAATGGTAAAATAAAAAAACTAACCATTTTATGCATTCTGGATGGTTGGGGAATTTCGAAAATATCAAAAGGGAATGCCGTTAAATTAGCGAAAACTCCAAATTTTGATTTTTTAATAGATAATTTTCCAAATGCAAGCTTAATCACACACGGCCTATCAGTAGGTTTGCCTAAAAATCAGGTTGGAAATTCGGAAGTAGGTCATATGAATCTTGGTGCAGGTAGGAAAGTAGAAATGGACTTACCGAGAATAAATCAAGCTTTTTCAAATAAGTTCTTTAAAGAAGATAAAAAAATTAATTCCAGCATTTATGAAATTAATAAAAGAAATGGAGTAGTTCATATTGTTGGATTATGCTCAGCCGGTGGTGTTCATAGTTATGAAGATCATATTTTTGAGTTAATAAAATACTTAAACAAATCAAATTTAAAAGTTTTATTACATATGATTTTAGATGGTAGAGATACTTCTCCAAAAAATGCATTAAACACTATAAAAAAAATTAAAAAAATTTTTGGAAATTTAGATTTAATTGCATCAGTTTCTGGAAGATACTTTGCAATGGATAGAGATGAAAGATGGGAAAGAACTGAGAAGTTTTATAGAACTATTGTTTGTAAAGAAGGGGAAAAATTTGATGATCCAGAGGTTTTTATCAAAAATCAATATAGAAAAGAAATTTATGATGAATTTGTTAAACCTTCTGTTTCTAGAAAATATTGTGGTATAAATAACAATAGGGATGGTATTATATTTATGAATTTTCGTTCTGATAGGATGAGACAAATAAGCCATGCTTTATGTGATGATAATTTCAAAAATTTTTTATCTGAAAATAGACCTATTTTTGTTTCAGCATTGAGTTTAGTTTCCTATTCAAAAAGTCTTGAAAAATTTGTAAAAACATTATTTCCAAAACTTAAAATTAAAAATACAATCGGTGAAATTGTATCAAAAATGGAATTAAAACAGTTGAGATTATCCGAAACAGAAAAATATGCTCATGTTACATATTTCTTTAATTGTGGAAATGAAAAAAAATTAAAGGGAGAAGACAGAATATTAGTTCAAAGTCCAAGAGTTAAAACTTATGATTTGCAACCAAAGATGTCTATTGAAAAAGTTACTGATCACTTAATAAAAGCAATTGTATCAATGGAATATGATTTTATTGTAGTTAACTTTGCTAACCCTGATATGGTAGGCCATACTGGAAATCTAAGTGCAACTGTAAAGGCATGTGAATCAGTAGATAGGGCTCTTGGTAGAATGATTGAAAAGGTAAAGAAAACAAATGCTAATGCTCTCATTGTTGCAGATCATGGTAACTGTGAAGAAATGATTAATTTAAAAAATAGACAACCACACACTTCGCATACTTTAAATTTAGTGCCTATTATATTAATTTCGACAGATCAAAATCTTAAAGTTAATAATGGTATTCTGTCTGATGTTGCTCCAACTTTACTAGATTTGATGAAAATTGATAAACCCACTGATATGAAAGGTAAGTCTTTATTAAAATAGTAAATCATCATAATTAAGTGCTTGTAAACTTTTTATTTAGATTTTAATCACTAAATCTATAAAGTATTAATATCGAAAACAGAAAAATAAAGAAGGTAAGTTATGAAACGTAGTTTGGTTATTTTGATCCTTGGATTTATTGCAGGTGGAATATTTTTTAATCAAATCGACAAAACTGCTTTAATGGCTCAAGCCAAAAGCGATTTAGAAGACAAAAATCTAGTATATGAGCAATTAAATTTATTCGGAGAAGTTTTTGATAGAATAAGATCAGGGTATGTAGAAGATGTTAATAGCGCTAATTTAATATCTGCTGCAATTAGGGGAATGTTAACATCTCTTGACCCTCATTCAGGTTATATGCCACCAGAAAGTTTCCAAGATATGCAAGTAGATACTAAAGGTGCTTTTGGTGGATTGGGGATTGAAGTAACACAAGAAGACGGATTTGTTAAAGTTGTTGCTCCTATGGATGGAACGCCAGCTTCAGAAGCTGGAATACAATCTGGTGATTTTATCACTCATGTCGATGGAGAAGCTATTTTAGGTCTTACTTTATCAGAAGCAGTTGATAAAATGAGAGGTCCGGTTGGTTCTGAAGTATCATTAACAATTGTCAGGAATTTAGACGATGAACCTTTTGATATCATCATTATAAGAGACATCATAAAATTAACTGCTGCTAGAGTTAGAGTAGAGGATGATGTAATAATTGTTCGAGTTACTACATTTAATGAACAAACAACTCCCAATATAAAAAAGGGAATTAAAGAAAAAATTGAAGAGTTAAGTGGTAAAGATAATGTTTCTGGATTTGTGATTGATTTAAGAAATAATCCGGGAGGACTTCTATCAGAAGCAATTTCAGTTTCAGACATGTTTCTTAACCAAGGTGAAATTGTTTCTACTAGAGGTAGGAACAATGGACAGACTAAAAGATATACTGCATCTAAAGGGGATTTAGCTGATAACAAACCAATAGTTGTTTTGATCAATGGTGGATCAGCATCTGCGTCTGAAATTGTAGCTGGAGCGTTACAAGATCATAAAAGGGCTGTTATTCTTGGAACGAAAAGTTTTGGTAAAGGATCAGTTCAGTCAGTGATACCTCTAGGTGAAAATGGTGCAATGAGACTTACTACTGCTAGATACTATACTCCCGCTGGCAGATCAATACAGGCACTAGGTGTTGTACCAGACATAGTTGTAGAGCAATTGCCTAGGCCAAATAAGGAAAAAGAAACAGAAAAATCTTCTAATAGAATAACAGAAGCTGATTTAAGAGGAGCATTATCAAACGACCGTCTTTCAGATGAAGAGAAAGAACTACTAGCACAAGAGAAAGAAATTCAGTTAAAAAAATCACTAAGAAGAAATTCAGATTTTCAATTATCTTTTGCTTTAGATGTAATTTCTGGGCTTAACATTTATGGAATAAATGATTGATAAATTACACTGAAAAGAATTACAGACCCTGTGTAGGCATAGTTTTAATTAAAAATGGTTTAATCTTTGCAGGTCAAAGACTGGATTATAAATCTGATGCCTGGCAAATGCCACAAGGAGGAATAGAACAGAATGAAACCCCTATAAAAGCCGCAGTAAGGGAACTTAAAGAAGAAACTGGAATCAAAAAAAAGCATATTAGAGTAATTTTAGAAACAAAAAATTGGATTAATTATGATTTACCAAAAGATTTAATTCCAAAACTATGGAATGGAAAATTTGTAGGTCAAAAACAAAAATGGTTTGCAATGGAATTTTTAGGATCTGATGGTGATATAGATATAAATACAAAAAATCCAGAATTTCTTTCTTGGCGATGGATGGCCAAAAACAAACTATTGGAATGTATAGTACCTTTTAAAAAAAGAGTTTATGAAAATATACTTTTACAATTTTCATCAAAATTAAATTTAAAATAATTCATTTTCTAACTCATCTTTTAAAATAATTGGAAAAAAAGTATTGTCAGAATATATTCCTAACCATTTTTGACCCTTAAACAAAGAATATTCTGCAAATTCAAGAAGTCTATAAAAGCTTTTTCTGTCTATTTTGGCTTCAATATTTTTTCTAACAAGAATATAAGGGGATGGTTCTTGGGTATCTTCATTAATTGAAATACGAAAGGGATTTTTTTTACTTAAAATTATTGTTTCATCTATATTTGTAAAAAAAACTAAATAGGTTTTTTTATTCTCAACAATTTTTTCAAAATCGATTGCAATAAAAGGGACATCATCAACCTTAATCCCTACTTTTTCAACTGGTGTAATCAAAAAGTATTTATTATTTTCTTTAATTAGAATATTGGAAAAAAGCTTTACTAATTTCTTTCGACCAATTGGTGATCCGCAGTAAAACCAGGTCCCGTCATTTGCAATCCGCATATCGATATCGCCACAATATTTAGGATTCCACTTTTTAATTTTTAACTCAATGGTATTTTTTTGTTTATTGAAAATATCTCTCAAAAAGTTACTCTGATAATTTTTATCAGCTTCGTTTTTATAAGGGTTTTCCTTCATATAAAAATCTAATATCTGAATCTTAAATTATTTCTAGATAAATCACTTATTTTTTTACAACCCATAAGTTTCATGTCTCTCTCAATTTCATTTCGCATTATAGACAAGGCTTTTTCAACTCCTTGTTGCCCTGCAGCAGCTAAAGCATAAAGGTACATTCTACCACCTGAACAAGCTTTAGCCCCGAGTGAAAGTGCTTTTAAAACGTGAGTGCCTCTTTTAATTCCACCTTCACATATAATATCAATTTTATCACCAACAGCATCTACAATTTCTTTAAGCTGATCAAATGGTGCTCTTGATCCGTCAAGTTGTCTTCCACCATGGTTTGAAACTATTACTGCAGAACACCCTATATCAACTGCCTTTTTTGCATCTTCAACACTCATCACTCCTTTCAAAGCAAATTGTCTCCCCCATTTTGAATTAAGTTGTTCAGCATCTTTCCAACTCATATTTTGATCTAGCATTGTTGAGAAATATTCACCTATAGAAGTTACGGTATTAGTACCTTCTTTGACATAATTTTTTAAGTGAGGTAGCTCAAACGGAGGACTAGTAATGTGATTAAAAAACCACCTAGGTTTTAATGCAAATTCTATCATACCTTCAATTGTTAATTTTGGAGGTATTGTAAAACCAGTACGAAGGTCTCTCTCTCTATTTCCTCCGGTTATAGTATCTACTGTGAGAGCCAAAACGTCAAAATTCGAGTTTCTTGCTCTTTCTAATAAGTCTTGATTTAAAGCGCGATCTTTATGAAAATAAAATTGAAACATCTTTGGAGAACTGCTAATTTTTTCAATTTCTTCAACACTTACAGTACTAAGTGATGAGACACCAAACATTGTCCCAAATTTACTAGCAGCTTTAGCAACAGCTTTTTCCCCTTCAAAATGAAAGAGCCGTTGAACTGCAGTCGGAGCACAATAGATTGGCATGTTAATTTTTTTTCCAAAAACAGTGGTAGTTAAATCAACATCCTCTACCCCTCTTAAAACATTTGGTACAAGGTCTACTTCGTCAAAGGATTTTGTGTTTCTTTTGTAAGTAACTTCATCATCGGCTGCACCATCTATGTAATTAAATATAGGTGACGGAAGTTTTTTTTTGGCAAGGTGTCTAAAACTATTTATATTATGACAATTATTAAGCTTCATATAAAAATTATTATCCTTGTCTTGCTTTATACCTTCTTTGGGTTTTATTTATGACGTAAATCCTACCTTTCCTTCTAACAAGCCTACAATCTCGGTGTCTTTGTTTTAAAGATCTTAAAGAATTTCTAACTTTCATTTTATTTCTCCATTAACAAGGTAGCTTATTAACCAGATTACTATAATATTACAAGCTTTAATTTAAATGGTGGGCGTAACTGGGATTGAACCAGTGACCCCTTCGATGTCAACGAAGTGCTCTCCCGCTGAGCTATACGCCCATTTTAATTTATCTTGCATAATATAGTGGTTTTCTTTAACTGTCTTTAATATTAGCTTCAAGTTTTTTTTTAGGATAGAAAATGATTAAAATTTTTGATACTAATTTTAGACCACCTTATAAATTTAATGCAATTTTTAATTCACCTCATTCTGGATCTATTTATTCAAAAGAATTCTTAGAAAGCACAAACCTAGAAATTTTTGATCTTCGTACTTCTGAAGATGCTTTTGTTGGTGAATTATTTTCCCCAACTAAGTTTTTTAACTGTTTATTGATGGAAGCCAAATTTCCTAGGACTTTTGTAGATTTAAACCGATCACATTTAGAATTAGATCCATATTTAATTTCAGGAGATTTTCGTTTTGATAAAACAGCCAGAAATATGGCTGGTATGGGGGTGATACCTAGAATTACAGGAAATGGTAAGGAAATATACTCTAACATTATAATTGCAGAAGATGCTAAAGAAAGGTTAAAACAATATTATTTCCCTTATCATAGATTTCTGGGTGATTTATTAATTGAATCAAAAAGAAGGCTAGGATACGCGGTTCTATTTGATTGCCACTCAATGCCTTCAAAACTAAATTTAGAATTTAATAGTTCAAAGTGTAATAATAATCCTGATATAATTTTGGGCGATTTAAATGGTACTTCTTGCTCTTCATTTTTAACTAACACGGTTAATTCAATTTTTGAAAAGTATAATTTTCTTGTAACTAAAAACCACCCATTTTCGGGTGGGTATATTACAAAAAAATATGGTGATCCCGCTAATGATATTCATGTAATACAAATTGAAATTAATAAGAAACTGTATATGGATGAAAAAAATATTAAAAGAAATAATAACTTTGAAAATTTGAGAATTAAATTAACTTCAGTTATTGAAGAGCTAAGTAATATATATCCAATTGAGAAAAATATAGCTGCAGAATGATTAGAACATTTCTTCATTTAATTCAAAGATCTACCTTTTTTGATTATCTCTTTACCAAACTTAAGCCTTATTTTGTCAACTGCATATTCTGTTTTTTCTATTTTTTGAAACTTTTGATCAAATTTAAAATTTGAAAGTGATTTTTGTTTTTGATTAGAAAATTTAGTTGTAGAAAGGCCAATTAACCTGAATGGAGCCTTTCCAATTTGATTTCTCAAAAGAGAAATTGCTGTTTGGTATATATTTTCAGCTAAACAAGTAGACTCTATAAAAGTAAAAGAACATGTAATAGTTTTGAAGTCATGGCGCTTAAGTTTGAGGGTTATTGATCTTGAAAATAGATTGTTTTTCTTGAGGATTTCTGATACTTTTTCCGAAAGTAACCATAACGTTTTTTTTAGTTCATTTAAATCAGAAATATTTGTCTCGAAAGTAGTTTCCTTGGAAATACTTTTTCTCTGTTTGAATGGATTTATTTTTCTGTTGTCAATACCTCTTGACATATTACATATTGTTTTACCAAAACTACCATATTCTTTTATGAGTTTCTTTTGATCAAATTTACGCAAGTCATTAATTGTCATAATTGAATTTTTTTCAAATTTTTTCTGAAGAGATTGACCTATTCCAGGAATATTTGTGATGTGTAAGTTTTTAATAAATTCTAATTTCTCAGACTTGCCAATTACTGTAAACCCTCTTGGTTTATTTAATGAGGATGCAAGCTTTGCTAGGAATTTATTTTCACTTAATCCAATAGAAATGGTAATTCCTAATTCTTTTTCTATCTCAAGTGCTAATTTAACTAATAATTCAGCAGGCGCTTTTTTATAAAGTTTATAAGTACCTGAAAAGTCTAGATAAGCTTCGTCAAAAGCAATTGTTTCTACCAAAGGGGTAAGCTGATTAAATTTTGAAAAAACTATTTTTGATATATGCTTATAGAGTGACATTTTTGGGAGAATAATAACTGCTTCTGGACAAAGCTTTTTTGCTTTAAAAATTGGCATAGCTGATTTTACACCTTTAATTCTTGCAATATAACAACAAGTTGTCACAACACCTCTTTTGCCACCTCCGACTATTACAGGTTTATTAATAAGTTTAGGGTTTTGGCTTTTTTCAACTGAGGCATAGAATGCGTCACAATCAATGTGGGCTATATTTAAATATAAAAGTTCATCATGTTCTAGAATTCTTGGTGAATTACATCTATGGCATTTAACTCTATATGTAGAAAATTTTGCACAATCTCTACAAATAAAAATTTTTTCTTTAGTCAAATAATTAAACTTTCCAATATTAGGTTGATTTTTTAATGTACGTATTTGCGCATATCATCAAAGATATCATTGACTACTAAGATAGGGTTTTTTGCATTCCAAATTGGTCGTCCTACAACTATATAGTCAGCTCCTGCTTTAAGGGCTTCTGAGGGTGTGGAGACACGTTTTTGATCTTCATTTACTGAATTATTTAATCTGATACCTGGTGTAACAATTATCTTATTCGTAAATTGATTTTTTGATCGAATTAAATTGGCCTCTAATGGCGAACATATGATTCCATCTGCTCCAGCCATAAATGCATTATTTGCTCTTTCAGCCACCAGTTCATTTAAATTTCCAGTTTTTATTAAAGATAAATCAAGATCACTACGATTATGATTAGTAAGAAAAGTTACAGCTAAGATTTTCATTTTTTCATCTTTTCTTCCAATCAAAGCTGCTTCTACAACTGAAGGATCTCCATTTACAGTTAAAAAATCTATTTTATGTTCTGATATTCTAGCTACTGTTTCCTGGATTGTACTTTTGATATCGTATAATTTTAAATCTAAAAAAACCTTTTTTCCTTTCTGTTTAATTTCATCAACAAGGCTGAAGCCATTAATAACAAAAGTTCTTAGACCTATTTTAAAAAATGAAACTTGATTTTTAAGTGAAGAAACCAAATTTTTATTTTGATTGATTTCTTTAGCATCTAAAGCGACAATGAGTTTTTTTTTTAAGTTATTCATAATTAAAATATAGCAGATACTCTTTATCTAATCTATTGAAATTTAGAAAAAAATTATTAAATGAATATAGAAAAATATTTTTTCTCATGGGTCTTTTTAGGTGGCTTCGGGGCTTA
>CACESU010000016.1 GCA_902562285.1 uncultured Alphaproteobacteria bacterium | reverse complement strand
AATTTCTAATATATTTGCTTCATTATCAATAATTTCAATTTCGAAGCCTGGGCAGGGTCTACCCATTGAACCCTGCTTAATAGGCATACCAGGGAAATTGGCAATCACGTTGATTGTTTCTGTTTGGCCATATCCATCATAAACATCACATCCAGTTGCTTTTTTCCACGACCTCATAGCTTCAGGGTTTAAGGGTTCTCCTGCACTAAAACAATGTCTAAGGGATTGGAATTCACCATCAGATAAATCAGATTGGGCCATAAGTCTATAAATTGTGGGTGGGGCACAAAAAGTTGATACTTTATGTTTTTTAATAATTTTTAAAAAAAGCTCTAATTCAAATCCTTCTCCATTATATAAAATAATCGTGCACCCTGCTAAAAGGGGTGGATAGAGTAAACCCCATGCTGCTTTTGCCCAGCCAGTATCTGTTAATGTCCAATGAATGTCATCGGATTTTAAATCTTGCCAGAACTTTTGAGTAATATTATGTGAAAACGCATAAGCATTATCACGTTCAACCATTTTAGGCATTCCAGTACTTCCAGATGTAAAATAAATTAACATGGGGTCAGTAGATTTAGTAGGTGACACCATATCTCTATTAAAATTAATATCTGATTTATCGCAAATTTCTGCAAAATTATACCAATTATCTATTTTATTACGAACTACAATTTTATGCTGAAGAGATTGACAATTTTTTATTTTCTCAATTTCTGCTATATTCATGGAAGTTGATATTATTACTTTTGCTTCCGAAGTTTGAATCCTATATTCAATATCATTAGCTTTCAACATTGGTGTGCTTGGTATAGCTACTGCACCAACCTTAGCACAGCCTAAAATACAGTAGTACCACTCCGAAATTTTAGGTAAGATAATTAATATCTTGTCTTTTTTTTTAATACCTAGATTTATTAAGGCATTAGCAAATCTTGATGAATTTTCATCAAGATCCTTATAGCTTATTTTTTTAAAGTCAATTCCATTTTTGTCTACAGCTATGAGTGCAGTTTTTGCAGATTTTCCATATTTATTTGATATAATATCAAATGCAAAATTGAAATTATCTGGACAATTAAGTCTAAATGAGGAACGAAACTTTTCGTAAGAGAATGATTTTTCATTTTTCAATTTAAGTTACCGGTTTATTAAAACAAATTTCAAATTGAACTAAACTTTAGCAAGTTAAATAGGAATTAAACATTTGCATCATAGCTATTAAATATGGTTGTTGTTCCATCTTTATTAATGAGAAAAACATCATATGCTTCTCTTTTATGCTCAGGACCCATCCCAGGTGAACCATAAGGCATTTCAGGAACAGCAAGACCAATTGCATCAATCTGTTTGTTGACTAAAGATTTAATATCGGAAGAAGGCACATGACCTTCAATTAAATAATTATCAACTTTTGCAGTATGGCAGGAAACCATATTAATAGGTATATTATTTTTAATTTTAAATTGCACTAAATCAGCAGAAAACATATTTTCTGAAGTAACATTAAATCCTTCAGTCTTAAGAATTTTAATCCATTCATTACAACACCCACAATTAGGATCTTTAAATACGTGAATTGGAATTAATTCTATTGAGTAAGATTTAGAATTAATTAAAAAAGGACTAAAAATAGTTGCTAATATAAAAGTTCTTCTTTTCATATATATCTAACTTGAGTATTTAATGAGATACTTTTTGTCTATCCTCTTTATCCATTTGGCAATATGCCAGTTCTTCAGGTTCTCTGTTTTCACCAAATAAATAACTAAACTCCGATGGCGAAGACTTTTTCCATGAATTATAATATTTAATCAAATACTCAAAATACTCTTTTGAATCGAGATTTTCTAAGTAAATATCCTCATATTCATAATGATTATTATAAGATTTTGTGTAATTTTTCATTTTACCCTGCTTCAAAATTGACTCGATTAATTTCAATTAGACTTTGTTTGTAGAAAAAATTCAAATAAAAAATAAGTGCGATCTGATGAAGTGATCGCACGGTTTGAATTTAATTGTAAATAGCAATTAATTGAATTATTGCAACAATTACAAAGATACCTGAAAATACAAATCTTAATATATGAATAGGGATATTTTGTACTTCTTCTCCATAATTGGTACTAGCAATTTTTTCATCCATATCTTTAATCAGTACCATAAAATTTGTTAAAAGACGGATGATCCCAAAAGCACCTATTAGTGTTGGTCCGACAACTGAAGCTGCGACTAATAATTCTTTTCCAGTGACATTACCAAATACTATCACCATCATTGTTGATAATTGACTTATGGTGGTGAGAACCATTACTATTAGAAAGTAATAGAAGGTATTAGTTTGAATAGATTGTCTTAAGTTCTGATCCATAATTTAATCTCCTTATTTTTAAAACTTTACTTTTAACTTCTCAAAATATTTTTAATTTTATCATCTAAATCTTTTTATAAACTTTGAAAAAATGTCGCATATAACGTAAGAATTCTCAACCATTTGATTAAAGAGTTATATTACAAAAAAAAGCTTTAATTTTGACTAAAAGAAAATTTTATAAAATAATAAAAATATTTAATTATTGATTTAGAATTTAAATACTAGACATTTCTTTGAAGCTTGTATTTAACCCACTCTTTAATCATACAATTATTTTTTAATTTATAAGGTAAATATCATGTCCAAAAAAAAACATTTCATTTGTACTCATACTTGGAACAATCCTGAATCTAGAAAAACTGTAATAGAAAATACTAAAGGAATGACTGACAGAATGTTCTTTGAGGTTTTGAAAAGTGAAAAAGCAGAAACACTTCAACACTGGATGGGAAAAGATGATTTTTTTTTCTGTCATTGGTATGCTGAAAGTGAGGAGGCAATTTTTGAAAACCTTGAGAAAGCAGGCTTTAATTCTTTAATGATGACATTACCAAACGAAATGCCAAGATTTGTTAGTATTTATGATATTACAAATGAGGAAATGCAAGATCCAGATGGTTAATTAAAAATCATAACAATTGATTATTTTTAATATTTTTATTTCATATGGATTTAATTATTTTCCAGGTATTTTTCTATTAAGTTTTTTTCTTTTTTTCTATTCCAAAAGTACTTCTGCATCTTAAAAAAATTCTTAATTTTAAATTTTAAATCGGGTTTTCTAAATTCAATTGGATCACCTGAGGGATAGAAAACTTGGATATTTATTTTTCCAAAATCATCTATAATTTCTTTTCTTTTTTCTAAATTTTCTAAATTTTTAAGACTACTTACTTTATAGGCTTTTTCAGTAAATAAAATATATTCATTACTATTGATAGAATTTTTCATTAATCTATGAAGAATAATTACATCTTGTCCTGCTATCTCTTCAAAATTTCTGATTTTTTTTATAAGGAATTCTCCATAATGAACAAAACACTTTAGTTTTAAATTTATCATGTTATTACAAGGAGTACATGGACAAGATTGAACAAATAAAAGTTCTTCAATTCTATTATTAAATATCTCAATACTTGTTAATAATTTTTTTATTAGTTTAATTGAAAATTCATTAGTATTTTTTGGTAAAGCATAAAATAATGCTGCATCTCCTTCAAGTTTATTGATAGTTAGGGTTCCATCTAACTCATTTATGACTGTTTCTAATAGATCACTTATAATAAGTTCACCATGGCCATCATTAATTTTATCAAGAAATTTTTTAAATAAATTAGAATTTTTTGAGACGTTATGTGCTTTAATAAATGAAGTATAACCGCTTATATCTACTACAACAATAAATCCTTTATCAATTTTCATTTAAATCAACCTTACGTAACATAACCTTAACTTACTTTAATTGAAACATTATAAAATAAAAGATAATATTATTATTGACTGAAGAATAATAATTGAAAGATTACAAATATCTTAAATTTTTGAAAGGAAATATGATGGCATTATATATCATTCTAGGTACCTATTCTAATAAAGGTTCTGAAGGTTTAGTAGAAGGAAGCTCAGACAGAAGAAAAGCTATGGAAATTCTTACTTCAAGTGTTGGAGTAAAGTTAATTAATTATCATATTACTAGAGGTATTTATGATTTTACTATGCAAACAGAGGCAGAAAACTTTAATCAGATTGCAGCAATGAATCTAAAGGCAAAAGCTGCTGGAACTGTAAGTAAGTTGGATGTGTTAGAGTCATTAGATATTGATGAGGTAAGAAAAATTGCCAAAAATGTAAATTTTCAACCACCTAAACCTTAATTTTAAATTTTAATAAAACAAAAAAAATGAATTATGAGCTTATTTTTAAGAACTCAGGAATTTAGGTTTAAATCTCTTAAAGACTATAATTTTAAGCCTAACTATATTACTATTCGCGATATGGAAATAGGCATTCTACGTATTCATTACGTTGATGAAGGAAAAAAAAATGATCCAGCTATCATTCTTTTGCATGGTGAACCATCGTGGTCCTATATTTATAGGCATATGATACCTATTCTTTCAAATAATGGTTTTAGAGTGATAGCTCCTGATCTAATAGGTTTTGGGAAAAGTGATAAACCAAAGAATAGAAATAATTATACCTATAAATCTCATGTAAGTTGGCTAACTTCATTTCTTAATCAATTGAAAATTAAGAATTCAGCATTATTCGGGCAGGATTGGGGAGGATTGATTGGTTTAAGAATACTAGTAGAGACACCAAAAATTTTTAATAAAGTAATGATAGGTAATACAGTTTTCCCAACTGGAGTCGAGAATTTGGGTCCCGAATTTTATAAGTGGAGAAACTATAGTCAAAATTCAGAAACTTTTAAAATTGGAAATGTAATTCATAGAGGTACATTTAAAGGTCTTTCTAGCGATGAAATAAATGCATACGATGCTCCTTTTCCTGATGAAGAATACAAATCTGGAGCACGTCAATTTCCTTTATTAGTTCCAGATTCTATTGAGGACCCAGCTCATCATGATCAAAAAAAAGCATGGGAAAAATTAATAAAACTGAGAAAACCAATTTTAACTTGTTTTTCTGATAAGGACCCTATTATGAAAGGTTTAGAAAAAGTTTTTATTCAGAAGATACCAGGTGCTTCTGGCCAGGATCATTTTATTACAAAAAATGCTGGGCATTTTTTTCAGGAGGATGAAGGTATCTTTTTAGCTAGTCGATTAATAAAATTTACCAAGAATTAATATTTATTTTGAGTTTAGATGACTTAAAAAAATTATTTTTTATAATTAAAACTACATGAGGAACCAATGGCACCAAAATTAATGAGTTATAATCAGATTGATTTACAATCAAAATTTCATTTAGAAGCTGAGATCAAGAGAATCGAAAATAATGTTGAGAAAATGAAAGATCAGTTTAAAAAAGCAGGATTGCTCTCTTTTACTGTTACTCAAATATGGAATAAACAAGGGAATAATCGGCTTGGAATTTACTATTCTTATAAAGATGAAAAAGCATTTGTTGCCTGTCAAAAATTACTAAACGGTATACCAGAAGATGAAGATAATCCTTCTATAGTTAATGCTGATAGAGGGATTGTAGTATTACATGAAACTTTAGAGGATTAATTTAAAATTTCAATACCACATATACACCTTATACCTTGTATAATCAGTTTTTTTAATTAGATACAAATCTGAGTAAACATGAAATCTATGAATCTCGAGGTTATTGTGACTTTTAAACCTATTAAAACTAAATCTCTAGCTAAGCCAACAATGGAAGGTGCAGGTGTTAATTTATATAGGGCATTTGGCTTTACTGATCCAGAGGAAAGTGATCCATTTTTAATGCTAGACGACTTTAGAAATAATAACCCTGAAGACTATAAGGCGGGATTTCCATGGCATCCTCATAGGGGCATTGAAACTATAACTTATGTTCTGGAAGGATGTGTTGAACATAAAGATAGTCTAGGTAATGAAGGAAACTTATTAGGAGGAGACGTTCAATGGATGACTGCAGGATCTGGAATAATGCATCAAGAAATGCCTTCTGGTAATACTCAAGGATTAATGCATGGTTTCCAACTTTGGGCAAATCTTCCGTCTTGTCAAAAATTGGTGAAGCCTAGATATCAAGATATACAGGCTAAAGATATAACTTTTCTAGAGGATGATGACGGTTCAAAAATCAAAGTAATTGTAGGAGATTATCATGGGAAGAGAGGTCCAGTTGATGGCATTGCATGTGAACCACAATATCTTGATATCTACATTCCACCTAATATTCACAAATATATCAAAGTTGAGACCTATAAGAACACTTTTGCTTACATATTTGAAGGATCAGGAAACTTTGATTATGCATCAGATCCAATAGGAGTTCTTGTTGAAAAAGAAATAAATGGAAAAGAAGTAAACATTAGAGATATGTCAGGAAATAGAACCTTAATAAGATTTGATACTGGAAATACCATATCTGTTAGGAGTGGAGAAGATGGTGTGAGATTTCTCTTAGTTTCAGGAAAACCCATCAAAGAACCAGTCGCTTGGCACGGTCCAATTGTAATGAATACTAGAGAAGAGTTAATCAAAGCCTTTTCTGAATTACAAAATGGAACTTTTATAAATCCAAACTATTAAATTAGTAGTAAGTATTAAACTTTCCGGGTAATGAAACTTCTAGTAGCTCCAACTCTGGAGTGTATTCTGTGTATTGAGTTTTCATTTTAGGTGGTATTACAAATGCATCCCCAGGAGATAATTTAAAAGGTTTTTTTCCTTCCCCATGAAGTATCATGCTTCCTTCCATCACAAAATTAAAAAGAATATCAGAGTCATGATAAGTTACAGGACTTTTCTTTTCATTAGGACGTATTATATGAACACTCGCAACATCATTTGTATTTCTCGCAATTCCAGTATCTCTTGATTTAAAGCCAGGAATTCTAAACTCATCCCATACTGCTTCATTTTCCTTGTGATGAACAAATTTTTGTCCTTTAAACTTTCTATCTTTATTTATTACTTCATTTGGTAATTTCATTTCATGATCAATAGTTGTAATATGATCTGCAGGAACACCAATTTCTATTACCTCAATATTATCGCTGGCATACAAAACTTGATGTCTTATTTCTGGTGGTTGAATCACACAATTGCCTGCAATTAATCTTAAAGGTTCCCCTTGATCTTCATAAACTAAATCTACCCACCCTTTATAACAAAAAATAAGTTGAAAACCTACAGAATGGTAATGAACCATATCGGGGACTGGTCCACCATCAGGTATTCTTATATGACTAGCAATTATTGACCCTCCCAATCTATCAGGAATTAGATCTCTATATTGCATGCCAGCTCTTCCAATAATCCATGGAGCTTGGTCAGCTAATTTTCTAACTACAAAACTATGTTTTGTTGTGGGTAAAACGATAGGTGGGTTTAATTCATCAAACTCAACAATTGTATCATTAGGTGCTTTAAGATGCTTTTTTCCTTTACAAAACCTTTCAGGGTCTTCACAGAGTATTCTTAATTTACCAGGAGGAATATCAGCGTCTTTATCAATTCTTACACGGATACCATGCCCTGAAAAAACTGCAACAGTTGGATTATCAGCTGGATAAATCATATCCATTTTCATTTTTAAAGTATTAGTAAAAAAAGGAATATCTTCTCTTAATTCTTTTGTAGGTAATACAATTTCAGCTTTAATTTCCATTTTTTAATCTAGATTATTTAAAATTATATTAATTTTATGCTAGTAGATAAAAAATAAAAACTATAATTTAAAAGGTAAAGAAAAAAATATTTATTTTGATTTAAAAATTACTTTGTTAACATGAGTAAAATAATAACCAAAAAAATGATTAAAGATTATCAGG
Source organism: uncultured Alphaproteobacteria bacterium (assembly GCA_902562285.1). Classification (GTDB taxonomy): domain Bacteria; phylum Pseudomonadota; class Alphaproteobacteria; order Rhodobacterales; family Rhodobacteraceae; genus CACIIZ01. The sequence goes on along the minus strand of CACESU010000016.1, from coordinate 30,070 downwards.
AATTAGGAGTAGTATATATTCCTAATCTCTTTAAAAAGCATGTTAGTAATCTAAAAAAAGGAATTGAATTTAATTTGAATAATCCTGGTCCTTATGCAGCGGAAAATTTGCGTAAGAAAGAAAATGGTCGCTTTTTTGATGACTACTGCAACTGGGAAAGAATCCCAGAATTTAGAAAAACTATATTTGATAACGAAATCATTACCGCTGCCGCTAAATTGATGCAATCTCAGTCAGTACAACTATTCCATGATCACGTCTTAGTAAAGGAACCAGGTACTTCAAAAGATACACCATGGCATTCTGATGGTCCTTATTATTTTATTAATGGAAAAAAAACTATTAGTTTTTGGGTTCCTTTAGATCCTGTTAAAGAAGCTTCATTAAGGATGGTAGCTAGGTCTCACAAATGGGGGAAACAAGTATTACCCACTAAATGGCTTTCACAAGAAAATTTTTACGGGAAGGTAGATCAATATTTACCTATTCCTGACCCTGATATGGAAGACATGCATGTACTTGAATTTCAAATGGAGCCAGGTGATGCGGTTGCTTTTCATTTCGAAATTTTGCATGGAGCTAGGGGTAATAATACAACTAATAGAAGAAGAGCATTTTCATTAAGACTTGTTGGAGATGACGTCTGTTATACAGAGAGACCAGGAAAAACTTCTCCACCTTTTCCTAATCATAATATGAATGAGGGGGATAAATTAAGATCGGATTGGTTTCCAATTTTATTGCCATCAGGTTCTTAATTATCAAATTTAATATTATAATTATTTTTCAGTGAGTGCTGCTTCTTGTTCAAAGGTAAATGCGCATACACCTACAAAAACAGATTCTTTAAATACAAGGCTTTTTCTTAATGATTCAATTATTCGCGGATATTTTTGTTCGAACAAGTTAATGGAAGATACGTCTTCAAATTTAATTAATAAATTAAGGTCACCTTGTTTACCAATAAAAACATTAAATCCTATTATTTTTAGTGCAGAAATTTTTGAAGCAATATTTTCAGTAAAAAATGATGCAGCTAATTTAGCTTCCTCCATATTAGCAAATTTTAAATTAACTACTTTTCCATACATTATTTTTCTAAAACCTTAAATAATTCGTCTATTTCATTTGTTTTTAAAGTAGGCATTTTAATTCTTTTTAAGACTGCAGCATCTAATTTTAGAAATTGAATTAATTGTTTTGATTTTCTAGTCAACTTTAAATCTTTATCTAAAAGACCTATTTCTATAAGTTTAATTTGTTGTTCAGAATTTACTAAATTGTTTGAAAGGCATTTTAATACAGTTATTGCATCATCTAAAGAAAGATTCTTAATTTCTTCATTAAGTTTTTCTATTGTTCTAGTAATTTTTTCAACTGACATTTGCCTCTGTTCTGCTTGAATATCCAATTGATGAGAAAGTTTTTTTGCAAGTCCTTTCATTAACATTATTATATTTTTTGATAGTCTTCTTACCCTATAGTCACGGACACATAAAGATCCAAGAATATAACCTTCTGAATTAACTATGGGGAATGCTGCATAAAATCTTGGTCCATCTTTTTTTAAAACTGATGGATGATTTTTAAAAATTTTATTTTTAGTTAAATCATTAGCTATAATAGGATTTGGGCTATTTAAAGCGTATTGACAAAATGTTAATACCCTTGGATGACTTCTTAGCTCTTCTTTTCTTTCATCATTAATATTTTTTCCATCAAGAACAAAGTTATATTGTCTATTTTTATCAATAACATTTGCCCAACTTTCAGGACATTTAGTTATTTGTCTAGAGAGATGACAATAAACATTGTAAATTTCTTCATTTAAATTGTCCAAAACTCCTGCTTTTTCAACAGCTTGAAGTCTACTCTCTTCATTTTCAGGAATTGGTGATGCAATAAATGACAAAATCTACTCCAAATCAATAATATTTGCCAGAATTTACAATTATAGATCTTAAATCCAAATTTACAATAAATAGAATTATCACTGAAATTTAATTTGGAAGTATAATGCCTTTGGTTAGAATTACATTAGCGTATAAACAACGCTCGGTGGTTGCTATAACTGCAAATGCATTTTTAACCCTTTTATAAAAACTTTCAGCGTCCAGCTGGACTGCTTTAAAGTTATAATAACTGCAGGTTTTTTCAATATCGTTGTGAATTGGATCAATTCCATCACTTTTGGTAACATTTATAGCTCTTACAATTGCATCAGTCTTGTTATCAATAGGGAGTATATCTAGTATAGAATCTAACAAAGGAATAAGTTCAATGCCATCTGCTCTAATTAATTTATTTGCGTGTGCTGATGCCGGATAGTTTCCATCTACTAGTGCTATCTGATCACCATGGCCCATTTCACGAAGTACAAATAATACTTCTGGTCCTAAAATTGGGTTTATTTTTTTTAACATTTCGTAAAACTCCCTAAAGTTTAAATATATTCTCCAACTGCCCTGTTTTTTTTATCCAAACCTGTAATCAAAGCAACAACATCGTTGCCTGTGACTTCACTGGTTTTTACAACATCGATTATTCTACCTTGCCTGAATACAGCTATTTTATCAACTAAATCAAATACTTGGCGTAGATTATGAGAAATTATAATGACTGGTATATTACGTTCTTTAAGATTTTTAATTATTTCTTCCACTTTCTTTGTCTCTTGTATTCCTAAGGCAGCTGTCGGTTCATCCATAACTATTAATTTTGATCCCCAACCAGCTGCTCTACTAATGGCAACGCATTGCCTTTGCCCTCCAGACATACTTGCTACAGCTTGGCTTAAGTTACCTATTTTTATTCCTGTTTGAGCTAGAAGTTCAGATGATTTTTTTTTCATAGCTGATTTATTCAACCATGATAATGGTCCTAATTTGAAATATTCAATTTCCCTACCAAGAAAAATATTTGAAGTAACATCAAGATCATCAGCGAGTGCAAGATTTTGATAAACTGTCTCAATACCACTTTCTCTTGCATCAGTAGGTGATCTAAAATTAACTTCTTTACCATTAAAAAAGATTTTTCCAAAAGTTGGTCTTTCAACTCCTGTAATACTTCTTACAAAAGTTGATTTCCCAGCACCATTATCACCTACTATGGCAATATGTTCATGAGAAGAAATAGAAAAATTTGCGTCTTCAAGAGCTCTTACTCCTCCATAATGTTTCGTTAAACCAACTGTTTTAAGTATAACTTCTTTATTCAAATCATTCATTTAATTTTCTAATTAATAATTTCTATAAGATAACTATAAGACATGTACTTTATAATTAATATAAAAATCTCAAGCATAAATCCTTATTGACAGTCATGAATTTTTTAGACCTTAATGTTATTACTAATTACAAATATGTAGAACTTTATTTGTAAAATAAATTTAAGGAGAGAGAAAATATGAAAAATTTATTACCAAAATTTGCACTTGTTGCATTTTTTGCCATAACTTCGAATGCTGCTATCAATGCACAAGATGTTATTGGCTACATTACAAAATCAGCAACCAATGCAGGGTGGATGATGATCAATCAGGGGGCAGAAGATGCTGCAGCTGAAGAAGGCGTGAAACTAGTATCAGTTGGACCAGCTTTTCAAGGTGATTTATCTAGTCAATTGGAGGTTTTCGAAAATCTAGTGGCTCAAGGAGCAAAAGCAATTGGGATTGCTCCAGTTGATAGTGCTGGTGTAGCACCTGCTGTTACTGATGCAATGTCATCTGGTATTCCAATTATTGCTATTGATACTGGTGTTTCAGGCGCTGAAGTTACCTCTTTTGTAGCTACCGACAATTATGCTGTTGCAAAAGTTCAAGGTGCAGTTGCTGCTACCTTAGTTAACGATGGTGATACTGTAATTTATGTTACAGGGAATCAAGCACAATCTACTGGTCAAGAGCGCCGTAATGGTTTTATGGAAGCTTTTTCAGCTGCTAGGCCTGGTTCAAAAATTTTAGAGGTTCCTACAGAATGGAACAGTCAACAAGCTCAAGAGGGAGTTGAGGCTGTATTAAATTCAAATAGCGACGTCAAAATGGTTGTGAATGCATGGGACGGCGGTACCATGGGTGCAAAAGCTGCATTAGAAAACCTTGGATATGGTGCAGGTGATGTTAAGCTAGTTGGTTTCGATGGTGCAAGTGATGCTATAGCTGCAATGGATGAAGGATGGGTTCATGCAGATACTGCTCAAATGTTATATCAAATGGGCTATCAAGGAATCAAGGCTGCTGCCGCAGCTGCAAGAGGTGAAACAGTATCCTCAAGAATAGATACAGGATTTTTTCTTGTAACACCTTCTACTTCTGGTGTTTATAAACAAATGGTAGGTATCAATTAATTCATATCAAAAAATAATAGGGTACAAATTTGTGATATAATTTGTGCCCTTTGGATTTCTATATTTATTTAAAAATAAATTTTTTTGATATTTATATCATTTTATTTCATAAAAAATTATGCCAGAAAAATTTACAGATACGATAATAAGGGCTTTAGTCAGGTTTTTTAAAGCGGAATGGTCTGGTGCTTTTGTGGCAATTTTAATTCTTGCTTTAGCTATAGAATTTTCAACTTCAGGACGTCCTTTTTTTCATCCAACAAATCTTATGACCATCTTAAATAATTCTGCAGCCATAGGAATAGTAGCTGGGGGGATGACGCTTGTAATTATAACTTCAGGTATTGACTTATCGGTAGGTTCTGTAATGGGTATGACTGCTGCTCTAACAGGTTACGTTTGTAGTTTTTGGGGATTTCCACCTTGGATGGCAATTCTTACTGGCCTTTCTTTAGGATTATTAGTAGGTGCATTTCAAGGGACATTAGTGGCTTATTTTGGAATGCCTGCTTTTATTGCAACTCTTGCTGGATTGTCTATATGGCGTGGAACAGGTCATCTTAGTACTGGTGCGCAAGCTACTCCAAAACTTCCAATAAATTTTGATTTATTTGGAAGATTCAATCCATTTGCAAACTTAAGAAATGAATATAAAGAGGGTAATCTTGAAGGTTATTGGGAAACATTTGGTAGTTTTATTGATAGTAATTGGTTAAATTTCTTTCGAACTTTTCAAATGTCGATGCTGATTTTTATTCTATTTTTTCTTACACTAAGCATAATTATTACTAATACTAGATATGGACGATATATATACGCTATAGGATCAAATGCTGTGGGTGCAAGACAGTCAGGTATTAATACTTCCCTTTATACAATGATGACTTATATGCTTTGCTCACTTTCAGCGGCATTTGGTGCGTTATTATTTCTTGGAAGAGCTCCTTATGCAAAATCTGATTATGGGCAAATGTGGGAATTAGACGCAATTGCAGCTGTTGTTATTGGTGGTACTTCATTATTTGGAGGAAGAGGTTCCTTATGGGGCACGTTTATGGGTGTTATACTTTTAAAACTTATCAACAATGGATTAACATTGGCACAATTAGATACTTTTTGGCAAATGGTTGTTACGGGTGTAATAATTCTTTTAGCAGTAGGTATAGATTTAGTTCGTCAGTCAAAAAATCCAAAGAATGTAAGGAGGTTATTGGTCTCAGTGAGTTCATTCATGGCTTTCTTAACCCTTATGACTCCTGCAAGTCTTTTTTTAAAAGCACAAATTTCTATTTTAGAGCATAATTCATCAAAAAGCATTCAAGAGGCTGGAGAAAAATTGGCTAATGGCCAAACGGCTAGGTTATTAGGACCGAAAGAGATAGATTACTTTCAACAAATTATTTCTTCAAATACTTGGATTTCAGTACTATGTCTTTCATTATTTATTATTTCATTAATACCTTTATATACTCCAAATAAACTTTTAACAGTAATAATTGCCACCTTTTTTATTTTCATTATTTTACCATTAATTAAAATTGGTTATTCTGTGACTTCCCCTTTTTTAATTTTTGGAGCAATTATACTCATAATAAGTTTATTTATTGATATAATTTTTGAAAGAGCTCGCAAGCTTGATAATTCTGTTTAATAATATGCATTTATTTTTAATGGAGTAATTGGATGATAGCAATTGGGGGAGAGAATCTTATTGATTTAGTTTCTTCAAGTTTTAACCCTGAAGGACTACCAATTTATTTAGCAAATCCTGGCGGATCACCATATAACGTCGCAATAGCTGCAAGTAAGCAGGGTGGAAATGTATCATATTTAACACCACTGTCTAAAGATACACTGGGAGTATTACTTTCGTCCAGGCTAAAAGAAAATGGTGTTAAAATTTTGTCAAAAAGTATTTCAAACCCCACTTCTTTAGCTGTAGTATCTATAAGTGAGGGCATTCCGTCCTATAGTTTTCATAGAAATGAAACAGCTGAAAGAAAAGTAAATTTAGAAAATTTATTGGATATAATACCAATGACTACTAAAATTTTCCATGTTGGTTCCCTAGGCCTTGTCGAAGGAAAAGATGCTGAAATTTGGGAAATATTTTTTAAGAAATGCAAACAAAAAGGTTTTATTACTAGTTTAGATCCAAATGTGAGGCCAATACTTATAAATGACCGTGAATCATATATTAAAAGATTAGAAAGAATGTTTTTGGATGTGGATATCTTAAAGCTAAGTGATGAAGATTTAAATTGGATTTATCCAAACAATTCGATTGATCATTCCTTTGAAATTCTTCAATCAAAAACTAATGCCAAACTACTTATTCTAACATTTGGGGAAAAAGGTTCTATTGGAAAAACTTCTCACTTTAAAATAAATATGCCCTCGGTAAAGATTTCTGATTTGAAAGATACAGTTGGTGCAGGAGACACTTACATGGCAAGTATATTGACTTGGTTTATAGATAATAAAATTTTTGATATTAATTTGATAGAAAATTTAAAAAAAACAGATCTATCATTAATGATGAATAAAGCCTCCATTGCTGCAGCATTAAATTGTAAAAAAATAGGTTGTAATCCGCCTTCAAAAGTAGATATTGAAACTTTTAAAAAGAATAAAAATTAAATAAATAAATGCCAAAAAATATACCAATAGATCCAATAAAAACTTTCAGCAAAAGTGTACTTAAAAGTTCAGGAATTCCTATTCATCAATATCAGAAATCAATTCAGGAAGAATTAAAGATATATGGTAAAGAAAATTTAATAGAGTTATTGCGGCATATGTATATAGTTCGTGAGTTTGAAACCATGCTAAACTCATTCAAAACAAAGGGTTCTTATAAAAATATCGAATATATTTATAACGGGCCAGCTCATCTTTCTATTGGTCAAGAGGCTGCAGCTGTTGGATCTGCATTTGCTTTGAAAACTGAGGATAAAATTTTTGGTTCGCATAGGAGCCATGGTGAAATGATAGCTAAAGGACTTTCAGCTATTAATAATTTGAGCAGGAATAAATTAAACTCAATAATGGATACACATCATGATGGTAAATTAATTTCATATATCCATAAAAATTTTAATAATAAAGAATTTAATGATGCAGAAATGTTTTTATTAACTGGAGTATTAGCAGAAATTTTTATGCGTGAACTTGGTTTTAATAAAGGTATGGGTGGGTCAATGCATGCATTTTTTACACCTTTTGGTGCCTTTCCAAATAATGCAATTGTTGGGGGATCTTCAGGTATTGCTGTGGGTGCTGCTTTACATGCACATTTAAAACAAAATAAATCTATTTGTGTTGCAAATTTAGGCGATGGAAGTACTGGCTGTGGATTAGTATGGGAAGCGATGAATTTTGCTGCCATGGGACAATACAAAAACCTATGGCCCAAACCATTTAATAATAATCCACCAATGTTATTTTGTTTTATGAATAATTTTTATGCTATGGGGGGTCAAACATTGGGAGAAACAATGTCTTGGGACCGCCTTTCAAGGATAGCTAGTGGAGTTAATCCTGAGCAGTTGCATGCTGAAACTGTCAATGGTTCTGACCCTTTATCAGTTGCTGATGCAGTTATCAGAAAAAGAAATATATTGTTAGAAGGAACTGGTCCTGCATTATTAGATATTGAATGCTATCGATTTTCTGGACATTCAACAACTGATACAAATGCTTATAGATCTAGAGAAGAGATCAAAGATTGGAAATCTTTTGATCCTATTGAGCTCTATTCTCAAAAGTTACTTGAAGCTGATATTATAGACAAAAAGAATTTAGATAACATAATTGAAAAAGTACAAAATCAAATAGAGATTTTAACAAGTAAAGTTGTAGATAGAGAATTGACTCCAAGTATTGATATAACAAAAAAACCTACAATTATTGGAGATTTTACTTTTAATAAACAAGTTAACAGAATTTCTAAAACTGCAAACGATTTGTTAATGGATATTAATCAAGTTAATCAGATAAAAAATATGAAAAAAAAGTCTCGATATGGAAAAACTATTGATGGTTCTTTATTATCTGGAATGAGAGCAATTACCCTTAGAGATAGCCTGGCTGAAGCCATCATTTATCATTTGTCTAATGACAAATCACTTATTGCTTATGGAGAAGAATGTCGTGATTGGGGTGGAGCATTTGGTGTATACAGGGGATTTGCTGATATTATTCCAATGAATAGGTTATTTAATGCACCCATTTCAGAAGCAGCTATAGTTTCCACCGCAATTGGTTACGCTATATCTGGTGGTAGAGCTATTATTGAACTTATGTATTCAGATTTTATTGGCCGAGCTGGAGATGAAATATTTAACCAATTAGCAAAATGGCAAGCAATGTCTGCGGGAGAATTAAAGTTACCTATTGTTTTAAGAGCTTCTATTGGATCTAAGTATGGAGCTCAACACTCACAGGATTGGTCGTCATTACTTACACATATTCCAGGACTTTCAATTGTATATCCAGCAACTCCATATGATGCAAAAGGCTTACTAGCAAGCTCATTAAAATCTAATGATCCAACTATTTTTTTTGAAAGCCAACGTTTATACGAAAAAGTTGAGATTTTTAATGATAAAGGTGTTCCAGAAGAGTATTATACTATACCTATAGGTAAAGCAGTTAAAAGAAAAAAAGGTAGAGATATAACTATTTTAACAATAGGGGCATCGTTATATCCAGTTTTGGATGCAAGTGAAGAGTTAATAAACCACAAAATTGATGCTGAAATTATTGATGCAAGATCACTTGTTCCATTTGATTATGATATGTTGATAAGTTCTGTAAATTTGACTGGACGCTTACTTATTGTTTCTGAAGCAGTTGAAAGAGGAAGTTTTGCAAATACTATTGCTACAAATATATCAAGGTTTGCTTTTAATAATCTTAAGGCACCCGCTATAGTAATTGGTGCACCTAATTGGATAGCCCCTGGCGCCGACATGGAAAAAACATACTCACCACAGACAGATGATATTTTAGATTCAGTTTTTAGAGATTTTTTTCCAGAAAAAAGAGTGAACAAAAAAGGTCTCCGAAAAGATTGGAATTTTTTAGAATTGGCCAAAAAGGGATTATAACCAAAAAGGATAAATCAAATGACAGATATAATAATACCAAATTTAGGTAACGAAATATCAGAGGCTGAAATAACAGAGTGGCTAGTGGGTGCTGGTGAAGAAGTAGAAGAGGGTGATGTTGTACTCTTAATATCGACTACTAAAACTGCGTTAGAAATTGAAGCTCCGGTCAGTGGGAAAATTTCTCAAATCAATTTTAGTGATGGAGATTTAGTTCAGGTAGGAGATGTTGTTGGTCGAATAGAGTAATTTTTTATTAAAAAAATTATCTATCAATATATTTTGGAATTAATGTTCCTGGATCTTCACTGTTCTTATATGCTGCTTCAACTAATGCCATGGTATTCCAAGAATCCTTTACTGATGAAATGAGTTCACTTTCTTCTCCATTTATATATCGCTGTAATTGAGACATTCTGTATCCAAAACTTTCAATAAACCAAGATCCTCTTAAAGGAATATTTACCCATTTTTTTCCTAAGTTTATTTCTAATATATCAGGTTCTCCTTTTGGATAATTAAGATTTACCCCAAGTTGAACATAAGCTGCTCCTTTGGTCCCACAAATTCGGAATTCACAAGCTTGAAATTTTCTACCAAAATTATGATTATGATTTATGGTTAGAGCACATCTTATATCACTTCCATAATCTAATATAGCTGTAGTTCTAGTATTTGAAGTTTTTTCCCCAGGGAAACCAAGTGTTTTTGCTTTTACACCATTGGGGTCACCTAGTATTGATCTTATAAAATCGAAATAGTGAATTGAGTGCAAAAGGATTTCAACTCTTGGTAAATTTTCTAAAAACTTCCATAATGACCAGGGAGTATCTAACGCTAGCCAAGCATCAAAATCTACAATTTTACCTAATAAACCGGAGCTGATGGCATCTTTTAAAGCTATCATCATCGGAGCAAATCTAAGTTGAAAATTTAATGCAGCCCTTAGTGATCTAGCATTACAAATTTCTAATATTTTAGTGGCTTCATGAAGATTACTACCCATAGGTTTTTGAATTAAAACACCAGCATTTTCTGGTAATATTTCTAGAATGCTTGCATGATCCTTTGGTGGAGTAGCTAAATCAAATATTACATTTTGCTGGTTAGACGCTTCTTCTGCAGTATTGAAAATGCTGACATTAAATTTACTTGCTAATTTTTGTGCTTTTTTAATATCTGGATCATAAATACCCTGAACTTTAAAACCTGCTTGTTTATAGGCTGGTAAATGCGCATCATTCACAATAGATCCAGCTCCAAAAATGACAATCGGACTTTGCTTTTTGGGTTTTCTCCATTTTTGATTAAGATTGATCATTTTAAGCTTTAATTTTCAAGATATTAATCAATTTAAATTATTTTTAAACTTTATTTATAAAATCTTCTCTACTTCATCTCTCGTTGGCATAGAGGGAGCTGTTCCAGCTCTTGTAACTGAAATACCTGCAGTTGCACAACCAAAATTAATTGATTCTAATGTACTTCTGCCTTCAGACAAAGCAGCAGCAAAACCTCCATTAAATGCATCGCCTGCACCAGTTGTTTCTAAAACTTGTCCAACTTTATAGCTTTGTATTAGTCCATGTTCATGCAAATAGGCACCTTTCTCTCCCAGCGTAATTATAGGAGTTTCAACGCCCATTTCTTTAAATTTTTCACACGCTATTTTTGCATCATCTAATGTTGAAACTTTTACTCCAGTAAGAGTTTCAGTTTCTGTTTCATTAGGAGTTATAAAATCACATAATTTTAAAAATCCATCAGGTAATTTTGCAGCTGGAGCAGGGTTTAAAATAGTTTTTACATTTGCAGATTTAGCTATTTCTAAACCTTTTTTAGCAGCTTCTAATGGTTGTTCAAGTTGAGTTATGAAAACATCTGCATTAGCAATTAGATCTTTTCTTTTTTCTAGATCTTTTGGGCTTATGTTTGCAGCTGCACCAGGTGAAATAATTATTGCATTATCTCCTGAATTTTCCTCAATAAAAATATAAGCCGCCCCTGTATAACTACTAAGATCTTCTTCAATATAAGGAGTGACTCCTGATGATTTCCATGTGTCTATTGCCATTTGACCAAAGTCATCCTTCCCTAAACGGCTTATCATAGAAACTTTGACACCTAATCTGCCGGCTGCTACAGCTTGGTTAGAGCCCTTACCTCCAGGTCCTAAGGAAAATGAATTCCCCAAAACTGTCTCACCCATAACAGGCATTCTATCAGCACGATAAGCTGTATCCGCTACAAAAACGCCTAGTATTACTACATGACTCATTTATTAATTTTCCTCAGGACCAATTACTCCTTTTCGAAAAGCAAAGCATCCATAAAAACGACGCTCACCAGTTTGTATAACAGCGTATGCTTTTTTAGCTCTTTCATAAAATGCATAACGTTCAATTGATATCATTGGATTTGGTCCACCTGCTCTACTTACTTCTGACTGTACCTCACTCATAACTGGAAGAATTGAATTAGGCTCTCCAACTACTTCCATTCTGCCAGCAGCATCATCAACAAAAGTATCTAAAGGGTAAACAGATAAAACAGCTTTCACAACTTCAGCAGCAGGTGCGTCTATTCTCAAAAGATCACCCAACACAGTTTCTCTTGCAATACTATCAGATGGGAAATTGGTATCAGCAATAATTAAATCATCACCATGTCCCATTGCTCTTAGCGTATAAAGAACATCAGCATTCAAAAGACTATTTATCCCTTTTAACATATTAAATTATCCTTCCAAAATTAAATTTATTTATATTAGAATATACGTAACTTATTTTCATAATTAAAAATATGAATTGAATTTTGATCAGTGGTTAGTTTAACTTCTTGCCCAGGACTGTAGTTTTCTCTTTCTCTAATGACGCAGGTTAAATCTTGATCGTTTGCACGAAGCAAAAGGTGTGTTTCAGAACCAGTTGGTTCAACAACTGCAATTTTTGCAGGAATTCCATTGTTAGAAGGAAATAGATATTCTGGTCTTATGCCAATGATTATTTTTTGGCCATTTTTTAATTCTTTAACATTTGGTAAATTAATTTTTGTACCAGCAACTTGTAACTTATAACTATTATTTTTTATTTCCACAGTCCCTTCAATCATATTCATGGCAGGTGATCCAATAAAACTTGCTACGAAAGTATTAGCGGGTTTGTCATAAACTTCCAAAGGACTTCCGGTTTGTTCGATATAACCATCTTTCATGACTACAATTTTATCTGCCATTGTCATAGCTTCTATCTGATCATGGGTAACATAAATTGTAGTAGAGTTCAGTCTCTGTTGTAATTCTCTAATTTCTGCACGCATCTGTACACGCAATTTTGCATCCAGATTAGATAGTGGTTCGTCAAACAAAAAAACTTGAGGGTCACGTACAATAGCACGCCCCATAGCTACCCTTTGTCTTTGGCCACCAGATAAAGCACGTGGATATCTTTTGAGATAGGGGGTCAAGCCTAATATTTCTGCGGCTTGATTTACTCTATTAGAGATATCTTTTTTACTCAAACCTTTCATTTTAAGAGAAAAAGCCATGTTATCATTTACAGTTTTATGAGGATAAAGAGCATAATTTTGAAATACCATTGCTATGTCTCTTTGAGAAGGTGGTAGATTATTTACTATACTTTTACCAATCATTATGTCTCCTGAGGAAATCCCTTCTAAACCAGCAATCATCCTCAAGAGAGTTGATTTACCACACCCAGAAGGTCCTACTAGAACAACAAACTCACCATCTTCAATATCTACATCTAAACCATGGATTACTTCTGTATTACCATAGGATTTAAAAAGGTTGCGTATTTTTACTTCTGCCATAATAAATTCTCCTAGTAAAAAATAACCTAACTAATCAATACTGTCTATATATGAAAATTCTATTTATTGATAAGCTTGACAAAACAGATCTACACTGAAATTATTTTACTATTAAGGTATCATCAGGAAATTAAATATTCCTTTTATTTCCTGATTTAACATAATTTGGGAGAAAAACTGTATGAAAGTTGAACTTTATAATCACATAGTTCGAAACGGATTAACAAGAAGAACTATGCTTAAAGGTGCTGCCAGTACCGCTGCCTTAGCAGCTATGGGAGGTGCCGTACCAGCACTAGCAGATGGTCACTCTGCATTACGTGCTGCTATTATGAAAATTCCTGGCGTCGGAATGGGATCCCCAGGTGATGCTGAGTGGCAAAAAGTTGGAGAAATGTGTCTAGGTCCTGTTAAAGATCGTGTAAAACCAGGTGAATTTAAAGGAGTAGAACTCACTTTTATGGGTTTAAACAATCAAAACCTTCATAATTTTTTATTTAGGGGATTTTTAAAACCTTGGGAAGCTTACACAGGTGCTAAGATTAACTGGATAGATTTAGCACAAGCTGATTATAATCCTAGATTACAGCAATCAATAGCTACAAAAACTGTTGATTTTGATATAATTGAAATGGGGGCACCATTTGAAGGCGATACAGCTGGCCAGGGCCTTTTAAATGAAATGCCAGATTGGGTAAAAGACCAGATTGATTATGATGATTTGGTTGGTTACTTACAACCTCCTGTAGGAACATGGGATGGTAAAGCCTATCGAATCAACATTGATGGTGATTGTCATACATTTTGTTATAGAACTGATTATTTCGGGTCTGGATCAATAACAGGAAGAGCAAATCCTCCTAAAACCTGGCAAGAAGTAAATCAAATATCAAAAGATGTTGTAGGAAAAACTGATCCTTTAACTGGGCTTCCGGCACATGGATTTTTAGATCCATTAAAGGGTTGGGGCGGTTTTGGTATGTACTTTCTTACTGATAGAGCTGGTCCATATGTAAAACATCCAGATGATCCAGCATTCTTATTTGATATAGATACTATGAAGCCTAGGATCAACAACCCTGGTTGGGTTCAAGCAATACAAGATGTCATGGATCTTATAAAAATTGACGGAGCTTACCCTGCAGATCAAATTAACGCAGATCCAGGTACTACTGGTTTCCAACAGTTTTTAGCAGGAACAGGTTCTATGCTTACTTGGTGGGGTGATATTGGGTCTAATGCTAGAACTAATGATTCATCTGTAATTGGCGACGTTGTAGGTTTTAGCATGATACCTGGATCGGATAAGGTCTATAACTCTAAAAAAGGTGCCTGGGAAAATAACTATAATGAAGCTCCAAACAATGCTTACCTTGGATGGGGTGTTTACGTGACTAACCGGGTTGAAGGTGATAGCAAAAAGCGTAAAGCTGCATGGTCTGCTGCTGCACATATTGGAGGAAAAGATATTTCATTATGGACATCAGCCTATCCGTCTGGTTTTCAGCCATACAGAAATTCACACTTTGTTTATGATGAGTGGGAAGCTGCCGGATATGACCGAGCATTTATAGAAGATTATCTTGGATCAAATCTTGATACATATAATCATCCAAATTCTCTAAATGAACCAAGAATACCTGGAATTTTTCAGTACTATTCTGTAGCTGAGGATGAGTTAGCAAAGGGCTTTGCTGGCCAATATAGTTCAGCTCAGGAAACTGCAGATGCTATTGCTGCAGCATGGGAAAAAATTACAGACTCAATTGGTCGAGAAAGTCAAATTAAGCTTTATAAAGCTTCAATGGGTCTCTAAATTTGACCAAAATAACTAGTTGGATCGGTATGGAAACATACCGGTCCTTATTTTTATAAGGAAAAGTCATCTTTGAGCTCATCTGAAGGTAATTACCTCCACATTGTTATGCCAGACCAAATATCTCTTGGGAGAAGAAATTTTGGTCGTTTTATCATTTGGGGCTCAGCGATATTCCTGATATTAACTGTTTTATTACAATCCCTTGATCAAACAAATTTTTTAACTTTTGGTTTTGAAAATTGGCGTCCTACACTATATTCGTATTTACTTTGGGCATTTTGTTTATGTCTGGGGCAGGTAATATTATATGGTGAACAAGGTAAAAGACGACTATTTATTTTACCCGCAGTTCTTTTTGTAGTTTCTGTTGTTATTTTTCCCTTGATATTTGCACTAGGTATAGCTTTTTCAAGTTGGAATCTTTCCTCTCCTGATGGGAGGCAGTTCAATGGCCTGGCTAATGTTTATCAAATGTGGGCTGATCCATTCTATTGGAATGCCTTAAAAAATATGATCTATTATACTCTTGCAATTCTAGTAGAGTATGTCATTGCCTTTGGTTTAGCACTTCTTTTGAACACTCAAATCAAAGCTCGTAAATTTTTTCGTGTAGCTTTTTTAATGCCTTTAATGCTTTCCCCAGTTGCAGTTAGTTGGATGATAGGAAAATCAATGCTTGAGGCGAGGTTTGGCCCTATTTCTCGTCTTGCTAGAGAGTTAGGTTGGGAAAACCCCTCCTTTTTTGGAAGCCATGAAATGGCACGCTCAGTAATTATGATGATGGATGCATGGACTTTTATACCTTTAATGATGATTATGATTTTAGCAGGTTTACAGGCTATTCCAAAAGAGATGCATGAAGCAGCAGACGTTGATGGAGCTCCACCTTGGAAAAAATTTTGGGAAATTACTTTTCCTTTAATGTTACCTGTGTCAATAACTGCAATTTTAATTAGGATTATTTTTAAGCTGAAATTAGCGGATATTATAATCAATGTCACTTCAGGAGGTCCTGGAGGAGCTACTGATAGTGTGACTAGTTTTATATTTAGAGAATACAGAGATCGTTCGAATGTAGGTTATGGAACTTTTTTAGCTATTTTTTATTTAATCATAATAGTAATTTTAATGACAATTTTGATCAAAATTGCTGATAAATGGATGAAACCCAGGTATTAAAGCATGAATAAACAGATTTTCCATGATACCGCTAAAGATTTATCTTTTAAACCAAATTGGATGTTTAATAGATTAATAATATATGGGATATTAATTATATGGGCTTTTATTTGTTTATTTCCAATATATTGGACGATAACTACAACTTTTAAAGCAGCACCAGACGTTATGAAAGGTAATATTGTACCTTGGTGGGATTTTACACCTAAGTGGTTAGGTTTAAAATCCTTGGGATTATCACCAAATACTATATTTGTTGAAAATACTGTTCGTGAAGAATTTTTAAAAAGATTTTGGAATTCAACCATTATTGCTTTTAGTTCATCCACAATTGCAGTGGCTTTAGGGAGTTGTACTGCTTATGGTTTAAGTAGGTTTAGTTATCGGTTTGGATTCATGCGAAACTCAGATATTTCTTTTTTCTTTTTATCTCAATTAATTTTACCTCCTGTTGTCTTAGCTTTACCTTTTTTGGTTTTATATAAAGAGTTAGCTCTTTTAGACACCAGAATAGGATTAATTGCTCTTTATACTTTAACAGTTTTACCAATAGTTATATGGATTATGCGTGACCAATTTGGATCAATACCAGTTGAATTAGAGGAAGCAGCTCTTGTAGATGGTCTTTCATTATGGAAGGCTTTTATTACAATTATTTTGCCAATTGCTCTACCTGGTATAATAGCTGCTTTTATAATTTCACTAGTATTAACTTGGAATGAGTATTTTTTTGCGGCTCTACTAACCTCTTCACATGCCAAAACTTTACCTGTCATGGTTGCTAGCCAAACTGGTTCTCAAGGTATTGCTTGGTGGTCAATGGCTGCTTTATCATTTGCTGCTATCTTGCCACTGGTTATAATTGGAATAATTTTAGAAAAATTTATAATAAAAGGGATGGCTGCTGGTGCTGTCAAATAAATTAGTACTTTAATTAAGAAAATTATCTATTCAAATCTATTTTGCCATCTATATTATCTAAAACCTCTCCTAACAATTTCGTAAGTTGTACCAAATCATTTAAATCGCAAATCTCAAGTGAAGAATGAGAATAACGCAGAGGAAACCCTACATCTATACATGCAACACCCTTCCCAACTAATTGTACGTAAGATAGATCTGTAAGTGCGCCATTATGAGCGCTTTTTTGAAGAGGAATTTTATTTCGAAGTGCAGTTTTTTCAAAAAGTTTCACAAGGGTAGGGTGTGGGATTACACCATTTAAAGTACCTCTACCATGAAATGAAAATAAACTAATTGCGGGTCCTTTACCTAAGCTTATATTTCCTCTATCTCTCATATCAGGGGTATCAGTTGCTAAAATTAAATCTAATTGAATAGCAATATCAGGCAATAATTGCTGGGCAAGAGGTATTACTCCCCTTAAATTAAACTCTTCTTGTACACTGAATACTAAGTTTATAGGTGGACCTTTTTCTCTTAGCGATAACCTTTCTGCAATTTCTATTGCTATGGCACAACCTGCTCTGTCATCAATGCTTGTACCAGCAATTCTTTCATTGCTTAACTCCTCAACTGTTGGTTTATAAACAACAGCAGAACCAATATTTATTCCTAGGTTTATTACCTCTTCAAAAGTATCAACGCCAACATCAATGTATAAATCTTTATAATGCACAACATTATATTTTTCATCCTGTTGGGTGGCATGGTGACTTTTATTAGCTATAATTCCAAAAATTTCACTTCCATTTTCTAAAGGGAATATTACAGCTTGAGAAGCAAGGGCTTTCTCTGGTACTCCTCCTAATCTTTCAATTCTTATAAACCCATTTTTTTCAATTTTACGAACTACGAAACCAATTTGGTCCATATGCGTAAATAACATAATGTTAGGTCCTTCCCCTGGGAAACTTACCCATAAATTTCCCATTACGTCTTTTTTTGGAAATAATCCTAATTCTTTCAGCTTATTTGAAATATGGTTACAAACTCTATTTTCATGTCCAGATAAGCCTGGCAGCATCATTAACTCAATTAAATTATTGTAGATTTTATTTTTCATTAACTTCTAAATTTATTTACTATATTCATAAACTCTATAGCACGTTCAGGATTAACAGGTTTCCAAGTATCACCATCCTCTTTTAAAGATGACCCAACAATACACCCATCCGCAGTTGTTAATACTTGATTTACTGTATCATGCTTAACACCAGTATTAGCTAAAACAGGTGTATTTGGTAATGCTTTTTTTACAGATAATAAGTCATTTATTGAAGCTGCTTCCCCAGTTATTTGGCCACTTACTAAAATTGCATCAGGTAATGAAGAAAATACAACACTTCTTGCTCTGTCTGATAAAGACCTTCTATCTTGGGAGTATGCAAATTCTGCAGAAATATTAAAAAATAAAAGCATTTCTTCACTACCCAAATTTTTTCTATATCTTAGCGCTTTTCCTGCATCTGGTACCCAAATACCCATATCTGAAGAATAAGTGCCTGTAAAAATCTCTCGGACGAAATTAGCTTTTGTTGCAGTACCTAAGGCAATTGTTGCCATTGGATCCCAAAGCATATCTACACCAAAAGGTATTTGAATCTCTTTTTTCAATTCACCAATAATATATGCAGCAGCAGCAGTTGATGCGGTGTCCACAGTCAGTTGATAGGGACGGTCATTTTCATTTCCAAACATTATTGCATCAAATTTAGCTGTTTGTAGTGCTTCTAAATCTTTTTTGGCCTCTTTTATTAATCCAGTAATGCCACTTTCTTTATTATAAAGAGGAGAGCCTGGTAACGCACCTAAATGCACCATTGCGATTATAGGCTTTTTTGTTCCAAAAAGTTTATAGAATCTATCTTTCAAAAAAGAACTCCCTTACAAATATAATTTAACTATTTAATTCTGGTCAGGTAAAGGAAAAATGATTAGCATTCAGATATGTGAATTATTTTATGGTTTTAAATATGCTTAAAAATAGAAAATGGGATCGTCATAAAAAAGGTGAGTTAAATTTTACTGAGCTTGGTTTTGGATCTGCCCCACTTGGTAATTTATATAAAAGTATTTTAGATGAAGAAGCTAATGCTACGTTGAACAGAGCATGGGATTTAGGGGTTAGATATTATGATACAGCACCATTGTACGGTTTAGGCTTAAGTGAAACTAGATTGAACAAATTCTTAAGGTCAAAAAATGAAAATGATTATATTTTATCTTCTAAAGTGGGTAGATTAATGAAACCTTGTAAAGCTGAAGAACAAACCGGGATTGGTAAATGGTTTGATGTTCCTCTCCGTAAAGAGCAATACGATTATAGTTACGATGGAATTATGCGTTCTTTTGAGTTTTCCTTTGAAAGGTTAGGAGTAAGTAAAATTGATATCCTTTATGTTCATGATTTATGTATATTTACTCATGGTAGTAAGGCTGCATCTGATGAAAGAATTTCAGAATTTTTTGATAAAAGAGGGTATGAAGCTATGCTATCCTTAAGAGATCAAAATGTAATATCTGCAATTGGTGGTGGTATAAATGAATGGGAAGTTTGTCAGTATTTGGCTGAAAGAGGAGACTTTGATTTATTTTTATTAGCAGGTAGATATACTCTTTTAGAACAAAAGGCATTAAAATCTTTTTTACCACTTTGTGAAAAAAGAGGAATTGGAATCATTACCGGTGGACCATATAACTCTGGTATTCTTGCTACTGGAGGTATTCAGGGAGCGTATTATAATTATGATATTGCTCCAAAAGAAATAATAGAAAAAGTTAATAAAATTGAATTAGTTTGCCGAGAATATGAAATTCCTCTAAAAGCAGCTGCGCTCCAATTTCCACTACTTCATTGTACACACCTTTCTGTAATACCGGGGGGACAAAGTAAAGATGAAATGGATAATAATTATGAGTGTATGCAGTACAATATTCCAAAAGAACTTTGGTTTGATTTGAAGTCCAAAAAGTTAATGGATCCAGAAGCTCAAATAGAATAACAATAAAAGTTTTTTTACCTTTTATTTTTGATAATTAAATCAAGGACATCCTTTTCTGTGATTGTATCTCTGTGTCTAATTTTACTTGAAATATGTAAAGCTGCTGCGGCTTGACCATAATGTAAGCAAGAAATAATATTATTGCCTTTTAACCTATATGAGGCCATGGCTCCTATGAAAGCATCTCCAGCACCATGTGTTGATACTACTTTTACTTTAAACGCTCGAATTTTTTTATGAATTCCATCTGAAAACTCAGCCTTTAACCCTTTAGATCCTAAAGTTATTATTTTAGTTATTTTGTTTAATTTGCTTTTAGGTAGAGATTTTTCATAAAACTCTGCTTCAACTTTATTCATAATGATAATATCAGTAAGTTCTAACAGTTTTGGGTTTATTTTTCTCGCTGGTGCAGCATTTATCCATACTTCACAATTTTTTTCTTTAGCTTTTTTCGCTGCTATTAAATTTATTTTTTCAGGGATTTCGTTTTGTAATAGTAAAATTCCGGTATCTTTTTTTATGACAATTTCTTTATGATCTATATTTAGGTTTGCACCTGAAACTATAGTTGCATTGTAATTTCCTTTTTTATCTACAATAGCAACACTCATCCCAGTTTTTTCAGGGCCTACTTGTAATTGTTTTATATTTACTGTGCTTTTTTTCAATATATTAAAAATTTTTCCCCCAAAATTGTCCTTTCCAATTCTCCCAATAAAGTAAGTATTAGATCCATATCGATTTGCCGATAAAGCTTGATTACCCCCTTTACCTCCAAATAGGTAATTAACTTTTGAACCTTTAACAGTCTCATCTTTTTTTGGAATATTATTTGTTTCTACTACAATGTCCCAGTGCAAAGATCCTGTAATACATATTTTTTTCATTTAAAAAGATATTCTTGGATTATATTAAAAGTTTGAGAGGCATTTTGATGAGAAATAGCATTGTTTAAATCAGAATTACTAATTAATTTATCAGCAATTCTGTTTAATTTTTTAAAGGTTTTAATATTAGTTGAAGTTTCTTTTATGGGATCTAAGCCAGAATGATCAGGAAAAGTATCAAAATAAATGGCTCTCTTATAATTTAGTTTCTTAAGTTCTACTAATAATTCAATAATTTGTATCGGGTGTACAGAACCTACCATTAATCCATTATCCCATTTTCCATATCCATCATTGAGATGTACCCCTAAAATTTTTGAATATCGACCTATTAAGTTAGCAGAATAAGCAGGCATTTCGTCTGCATACAATACATGTGCAAAATCTAATACAACCCCCATATTTTTGTTGCCTACCTCTTTTATTGCCATTAGAGTTGTAGATACATCAGGAATTAAAGAAAATGAACGTGGTTCATTAGGCTTATATTCTAAAGCAATTTTTATTTTAGGATTATATTCAGTTATTTCTCTTAGTGCATCTATGGTCCAATCCCATAACTGACGATAATCAGCTTGGAAAGAATAGTCAAAACCATCTTGCCCCATCCATAAAGTTAATAAATCACCATTAAGTTCTGATAAAACATCAATACCTTTTTTAGTTTCTTCTATTGCTTTTTCCCTTATTTTCTTTTCTGGATTAGTAAAGGCACCTAATTTAAATTTTTCTTCAGAATAATATCGCATAGCTAAACCATTTAAATGGATATTTAATTGCTTTAGCGTTTCTTTTAATTCTTGTACCTTAATATTTTCAAAATGGTCAGGGAAATTTAAGTCAGCAGCGTTAACGCCTGCTTTCGAAGCCCTAGTAAGTAAATCAATGGTGTTTATATCATTTTTTCCAGGCCAATAATCTCGATAGCCAATTTTAAATGAATTAAGTCTAGCTGCAAATTTATCCAGAATGTTCACCTTCAAGACAATAAGATTATTTAATATAACCATTAGCATATTTTTTTTCAAAATATAACTTTTTTAGAATATATATTTGGTTTACTGTATCCTAAGTTTAATAATTGAAAATATAAACATAGGGTGGCTTATTTGTTTGGTGAGATAGAAGGTACAGGTTTTGAAATTATTTCTTCAGAATTTGCAAATTGTTTGACAGGTCATGGAAGAGTAGAGCGGCTATGGACAGGAGCAAGATGGTTAGAGGGACCAGTTTGGTTTCCTGCTGGCAAATATTTGTTAATTTCGGATATACCTAATAATAGAATTCTTCGCTGGGATGAAACTGATGGTAGTGTTTCAATCTTCAGAGAACCTTCAAATTGTTCTAATGGGAATACTATTGATCATCAAGGTAGATTGATCACTTGTGAGCATAAAAGTAGAAGAGTGACAAGGACAGAACATGATGGTTCAATTTCAATAGTTGCTGATAATTTTAATAATAAACAATTAAATTCTCCTAATGATGTTGTTGTTAAATCAGATGGCTCAATTTGGTTTACTGATCCTACATATGGAATTATTAGTGATTATGAAGGGATAAAATCTATTTCTGAACAAGAAGGTTGCTTTGTCTATCGAGTAGATGAGAAATTAAAAGATATTTCAGTTGTAGCAAGAGATTTTATTAAACCGAATGGTTTAGCTTTTAACCTTGATGAGACTTCACTTTATATCTCTGATACTGGTTTATCTCATAAGAAAAATGGTCCCAAACATATAAGGAAAATGAAATTAAATGAAGATGGAAGTTCATTAGGTGAAAGTAAAGTATTTGCAGAATGCAATGCAGGTCTTTTTGATGGGTTTCGATTTGATAGTGAAGATAGGTTATGGTCATCAGCTGCAGATGGTGTTCATTGCTTTGCCAAAGATGGAAAGCTCATTGGAAAAATCCATATCCCTGAGATGGTTGCAAATGTCTGTTTTGGAGGTAGTTCTTTAAACAGACTTTTTATTGCTGGAACAACTTCTATTTATTCAACCTATTTAGCAGTAAATGGAAAATCTTGCATTATTTAGAATATTTTAATCAATTTTCTTTAACTAATTCAATTTAATGTTACCATAAATTTTCATTAATTTTATCAATCTTAAGGTTTAAATATGCTATTTGATACCCACCTCCATTTAATTTATCCAGAAATTTTGAGATATCCATGGTTAGATAAAGTAGATTTACTCAATAAACCAAGTCGTTATGAAGACTATCACATTAAAGCTAGTCGTTTAGGAATAAGTGCATGTTTGCATATGGAAGTAGACGTTGGAGAAAATCAAATTAAAGAAGAAACGAAGATGATACATAATTTGATTGAAAATAATGATACTATAATAAAAGGAGTTATATCTTCCTGTAGACCAGAAAAAAATGATTTCCAAGATATGATTCAATATGCAGACGCACAACAATTAATTAAGGGTTTTCGTAGGGTATTACATGTTGCACCAGATAATACTGTAGGAAGTGATCAATTTAAAAATAATATCAAGTTATTATCTGATACAATGTTTACTTTTGATTTATGTGCTTTTCCACATCAACACCCAGAAATAATGGAACTAATTGATTTTTGTCCAAAAGTCACATTTATTCTAGATCACTGTGGAGTTCCTAATATAAAAGAAGGTGATTTTAATGACTGGAAAAGAAGTATTAATAAATTAGCTCAGCGTGATAATTTATTTTGCAAGATTTCAGGTATTATTGCTTATGGTGATAATAAGATATGGACTTTAGATGATATAAAACCTTATTTTGAACATGTGGTAAATTCTTTTGGATTTAAAAGAATTATTTGGGGTAGTGATAGTCCAGTATGTAATCTTGGTGGTGGTCTAGAAACTTGGGTTGCTGCCACTTATCTGATGACTCAAGACTGGTCTTATGAAGAAAAGAAAAACTTTTTTTGGTCTAATGCCTTTGATCTTTGGGATTTAAAGTAAAAAATTTATTTGTAAAATTAATATCAGCAGAATGTATTTTTTTAAATTTAAAATACTAATTTCGTTCTGCCCAACCTGCAAAAATGCTTTCAAACATAACCACGATGTAATAAAGGAAAATACCCAGCAAAGCTAACGCGATTAGCACGGCAAACATTAGTGGATAGTCAGCACTAATTTTACCACTATCAAATAGGTGCCCTAACCCTTTACCATGTGGTTCAATTATTTCCATTAAATTTGTACCAATAAATGCTAAAGTTGCAGATACCTTTAGAGCACCAAAAAATTCGGGTAATGTTTTAGGTAATGCTATCTTATAAAAAATTTCAAATTTAGTAGCTCCTAATGATAATAAAATATCTTTATATTCGGGTTCTAGCGTTGATAACCCAATAGAAATCGAGACCGCAATTGGAAAAAATGAAATAAGTATAACTATCAAAATAGTATTCATATCATGAAATCCGACAAACATAAGTGCAATTACAGGTACTACTGTAGCTTTAGGTATGGCATTAAATCCTACAAGTAAGGGATAAAGAGCTATCCGCATTGTTTTTGAAAATCCCATAATGACACCAAAACCAAGTCCAACTACAATTGACAAAGATAGTCCGATAACAGTTCTCCAAAGTGTATCCCATCCATAACTTAGGAATAACCAACGAAATTTCCAAAATGCTGGCCATAAATCTGAAGGAGATGCCATTTTATAATTTGGCCATCCATTAAACCAAACAATCCATTCCCAGAACAGACAAAAAATTAAAAGACTTATTAATGGAATTGTTATCTTATTATAATTCATTTTACATCATTGATTTCTGTGCAATCTCTATTTGTTTTCTAAGTATAGCTAAAGATTTTGTAGTTTCATTTGTATATAAATCATCCAATTTTCTATCGTCACCAAGTTTTACGTCTAATTGGAATTGTAAACTTGCAGGTCTTCCTGACAGTACTAAAACTTGATCTGCTAAAAAAATTGCCTCTCGCAGGTCGTGAGTAATAAGTATGCAGGTAAAGCTTTCTTGTTTCTTTAACGTCAACATTGTTTGCCATAAGTCTTCTCTTGTGAAAGCATCCAGAGCTCCAAATGGCTCATCTAATATTAATACTTCAGGTTTATGGACTAAAGACCTACAAAGGGATGCTCTTTGCTTCATTCCTCCTGACAATTCTGACGGTTTGCTTTTCTCAAATTCAGCTAAGCCAACTAGGTTCAAAAGCTCTCTAGCACGTTTGATTTTTGTTTCTCTTGAGATATTTTTTGACACTATTTCAAGTGGAAGGATTACATTATCTAAGATATTTCGCCATTCCAAAAGGACGGGATTTTGAAAAGCCATTCCCACTGTAGATCTTGGTGATTTTACAACCTCCTTAGAAATAAGAACTTCACCCTTTTTTGATTTTAAAAGGCCACTCACTAATCTAGTTATTGTAGATTTACCGCAACCTGAAGGACCAACTATAGCTGTAAACCTACCTTTAGGTACTGAAAAAGATAAATCTTTTAAAACAGGAAGAGAACCTGCTTCTAAAGTGAATTCATGAGAAACATTTCTAAGTTCTATATGCATAATAAAGAGTAAAGGTAGTAGTAGGTGAAATTATCCACCTACTAATCTGTTATTTTATCATTAAACTACCATCACTTGGTAGATATTTATCTGTGAAATATAGTGACATATTAGGAGAATTCTCAAATTTATAATTTTCAGCTAATTGAACTAAAGCCTTTTTCATTCTCTCTGGGTCAATATTTCCCATACCATTCGATGCTGTGTTCGTTGTAATAACATTTCCTTCTATGGCTAGTTTTAAACGTCTTGTTTCTAATGCCAAGTCTGCTGCGGGGTTTCTTTTTAACATGCTTTTAACTGCATCTTCTGGATTTTCAATTGCAGCTTTCCAGCCTTTTGCAATAGCTCTTAAAAATCCAGTAACCAAATCTGAATTTTTTTCTGCAAAATCTGTATTTACTATAATAGAGTTTCCATAAAGTTCTAAGCCATTATTTGCCATCAACATTATAGTAATATCATCTTCAGGAACTCCTAACCTTACTAAGTTTAAAAACATAGAAAATGAAAATCCAGTAATTGCGTCAACTTTACTTTCTGCTAACATTGGTTCACGTGTTGGGAAGCCAACAGGTTCAACTTTAATTTTACTAACATCAAGATTATTTGCGGACGCAAATGCAGGAAATTGAGCCCAAGCTCCATCTGGAGGTGGTGCGCCTAAAATTTTTCCCTCTAAATCTTTTGGAGTACTGGTACCAAGACTTTTTCTTCCAGCTATTGCGAATGGTGGTTTATCATAAACCATCATAATGCCTATAACAGGAGCTCCTGGATTTTTATCAATGAATTTTACAATGCTATTTATATCAGCAAATCCTATTGGGAAAGCACCAGTTGCAACTTTAGGAATTGCATCTAATGAACCTTTCCCTGGTGATATTTCTACATCTATACCTTCTGCTTTGAAGAAACCTTGATCAATTGCATAAAAATACGGTGCACTTGGCCCTTCAAATTTCCAATCTAACGCAAAAGACATTTTAGTTTCAGCAAAACTATTAATTGAGGAACAAAAGAATATAATAGCTCCTAAAAGAAAATTACGCATTTGTTTTCCTTTCTCGTATTAAAAATATTTTTGTCAGTTTGTAAAAATTTTACAAACTCAATATATTTTATTTAAAAACATATTAAAGTATACAGTTACTTTTCCTTACGTAAACTTTTTTAAATATGTTTAGACTTTAATCAGATTTGAGTTTGTTTTAGTCTATCATTATTATGATCTTTAAGTTAATAAATATAACTTTCTTTAATTTTCTTATTTTTTTCTTGATACCTACTTACTCAATGGGTGTTTTAATAGTTAAAAAAAAAGAATTAACTCAAGCTAATATTATTGAAAAGTATAATCATGATCCAAGTGCATTTACACAAGGTCTAGTTTATCAAAATGAACATTTTTTTGAAAGTACAGGAGGTTGGGGTACTTCCGAAATCAAAAAAATTAATAAAAACACTGGTAAAGTTACAAATTTTAACAAATTACTACCTAAATATTTTGGTGAAGGTATAACC
Source organism: uncultured Alphaproteobacteria bacterium (assembly GCA_902562285.1). Classification (GTDB taxonomy): domain Bacteria; phylum Pseudomonadota; class Alphaproteobacteria; order Rhodobacterales; family Rhodobacteraceae; genus CACIIZ01. Next base: position 2,852 of record CACESU010000016.1, on the reverse strand, counting down.
ATTCATGATGATAAAATCTTTCAAGTCACATGGAAATCTAAAAAAGGATTTGTATATGATATTAATAATTTCACATTACTAGATGAATTTAAAATATATGGACAGGGTTGGGGACTAGCTAATGATGGGAAATCATTAATATTAAGTGATGGTTCTGAAAAAATTTATTTTTTAAATCCGAAGAATTTTGAAGTTGAAAAAACTATTTCTGTTTCCTTATATGGAAACAAACAAATATTTATAAATGAATTAGAATTTATTAGAGGGGAGATTTGGGCTAATATTTGGCAAAGTAATGAGATTATTACAATCAATCCAATATCGGGGAATGTAACTAGTATTTTTGATATAAGCAAAATTAGTGAGCAAAAAGAAACTGAAGATGTGCCCAATGGAATTGCTTGGGATAAAGTAAATGATAAGATTTTTATTACAGGAAAAAACTGGAATTTTATTTACTTATTAGATATTTAATGCAATTAAATTACCTAATATTAAGGGTTTTTATTAATATTTTATTTTCACCGTGATTTAATTGTTGCAATCAATCTTTTCTTTAGGCTCTCTCTTACAAATACGTAAATGCCACTAATTATAATGAGCCCCATTCCTGTCAAAGAAAAAATATCTGGTATTTCGTTAAATATTATATATCCAGAAATTAATGAATATATTAGCAAAACATACTCAAATGGTGCATTTGCGGAAGGTGATCCTATCCTATAAGCTGAAACTAAACAAAAAATACCTGCAGTACCAACGACAGCTATTATAATTAATATATATATTATATTTATATCTGTTAAGTTCCACTTTATGGATAAAATACTAAATAGAGGTGAACTAGATACAGATTGATTAATTAAAATAATTGAAAGTGAAGATCCTAGAATAACTCCCCCCAAATAGATATGAAATGATTGCTGAAAGGAATTATCTTTATCGCTGGTTATTTTTGATAATATCATACTAATAGAATAAGAAAATGCAGTAAAAATTGGTAATAGAATGTACCAGTTGAAGTTATGAATAGATGGTTTGACGATTAGTAAAGTTCCAACACAACAAATTACAATTGCTAAAATTCTATGATATCCAATTGGATTTTTGAGTATAAAGACTGAAAGAATTGTCACCATGATTGGATTTGTAAAAAATAAAGCATTGGCTTCCGCTAATGGTATTTTTGTAAGGGATATGTAGAAACAAACAAAACCTAGAAAAAAAAAAGTACCACGTATTAAAGCAATAAAGGGATAATTGGATTTATAAGATATTCTCTTTTGATTTAAATAAAGAAATCCAGTCAAAAGAATAAAACCTAGGATTGCTCTAAAAACCAGTATTTGAAGTATTGAAGTATTTGTTATTATAAGTTTTATAAAAATATCTTGTACACAAAACAAGCTCATTCCCAAAAGTATTAACAAAATACCTAGACGCTCGTTTTCCATACTGATGATCCATTATACTTATTTAAGGCCACCATTTACTATAAAATTTTCTCAAGTCAACAGAAAATTAAATCTTGGTTTATGAGGAATTTTATTTCAATAAAATTGAACAAAATAATAAACTAAATTTTCCATCTCAATGCTGCTGTGTGTACTGCAGAGTCCCAATGCTTAGTTATTTTTTCATTGAGTTTTGTAATTGAAAAAGATGCTCCGGCCATATCAAGTGAAGTTGTATAATTACCAACTAGAGACCGACTAACATTAATTCCTTTTTTCTCCAAAATCTTTTGACCGACGTCAAATAATAGATAAAGTTCCATTAAAGGTGTGCCGCCAAATCCATTTACATGCATCAAAACTTCTTCATTTCTGTCTGGTTTAAGATCTTCAAGGATACTACTTATTATATCATTAGTTAGTTCATTCGCCGTTTTAATTTTCTCTCTTTTTCTACCCGGTTCTCCGTGTATTCCTACCCCCAATTCCATTTCGTCTGCTCCAATTTCAAAGGTAGGTTTTCCAGCTGCAGGAACAGTACAACTTGTAAATGCAACTCCCATTGACGCTGTAACATTATTCACTTGGTCACCAAATAATTTGCATTCTTCTAAAGATGCTCCAGTTTCAGCAAGGCTACCTACTGTTTTTTCAACTATCATGGTGCCAGCAACACCTCTTCTTCCAGTAGTAAAAGTTGAGTCTTCAACTGCTACATCATCATTTACGAGGATAGTCTCATGATCAAAATCGATCATATCAGCACCCATTTCAAAATTCATGATATCCCCTGAATAATTTTTCACTATAAATAAAATACCTTTTCCATTATGAACTTTACTAGCAGCAGCTTCCATTTGGTCTGGTGTGGGGGCACTAAATACTTGACCGGGACATGCGGCATCGAGCATTCCTTGACCAACAAATCCTCCATGGAGTGGTTCATGACCTGACCCACCTCCAGATATTAAGGATACTTTATCACCAGCTGGTTTTTTAGCTCTGAATATAAAGTCTGGAGAAAAGTGAACTTTAATGATCTCTGGATGGGCTTTTTGAAAACCTGATAAACTCTCAGTAAGAATTTCTTCAACATTGTTAATAAATTTTTTCATTTTGTTCCTCTAATTTATATATTCGTCACATATTGCACTTATAGCAAGTTGAGAAGATCTAGCTCCAGGATCTATATGACCTATTGCTCTTTCTCCTAAAAAGGATGCTCTCCCTTTAGTCGCCATTATATCTTTGGTAGATAACATACCATCTTCTGCAACCATTTTAATTTTTTCAGCAACTGTTTTTATATTTTTTTCATTTTTGAGTTCATTCAATGATAGAGAAACTGGAATTAAGACATCAAGCATAGTTTTTTCTCCCACGTCTGCCTTTCCCCTT
>CACESU010000015.1 GCA_902562285.1 uncultured Alphaproteobacteria bacterium | reverse complement strand
CCCATAGCCTATATAAGCTAGTACTACTGCTCAAAGATTTTGAGTTGGGAAAGTAAATATCCCCCAACCTTTCAAAATTTAAGAAGAAAAAATACTCAAGAGAATAGAATAAGAAATTTCTTTTAAGTCCGTCATGTATAAACTATTATTTAGTTATGCAAAAATATTTTATTATTTCAAAAACAAATATCCAACAGTTATCTTTGGAAGTAAATGAATATTTAAAAAACGGATGGGAATGTTTAGGGAGTCCTTTTCTAGATAATGAAAGAAACTTTAATCAAGCAATGCTTTCTAAAGAATCAATAAAGGAAAAAGAAGATCAGCATCTAAATAATGTTAATTTAAATAAAACTTTTGAGTATTTTGTAATGATTAAATTTAAATTGCTTCAAGATGTTGATAACCAATTTTTTAATGAAGTAGAGAATTATTTAAGAAAATTTCCATACGAAGGATTAAAATCCTGTGAAATTTTTGATTTGGAAAACGATGTTGGAGAATATGCTTTTATAGAGTTTTTTGATAATGCAGAAAATTATATTAAAGCAATAGATAGAAGAGACAATCCAATATTAGATAAATTGAGAAAATTTGTTATTCCATATGATAATGGAGAAGATTTTATTGGAAGTCATGGAAAATTAACTAAAAGTTTTAATCATTTACTAATTTAATCAAAATCCAGAAATAAATTTAGGCTTAAAGGTATAAATCTATGAAAATCTTAATTCTTGGAGCTGGGGCAGTTGGTGGTTTTTTTGGGGCACATTTGATAAAGTCAGGAGCAAACGTATCTTTTCTAGTGAGAGAAAAAAGGAAAGATAAATTAAGAAAATCTGGTATTAATATTTTTTGCATTAACGGAGAATTTAAAGTTAATCCCAAATTATTAGACAAAAATTTATCAGTTCAGCATTTTGATGTAATTATTTTGACAAATAAATCTTATGATCTAATTGGAGCGATCAGAGAGATTATGCCTTATGTCAAAACAACAGCTATAATTCCTCTCCTTAATGGCATGGCTCATTATGATATTTTGGATAAGGAATTTGGTAAGGAAAAGATATTTGGAGGCACAGCATATATTTCGACTGCGATGAATAATTATGGTTCAATCCAACAAATTACATCAAGAGCTAGTATAAAATTTGGCCCAAGAACACCGAAAAATATTAATATTGCAAAAGATTTTTACGAAATCTGTAAAGAGACTGAATTTGATTGTGATTTTTCTGATAATATAGAATTAGACCTATGGAGGAAGTATGTATTAATTGGTGCTACTGCAACAAGTACTGTACTTTTTCAAAAACCACTAGGAGAGATTAATTCTACAACTTACGGAAAAAGTTTAATAAAAAAAATACATGAACAGTGCAGAAATATTGTGTTAAGCAAAGGTTACGATATTGGAATTGAAGCTACAGATTATAATTTAAAGTTAATTACTGATAAAGGCTCTCATTTAAAGGCATCAATGCTTAGAGATTTTGAATCGGGAAAACAAACTGAATGTGAGCATATTTTAGGATACTTAATAGAATTAGCTAAAAAAAATAATGTTCAATGTGATCTAATCAAGGCAGCTCATACTAGAATACAGGTTGGCTTATAAAATTGAAGTTTATTGTTGAAACTGTATTTCTAGTCTATCCCAAATTGAAGAAGAAGAAAGACTTGCAAGAGTGTTAATAAAAAATTTTAGAAAGTGTTTAGTATGACAATCATAAAATCCAATCCTAAGACATATTCTTGAGGGTACCCCAAAAACCATAGCCTATTGTTAGAAACATATAACTTAATCAATGCTTAAATCTAAAAAGTAGAAATTATGAAATTATCATTTTTACCATTTGTCCCCTGATTCAGGGAATTGTTGTATTTCATCAGAGTTTCTATAAGCAGACATAAAACGGTGCATTGGGTGAATAAGAGTATTGATTATACCATCAAGTTCCCATGCCTCTATCTGTTTATATATCTGTTCCTCATCATCTGCAATCCAATGGCAAAAAAAGAAATCATCATTTCCTACCCAAGTTTGAAGACAAGTTGCATAAGAGCCTTTTGAAGCTTTGCTCCATTCCTTTTCATTAAGTCTCTGAGTAGGTGGATTTAAATTTTCAGGTGGTGTAAGAAATAAGCGGCGAGTTTGCTCAGAACAAAATGTATGCGTGCAAATAAAGTGTTTTTGACCCATTGTTTTAAAGTCCTCAACTTTTATTTAATCAAGGAATACGGTTAAAAAATAACCTTATCTAAACCAGTTTGTTTTACAATAGAAAACTTCATAATAGAAAAACTCTAAGTACTCTTTTTTTTAATAGGTAAATATAGTTTTTATATCATCTATCACATAGACATATCCTTGAGGACACCCCAAAAACCTAGCCTTTTATTAACAAGTGTTACTGCTCACACTTTTAGTATCCTATTTGATAAATAATACTTCAAATTTTTATTGACTATTAATCAGATTGAAGAGCTTTCAATGCATCATTAATTAAATTTATGGCAGTTTGGTTATCTTCAATTTCTGATTTATCTAAAGACATAGAAAGTCCTGGTATACTTTTTTCAAAAATAGCAATATTAGATTTTTTATTTGCAAATCCTAAAACTTCATAAGTTTGTACAGGATAAGAAATTCCTTTTACTGAGATTTTTTGTTTCTTTAAACAATTTATATCTTTTTTAATTAAAAGATATGTATCTTCCGATAATAAAATTTTATTAGGTTCTGCACTTGTTTCAATTCTGGATGCAAGGTTTACTCCATTACCTATAATAGTATAGTCTAATCTGTCTTCTGAACCAAAATTACCTACTGTACAAACTCCTGTATGAATTCCAATTCTTGCATTTAAGGGTTTTGAAATTCCTTTATCCCTCCAAAATTTTCTTAAAGTTTTTAATTTTTCAAGCATTTCGATAGCCATTGAAACACATGCAACAGCATCTTCTTTATTTCCATTTGAGTTTGGATCACCAAAAAAAACGAGTAAAGCATCACCAATAAATTTATCAATTGTACCTCCCCACTTTATTGCTATCTTTGACATTTCAGTTAAATACTGTGTAAGAATATCTGTTAAGACTTCGGGTTCGAGCCTTTCAGTAAGCTCAGTAAATCCTTCAAGGTCTGAAAAAAAGACTGTTAACGGTTTTCTCTGCGTTTGTATTTTTACGTCCAGTTTCCCAGAAAAAATTGATTGATAAACTTGTGGAGAAAAATATTTTGCTAACTTATTTGAAAGAGTAACAAGTTCTTTTGTTCTTTCGTCAACTTTCTTTTCAAGAGTAGTATTTAGTAATTCTAATTCTGAGTATGCTTTATTTAGCTCTAATTTTCTTTTCTGTTCTAATTGATAAAGCTTTGCATTTTGTAAAGCATTAGCGGTTTGATTTGCTAAAATTCCAATTAAAATCTCATCAGAATTATTAAAGATATTTATCTTTTTACTTTCTACTGATAAAACTCCTATCAATTCATCGTTAAAAAGCATTGGTATAGCAACTTGGCTTTCAGCGTTTTTTAACCCAGGTAATTCTACTTCATTGCTTAAATTTTTCGCATCAGGACTTATCTGATTTTTTATTGCATTCATATAACTTCTCTGCATACCTAGGTTGGCCATTCTCATCATTTTTTTCTTTTTAGCTACTATTCCTATTACACCTACACCTAATTTTACACTTGCACCTATACCTTTAATTTCATATCCATGGGTTGCTAAAACGTTAAGTTTTTGCATTTTTTCATCAATTAATAATATCATTGAATATTTAAATCCAAAAAACTCATCCATGGCATTTAACATAGCTGAGGCTATTAGGTTAACATCTAATGTTTTATTTATTTGAGATGAAATTTGCTTAATAATTTCAAATTCTTTAGTCTTTCTGTCTAAGACTTTTTTTAAATTCTCAAACTCATCTTGTAGAGGTGGCTTGTCCATTAAAAATATTTTGTCTGCATTTTATTTTTTATAATTTGATAAAATTTTATTAGAAGTTTTAAAGTTTCTAATTACTAATTGATAAAACTTTATATACATCTGCTGCTTGGAGTTCAAAAATACCAGTCATTCCAGTCATTGATGCAATTGCTTGCAATTTCATATCCATTTCATCAAATAATTCACCTTCTGTTTCTGAATGATCAAATTGCAGTTCTAGGTTATATTGCTTCATATTAGATGGGTCAGTTATAGTAGCATAAGCAAATGGATTAAATAATATATTTTTCTTTGTTTTATTAAAAAATTGAAAAGACAGGGCCACATGATTTTTGTCAACATACCAAATTTGTGAAATCACAGTAGTATTTGGTTCTCCGTCTTTAGAACAACTAGTTATCCAACTTGGAAACATGCCTTGCATTGCTGGTAAATGTTCATCTTTTATCATTGTCAAGTCACATTATTTTATAATTTTTCCTGCATCAGGTCCTGGAGTTTGTATAAATACTTTATTTACCTTAAAGTTAATTCCTTGATCAGGAGCGTCTTTATATCTTCTTCCAACAGCTTCTTTATCTAGCCCAAGTCCTGACAAGACATCTATTAGATTATTTCTATAATTTTTTGATATGTCTAAAGCATCACTATCTAAATTAAATATTTCTTGAAATTCTCCTTTAAAATTATATGCCTCATGAGTTATCATACCAACATAGTAACTTATTTTAGTAGATTTTTTTAGAATTTCTAAAACATCTGAGCTTTCAGAAGATCGAACAAAACATGTTATATTTGTTTTTGCATCGTTTAATATAGCCCCATATGTATCAATATGTCTTATATAAGTATAATTGAGGGCTACACCGAAATGACCTAATCCAGAACTCAAAGCATTTAATGTAATTAGTGGTACCATGCAATTCCATAAAATATATTAATACAAAGATTACAAAAATATGATTTTATGTAAATAAATTTTTAAAATAAGAGTAAATATTTATCTTTAAATTAATACATAAAAAGTAAGCAAAATATTATGATATTGATCAAAAGCAATTATAATGTAATTTAAACTCATTTCTTTCACAAGCATGATAAGAAGATGGTAGATTCTCTTGAGAAGATACAAGGTGGTGGAAAAGTGGTGGAGAATTTTAGATAAACCATAGGTTATTACTGAGAACAATGAAACTGAAGCAAACACTTAACCCCTTTTTTATTGGGTTTCTGAAAATACTGAGACTGTAGCTAACTAGTACAAAGAATAATCGATACCCTATTCAATGAGGAAAATACCTGATTTAAGCCATATAAATAAGGGTTTCACAAATCCTTTTTTTATTTTCTTCTATGAAATGTCTTTTTGGGGTGAAATTTCACTAGTTGATACTGTTGATCGCCTTTTTTATAGAGTAAAGGCAATTTCTATTTTTCACTAATGAATTTATTTAAATCAAGCGATTGTTTTGAAATATTCTACTTTTACGATATGCATCTAATTGACTCAAAAAGTGTTTGGATTGAACTAGTGAATACGACTTTCTACACAAGGATCCAAGGCATAGTATTGCCAGCAAAATTAAGAATGAAATATTACAACTTCAACACCGTTTTTAATCCTTTCCCCTTATCATAGGTTAAAGAAACTAATGGAGAAACTTTAATGGTTGGCAGTTTAGAAATAGTAGCAGGTAATTTATAGAATAAAGATTTACCACCACCAGTTGGCAAAATGGCGAGAATGTTTTCTCTAACTAAAATTTTCTGAATAAATTCAAGCTGACCATGCCTAAAATTTAAATAACTAAATGTATTTTTGAGTTCTAATTTTAATTGATCAATAGAAATATTTTTGCTCAAAATTTGAATCCTTAACTAAACTATTACAACAATGTCTTGGGACATTTCCATTCTTATATATTAAACTTTAAAATTGAATTATAAAGTAAATGGATTTGAAATTATTTATGATTTTAAAAAATTTCTATTAAAGTTATAGTTATTTTTTTTTTGTAAAATCAAAAATATGAGAAGGGAAAAAATATGGTGTGTTTTTTTTATATACTAAGAATGATTCGCCATAAATTTTGGTGAATCTTTTTTCTTTTAAAAAAGGAGAAAAATAGCAATAAAAACTATAAATAAAAGCTACAAAAAATAAATCCAAAGTCATAGTTGGAGGAGACCATAATACTATGCAAAATGAAAGATAAATAGGTTGTCTTATTAATTTAAATAAACCATTTGTAGGCATGGGAGGAAATTTTGGTTTTTTTGATAAAAACATTGAAGTCCATCCTAATGAACCTGTCTGTACTTTATAACCTGCTTGAAATGAGGATATACTCAAAAGAACCCAACCTAGGATAAATAATAAAAAGTTCAAAATATTATATGGATAGTTGAGATCGTAAATAATAATATGACTCGGTGTCCATAATAAAAATAATAACAATAATTGAATAGATGCAATTGTAGCATAAACAGTGGTTTCTAAAGTTTTGGCATAATTTTTTGGGGAAAATAATCTGAGAATCTTTCTTCCATTATTTGAAAGTAAAAAAGAATGTAAAACTGGAAACTGTATTAATAATAAAAAATTAAGAATAATGCTTAATGGATATCTTATAGAGCCTAAAGATACCGTAAATCCATTGTATAATACCCAAAGCATAGCTATTCCAGACGCAGCAAAAGTAATATGACAAACAATGCCATAAAAAACAGCAATCACTTTTGTTTTGTATTTTGAAAGATCAAATATATTAATGAAATGCATAAATCCTTACTATGATAAAAATTCAAGGTAAAAAAAAAAGGGGGCTACTTTTTGTAGCCCAGTATAGGGAGGAAGTATAACACAAACGTGTACACTAAGAAGTAAATTGATAGATAAAGTTTAAAAATATTACAATCAAAAAAATGGTGACATTTTGGCGCAAGTGTACTATTTTTTGTTTTTTTTACAAGCATTGGAACAAAATTTTACTTCATTCCAAACTCTCCACCATTTTTTTCTCCAATTAAATGGTCTTTTGCATACAACACATATTTTACTTGGCAGTTGAGATTTTTTCATAGATAACACCAAATTAATCAGATACTAATTAAATAAGTAAAATTACTTCTATTTGGTGAGCCAGTGATTTTTTCACTGGCTCGATCGATAGGAGATGTGAAGGCATAATACACTTTAATCTTCCAACTCTTTATCAACAATTATTTTGCAATTAACAGACCAATTAGAATATCTATATATCATAACAACTAAAAAATTTTAATTTTTGGCTTGTTTATTGCAGTACCTATTGAGGTTGGCTCCTTAATAAGCCCGTCCAGATTAGAGTAAATCTGGTATCGTAACCCTCTTGAGCCAGTTAAACAAGTACCCCTGTTAAGCTGGCTCCACTATTAAATTAATTTTAATCAATGTACTTTCTTTATCTTAAATAAAACTCCTAGGATTATGGAAATAATTGCAGCTGCAAAACTTAGTAGCGCTCCCATTTTAGCAGCGTCTTGAACTGCCCCAGGATCAAATGCAACCGAAGCTACAAATAATGAAACTGTAAATCCAATACCAGCAACCATTCCTAAAACAAATATATCAGCATAAGTCATACCCTCAGGCATTCCAAAATTTAGGGGTTTTGCAGCTATCCAACCACAAATAAAGATTCCAAAAGGTTTACCTATAAAAAGACCTGCTAATACTAACCAAGTAGCGTCACCAATAGCTGAAAAAGCAACTCCAGCATTCATTAAACCAAAGAAAAATAAAATAAATTCAACTGGTATTTTTAATCCATGTTCAATATCATTAAGTAAGTCATGCTCTTGTTTTTCTTCTTTAGCAAAAAAACCAAAATCAGTTTCTGCATGGGGAATTGTAGGGATCATGAATAACAAGCCCAAAGCAGGGTGTATCCCAGACTCTTGGAAACAAAGCCATGTAATAACTCCTCCAATTGCGTATGGCCAAAATGAAAAAGTATTTCTTACTTTTGTAGAAACGGGGTTTTTAGGATCATCTCCATCAAGTCTTCTTGGTAGCCAATTAGCAAGTATGTATACAAGAAATGCTGCAATCGCTGCATAAAGTATAAAGATTGGTTGTAGTTCACCAGACGGATAAAATATAGCTAAAATAATTAATCCAGCAGCATCATCTGCAATTGCTAAGAGTAAAAGGAACCTTACAGCTGGATGTCCTGCCCCAAAAATAATTCTGCCAATAAGATATGAAAATGCAATGTCAGTAGCGGTAGGAATAGCCCAGCCATTTGCTACTGCAGTATAGGTATCTGAACCCATGAAATAAGCTAAACCAAGATAAACAGCAATTGGGCCAAACATTCCACCAGAAGTAGCTACTAAAGGGGTAAGTGCTTTTTTCCCCCTTAATGGACCAGACTTAAGAGCAACAGCTTCCCAAACCTCTTTGCCAGCGACTGCAAAAAAGAAAGCCATAAGTAAATCATTAACAAGATAATGAAGAGTTAGTGTACGATGAAAATTACCTTTATCATCATAATGACCATGTCCTATAAATCCATGATCCCATATTGGATACTCTACAAAATGATGGTAACTTTCATAATCAATATTTGCCCATATAAGGGCAATTAATGCACCTATAATTAACAAAAGAGAATATTCTGTAAGAAAATTTAAAGCTTTTTTCATGAGAAACCTTTGAATAATTTCATTTTTTTAATAAAACTTTATTTTAAATAATACAAGATAATTTAAAAAATTTTTATATTATAAAATAAAATTTCTTAGTTTTATTAAAGCATTTTTAATCAGTAACCCCTTTTGAATTCAACCAAGCCATTTGGCATTTTACCTTCAAGTAAAAATTTAATGTTTCTAGCTAGAACTTTGGATGAGCTTTCAACTGGCGTATCAGCAGCTATGTGTGGAGTAACTGTGACATTTGGAAGAACCCAATAAGGATGTTCTTTTGGCAATGGTTCTTGTTGAAAAACATCTAAGGTCGCATTTAAAATATGACCAGATCTTAATTTTTTAATAAGAGCAATATCATCAATTAATTGACCTCTACCAGCATTTATAATTTGAGATCCTTTTGGTAATAGTGAAAGGTTATAATCGTTTAAAATAAATCTTGTATCTTTACTTAGTGGTAATAGCAAAATTAAGATTTCAGATTGTTTAAGGACTTCTGTTAGTCCATTAGACCCAAAAAAACATTTGATACCTTCAATATTTTTTATAGTCCTACTCCACCCAAAAATCTTAAATCCAATTTTTTTCAGAAATAAAGCTACAGGTTTTCCAAGTTCGCCTAAACCTAGAATACCTACTGATCTATCTCTAGCAATTGGAGGTTTAATTTTATGTCGCCAAATGCCATCTTGGCCTAGAATGTGTTTATCAAGTCCCAGGTGTAATCTTAGTGTATGAGCTAGGCACCATTCAATCATACTGTTTGTTAATCCATTCTTATCTATCATTTTAATCAAAGGACATTTTAAAGTTTTATTTTCAATTAAATCTTCGATACCAGCATAAAGACTTAATACTGCTTTTAAATTTTTAAATGGAGAAAAATCTCTATTCAATTTTTCTCCATTTCTGATTACTGGTGAGTAAATTATAAATTTAACATCTTCATTAGGGTTATCACAGTTACTAGATATTTCAAAATTTTTGACACCTTTTTTTACTAACTCTTTTGTTAAAATTTCTTTGTAATACGGTAATAAGTCTGACATAAATAGAATTTTCATTTTAATCTTTTTTTAATAAACGGTGTACATGAGAGCTTTGAATTAAACCGAAAGTTCCTAACACTACAAGCATTGCTGATCCACCATATGAAATTAAGGGAAGTGGAACCCCAGTTACTGGAGCCATGCCAGTTACAGCAGCTATATTTACAAAAAAATAAGAGAAAAAAATTGTAGAAAGACCAATAGTTAATAAACTACCAAATCTATTCCTATTTTTAAATGCTGAAAATAAGCAAAAAATAAGAATAGTTGAATATATTAAAAGCAATCCAACACCCCCAAAAAACCCGAATTCTTCTGCGATAGTAGTAAAAATAAAATCAGTATGTTTGTAAGGTAAAAAATCTAACTGACTTTGGCTCCCTTGCATAAATCCCTTTCCTTCTAATCCCCCAGATCCTAGTGCAATTTTTGACTGTGTAATTTGATAACCAACCCCAAGTGGATCTTTACCGGGATTTAAAAAGGCATCAATCCTATTAAACTGATAGTCAGTAACTAATTGCCAAGATGTATCTCTACTATAAAATAAAAGAGTTAAAAATGCTGGAATTAATAAAACTATTATCAAAAAATAAAAGTAGTGAACACCCGCTGCAAACATCATAGTTACTCCAGTCATAGCGATTATAATTCCGGTACCTAGATCTGGTTGTGGTATAATTAATGCAGTTGGCAAAAAAATTATAATAATAGGAATAATAACCCAAAATAATTTAGAAGTATTTTTTGGTTTTAGCCAGTCATAATAAATAGAAAGAAACATTACTAATCCAACTTTCATTATTTCTGAAGGCTGAAATCTAAATGAACCAAATTCTAACCACCTTTTTGCACCTCCTCCATAATCACCAAAAAAAAATACTGACAAAAGCAAAAGAACGCCAACAAAATATATAAAAGGAGCGCAGGCGCGCCAGAAGTCAATGTTTATAAATCCCATTACTAACATTATAACAAAACCAATTAAAAATCTTTCAAATTGAGGTTTGCTCCATTTATCGTAATCACCATCTGCAACAGAATACAACATAAGAAAACCAAAAAATCCCACTACAAGAACAAGAAAAATCAGTGGCCAATGTAAGTAAAAAACTTTTCTAAAGCCAGTTGGTAATTCTTTATAACTTTGAGTATAACTTACTACTATAATAATTATCCTTTATTATATGGAAATCATTTCCCTTTTAATATTATTTATTATTGACTCCATTTTATTTCTTTCTTCAGCTGGATATTCTTGCAAGTTTGGTAAAGCACCATTTAAAGCATAAAGAAGGATATCTCTTGCAATAGGGGCGGCAACTTTACCACCACCACCACCATGCTCAACTACTACACTTACAGAAAATTTTGGATTTGTAAAAGGTACATAACCTGTAAACAAAGCATGATCTCTTTGGTTCCTAGGAAGGTCTTCATTTTTAATTATACCCTTAGTTCTTTCTTCTTCAGAAATTTGTCTGATTTGTGATGTTCCTGTTTTTCCTGCTAAAATTTTATTCTCATTAATTAGTCTTGAATTAAAGGCTGTTCCACTTTTATTATTTACAACCCCAAACATCGCTTGCCTAATAACATCTAGTGTACTTTTTTTTATGCCTAACGATATTGGTTTATTATGTTTAATAGGTATACCATTAATAGCTTTAATCAATGAGGGTTTAATTTCTAAACCTGTTGCAATCCTAGCTGTCATAATTGCTATTTGAACTGGAGTTGAGAGTATAAAACCCTGTCCAATACCAGAGTTAAGAGTATCACCAGTAAACCATGATTGATTTTTGTTGTTTTTTTTCCATTTTTTTGTAGGAATTAAGCCTTTAGATATCCCAGATATTGGTAAATCTGGTGTCACACCTATTCCAAATTTCCTTGCTGTTTTTGCAATCCTATCAATTCCTACTCTTTCTGCCAGATTATAAAAATATACATCACAAGACTCCTCTATTCCTTTTAATAAATTCGTACTCCCATGACCAGAATATTTCCAACAATGAAATTTCCTCTCTTCCAACTCATAAAATCCATTACATTCAAATATATCTTCTGGATTTATTAGATTTTCTTCCAAAGCAGCAATAGCAACAATCATTTTGAAAGTTGAACCTGGTGGATAATTACCTGAAATTGCTTTGTTAGCTAATGGTTGATTTTTACTTTTAAGTAGTATATTCCAGTCTTTTTTTGATATCCCCTCAACAAATTTATTGGGATTATAACTTGGATTTGATGCCATTGAAATTATCCCACCATTTGATAAGTCGATTATAACAGCAGAGGCACTATATTCTTTAATTCTTAACATTGAAAACTTTTGTAAGTTTGCATCTATAGTTAAATGAATATCTTTACCTGATGAGCTAGGTTCCTCTCCAAGTTTTCTAATAATTTTTCCCGATGCATTTACTTCAAATTTTCCTAGACCAACTTGACCTCTTAGATACATATCTAAACCTTTTTCAACACCAACTTTCCCAATCTTAAAGTCTT
Organism: uncultured Alphaproteobacteria bacterium; assembly: GCA_902562285.1. Taxonomy (GTDB): domain Bacteria; phylum Pseudomonadota; class Alphaproteobacteria; order Rhodobacterales; family Rhodobacteraceae; genus CACIIZ01. The sequence continues at coordinate 27,830 of CACESU010000015.1, read as the reverse complement.
GAATTTGCAAAATAGGATCATTCTTCGAAAATCTTTGTAGGTCCTTAGGAGATATTACTCCAACGTATCCTAAAAGATGTGCTAAAAATTCTTTCTGAGTATAAAATCTTTTAAAATCAACTTCAGGAACTATTCCCTGCAACGACGGCAGGTTTACTAAAACTCTCTTGAATTCGCTCCAAGTTAAATTTTCTGCAATAACGATTGAAGAATTAGATCTTTTTTTCTCTAATTTCTGTATAATTTCAATTTTTCTTTCATCCCTTATTTTTATTAACTGTGAAAGATTATCAAGAACACTTGGTAAATTTATAGTTTCAACTCTTAAAATTTTTATACGATAATTTTCTTTGTTCTTAGCTAAAATTATGCCTTCCCTATCAAAGATAATACCTCTTAAAGGGGGCATAATTTCTATATCAATTCTATTTTCTTCTGCTAGAAGTTTGTATTTTTCTGCTTCATTTAGTTGAATTTGACGAATCTGCCTTATTAAAAGACCAACTAGTAGTAATTGGCTAGCACCAATCAAAAAAGATCTTCTTCCAAATTTTTTTTCTAAAATATTTTTTTTTAAAGAATTAATTTCCATACTAAAATTTTGAAATTGATTTCTTTTTATCTCTGAACAACAAAATTTCTAGCAAATAAAAAATTATTGGAAAAGACAAAATAGAAAAAACAAAGCGGTTAATCCATATATTAAAATCCAATTCTTCAGTTAGTCCAATTAGCGAAGTGATAAAAATGAAAGTTTCTATAGTAACTAAAAATAAGATAAAATAAATTACTTTTAAAAAAAAGCCATCAATTGATACCTTAGTTAACAAATACTTTATTGATAAAGAACCTAACAAAATCAATAGTGGCCATAAACCTAATGGTCTATACCATAAAATATCTGCAAAAAAAGTTAAAATTATTAAAATACTCAAAGATGAATTTTTAGGATCTAATATGAGCCAACTAAATATTAGACATAATAAAAAATCTGGCTTTTCAATAATTACTGGTTGATTAGAGATTGGTGAAATGGGAAGGATAATAAGAAAAATACCAGTGAAGAAAAGAATAGTCTTCTTATATTTAATAACATTCATAGGAAATATTTATATATTCATTTACAAGGATTTAAACATAATTTTATTCTAGTTTTCTCATAAAGTTTTTTTAATTAACTATATTGTTTATAATTCTACCTACCTCAGATGGAATTTTTTGTTCCCTATCGATTAATATTCTTAAATAATCAAGCTTATTAATATTTGCTGATAACTTTACTCTTATCTTTTTATCTGAAGATAAAACTACTTTTCCAATCAATATACCTGGAGGAAAAACACCCCCTGTACCACTAGTATAAATGCGAAACCCTGGTTGAATTTTCTCTACACCTCTAATAAAATCTACGAGTGGAGCAGAAGAATTATCTCCTCTCACAATTGCTTCTTGATTATTGGGTTCAATTATTACAGGTACGTAGGATTTATTATCAGATAATAATATAATTCTTGATATTTGATCTTCAACACCTGAAATCCTTCCAACTAATCCAAGCCCATCTACTACAGCTGACCCATCAATAACACCATCGTCAATACCAACATTTAATAATGCTGAGGAACTATATGGTCCACCACTATCTGCTATAACTTCTCCAGAAACCCAATCTAATTTAGGATTAACTTTTAGATTATTAAGAGCCCTTAGTTTAGCATTTTTTTGTTCCAATTGTATGGCCGCTTCTCTCCATTTTCTCATATCTTGTAGTTCATTTTTAAGATTTTGATTTTGTTCATAAACATTTGTAAATGAAGAGATGTCTAAGATAATTCTACCAATTACTTTGAAAGATGATGTAAAAAACTCTACATTAGGAACAATTTGATTTAATAATGCTAAACGAAATCTTTCTACTCGATGATTATCAATTCTCCACAAAAAAAATAAAAAAATAAAAAAAACAATAGTCCCTAATAACATCACATATCTAAAAACTAACCAATAGTCTCTTTGTATCTTTAAAGACATAATTATTTATTTTGTTTAATTTATATTATTTAGTTTAGCCTATTAATTTTATGTACCATAATCAATAACGTGAGCCAATTGTCTCTCAAACTCTAAAGATTTACCAGTTCCTAATGCAACACAATTCATTGAGTCATCGGCAACAGAAATTGCTAGCCCTGTCTGTTCCCTTAGAGCTAAATCTAAATCTCCAAGAAGTGCTCCTCCTCCAGTCAGCATTACTCCTCTGTCGACTATATCGGCTGCAAGATCAGGAGGGGTACTCTCTAACGCTGTCATTACAGCTTCACAGATCTGCTGAACTGTTTCAGCTAAAGCCTCTGTTACTTGAGCTTGTGTAATTTGTGTTTCTTTTGGTACTCCATTTAATAAATCCCTTCCTCTTATTTCTGAATGGGCTCCTCTACCATCTTTAGGCATCAACGCAGTACCTATAGTTGTTTTTATTCTTTCAGCTGTTGCTTCACCAATTAATAAATTTTGTTGTCTTCTTAAATAAGAAATTATTGCTGTATCCATTCTATCTCCACCAACCCTGACGGATCTGGCATATACGATATCTGCAAGGGATAAAACTGCAACTTCTGTAGTACCACCACCAATGTCAACAACCATTGATCCAGTTGGATCAGTTATTGGCATACCTGCTCCTATTGCAGCAGCAATAGGTTCTGCGATTAAACCCGCTTTTCTTGCTCCAGCCGAAAGAACAGATTCTCTAATTGCTCTTTTTTCTACTGGTGTAGCTCCATGAGGAACGCAAACAACAATCTTTGGTTTTGCAAAACTCCCACGCCTATGAACTTTTCTAATAAAATGTTTTATCATTTCTTCAGCCACATCAAAGTCCGCAATTACACCGTCTCTCATAGGTCTTATGGCTTCAATAGAACCTGGCGTCCTACCAAGCATAAGTTTGGCATCTTCACCTACGGCTAATACTTGTTTTTTCCCATCTCTGATGTGATAAGCAACAACAGAAGGTTCATTCAAGATTATACCTCTACCTTTTACATAAACTAAGGTATTAGCTGTCCCTAAATCAATAGCCATATCAGCCGAAAAGAAACTACTCAAAAAATTAATCATCTTAAATTATCCATTATCAAATCTATTTTATTGTTATCATTTTTTTTCTGAATTATTAATATACAAATTTACTGATATTTGGTTCATAAATTATTAATTTGCTATGGCTTTTGGAACTTTTTTTTGTCTTCTTAAGATTAATTTATTTAAGGAATTAATATAAGCCTTTGCACTAGCTACAACTGTATCTGTGTCAGAAGACTGTCCAGTAACGATTTTCCCAGACTCTTCCAATCGAACCGATACGGTTGCCTGTGCGTCAGTACCCTCCGTTACAGCATGTATTTGAAAATGTTGAAGTTTAGCTGTATGAGGAAATACCTTTTTTATTGAATTAAAAACTGCATCGACAGGACCATCCCCAATTGACTCAACTGTATATTCTTTACTATCCATCATGATGGTAGCTTTTGCAGTTTGTGGTGATTGGGTTCCACATTTAACGTTTAAATCAATAAGTTTTAAAAAATCATTTTTCTCCCCCATTGAAGTATCAGAAAGTAAAGCTAACAAATCATCATCATAAATTTCTTTTTTCTTATCTGCTAGAGATTTAAACCTATAAAAAAAATCCTGCAATTGATTATCACCAAGACTGTAACCTAAGTCATTAATTTTTTTCCGTAGAGCCGCCCTCCCAGAATGTTTGCCAAGAACAAGATTTGTTTCAGTTAAGCCTATATCTTCTGGTTTCATTATTTCAAAAGTACCTGAATGTTTTAGCATTCCATCTTGGTGTATACCTGATTCATGTGCAAAAGCATTTTTCCCAACAACTGCTTTATTAAATTGTACAGGAAATCCAGATACTTTTGAAACTAATCGGCTTGCTTGAATTAATTTATTGGTAATCATATTAGTTTCATAAGGTAATATGTCCTTCCTAACTTTCAAAGCCATAACAATTTCTTCTAAAGCGGTATTACCAGCTCTTTCACCTAATCCATTGATCGTACACTCAACTTGCCGAGCTCCAGCCTCTACTGCAGCTAAAGAATTTGCAGTAGCCATTCCTAAGTCGTTGTGACAATGCGTAGAGACTATAACATCCTTTAATTCTGGAATTTTGCAAAAAAGATTTTTAATTATGTGGGCACTCTCTTTTGGTGCTGTGTAACCAACAGTATCAGGTATGTTTATAGTTGAAGCGCCTGCTTGAATTGCGATTTTAACTACTTCAACTAGAAATTCACTTTCTGTTCTTGTAGCATCCATAGGAGACCACTGAACATCATCACAAAAAGATTTAGCAAATGAAACAGTATCAAAAACTTTATCTAAAACTTCATCTTTAGATAGTTTAACTTGAAACTCCCTATGCAATGGAGAAGTACCAATAAAAGTATGAATCCTCGGATTTTTTGAATTCTCTACAGCTCTCCAACACCTTTCAATATCCAGTTTACTTGCCCTAGCCAAACCACATACTTTAGCAGATTTAATAATTTTTCCAACCTGTGTAACGGCTTCAAAATCACCCTCTGATGCTATAGGAAACCCAGCTTCAATAATATCAACCCCCATTTCATCAAGAAGAGTAGCTATTTCAATCTTTTGTGCTAAAGACATAGTAGCTCCAGGACTTTGCTCACCATCTCTTAGAGTTGTATCAAAGATTAAAACTTTATCTTTTTCGTTTTTAGACATAAAATTTCCTATCAAGATATATTGATAATATTAACAAATAGTATACCAAATAAGAAAATAATTAAAGTTTATTTAAAGTATTAAAAATTAGTAAAAAAAATAATTAATCTGATACTCTATTATTATTTTCCCATTGGCCCTCATAAGTTACACCACTGCTGTATGTAATTTTTCCAGCGCCTTCTCTTTTACCATTTTTAAAAATTCCTTCGTATCGATCCCCATTAGGGTAGATAGCTACTCCTTCACCGTTTATTTGACCATTGTCAAAATTACCTTCAAAAATTGATCCATCAGACATCTTAATTTTCCCAAATCCATGTCTTTTCCCCATTTTAAAATTTCCAGTATAAATCGATCCGTCTGAATATTCAGCGATACCCTGACCATCAAACAACCCGTTTGACCATAAACCATTATAGCTATAGCCATCTCCAAAGGTCATTTTGCCTTTACCATGGTTTTTACCATTTTTAAAATTCCCAGTATAAACCTGACCATTTGAATATTTTGCTGTACCAAATCCATCAATTTTTCCATTTAACCATTGCCCAGAATAGTTACTACCATCTTCATAAATTATAATACCTGTTCCATTTGGTACACCTTCAATTAATTCTCCATTATAGACTGATAAATCAGGATACGTAATTTTGCCCTTTCCTTGAATTTGTCCATTAACCCAATTACCTTCCGCTTTATAGCCATCTTTGGTTTCATATACCCCATATCCATTAAATAAATTGTTTTTAAAATTTCCTTTATATACAGAACCTGATACATATTTTTTTATTCCTTCTCCTTCGACACTGTTATTTAGTAAATCACCAATGTAATTATCACCATTAGAATATGTTATTGACCCTTCGCCAGAAATAGTTCCACTATTAAACAATCCCTTTAAAACTGTTCCGTCCAATAAAGTTAATTTACCTTCACCCTGTCTTACTCCATTAAGAACCTCTCCCTCATATATTCCTCCACCATCATAATTTATGATTGCTCTTCCAGTTTTTTTTCCTAGCTTCCAATCACCATTATAAAGGTATCCATTTTTATTAGTTTGTGTACCTTTCCCATCAAGCACTCCTTCAAGAAAATTTCCTTCAAGAGATACACCATTTGAATACTTCAGAATTCCCTTACCATTAAATTTGCCTTGCAACCAATTTCCTTCATAAAAAGTTCCATCAGGAAAAATTAATTTGCCTTGGCCTTGATGTTGTCCATCTACAAAACTTCCTTCATATAAAGAACCATCAGGATACTTTGACTTACCAAAACCTTCAATTTTTCCTTCTTTCCATTCTCCTTCGTAATTGTAACCATTTGGCAAGGAATATTTACCTTTACCATGTTGTTTCCCATTTAAAAATTCACCTTCATAAATACCACCTGTTTCATATTGCTTTATTTGTGTTTTATCATCAGAAAAAGAAATCTGAGCAATCAGAAAAAAAACAAGCAATAAATTAATAAAAAAAATATTTATAATCAGTCTTAACAAATCTTACCTACCACTTGAAACAATTATATATTGAATAATTAAAAAAAAAAAAATTAAAAGTCGTTAAATAGTTACTTTGTAAAAAAATATTAACTATATTTATTTCATAAGTACTATAAAGATCAACCCGAATTATTAAAATCAAAAATTTGATTTATATTTCTCTTAATATTATAAACTTTAATAATTTAAATAGATAAAATTTACTAATGAATAAAAAAATTAAAATTATGCTAGCCCAGTTAAATCCTACAGTAGGAGATTTAGAAAAAAATTCTAAAATTGTAATGGAAACTTATGAGGAGGCTTCAAAACAGAAAGCGGATGTTTTAGCTTTCCCTGAAATGTTTCTATCTGGATATCAACTACAAGATTTAGTACTTAAAAAGGCATTTCAAGAAGATGTCAAAAAATTTATAAAATTTTTAGCAAAAAAATGTGTAACATCTACTCACCTATTGTTAGGTGCTCCAATTCTGGAAAAAGAAAAACTTTTTAATGCTTACTTACTTATTAATAAAGGTGGGACAAAAGTAATTTCAAAAAAATTTCATCTACCGAATAATTCTTTATTTGATGAGCATAGATATTTTTATCAATCTGATTTTAAAGATTTGGCTGAAATTAATGGCATTAAGATTGGTTTTCCAATATGTGAAGATATATGGTTTAGCGATGTATCAAATATACTAAAAAAAAAAGGGGCCGACCTTTTAATTTCTCCGAATGGATCCCCATATGAAAGGCATAAGTTAAAAAAAAGACATAATGAAGTTTTTAAAAGGTGTACAGAAAACAACATACCCATTATTTATTTAAATTTAGTAGGAGGTCAGGACGATCAAGTATTTGATGGGGGATCTTTTGTAATGAATAGTAATGGCAATATTATAGCACAGTTACCCCAATTTGAGCAGAAGAAATTTTTTTTTGAATTTCAAAAAAAAGAAGCATTTCTAATTAACAAAAATAAAAAGCTTTCACATATAAAAAACGATTTGTCTCAAGATTACAGAGCAATTTCTGAAGGAACAAAAGACTACATTTTAAAATCTGGTTTTAATAAGGTGTTAATAGGACTTTCTGGAGGTATTGATAGTGCTTTAGTGTCTACCATTGCCGTAGATATTTTAGGAAATGAAAATGTAGAATGTATAAAATTACCCTCACAATATACTAGCAATTTGTCTATAGTTGATGCTGACGAATTAGTAAAAAACTTGAATTGTGGTATTAAAACTATTCCCATTTCTAAAATCTATAACTTAATTAAAGAAACTTTATTTCCACCTTCTTTAGATCAAAAAGAAAATGAAACAGAAGAAAACATTCAGTCCAGAGTAAGAGGATTAATATTAATGGCACTATCCAATAAGTCTGGAAGACTATTACTAACCACAGGGAATAAATCAGAATTAGCAGTTGGATATTCTACAATTTATGGTGATATGTGTGGAGGCTATAATCCTATTAAAGATCTTTATAAAACAAGATTATATCAAATTTGCAAATGGAGAAACTTATTCCATGAGAGTTGGATGAAAGGTTCTAAAGGTCCAATTATACCAGTTAGTATATTAGAAAAACAACCAACTGCTGAACTCCGTCCTAACCAAACAGATCAAGATAACTTACCTCCATATGAGATATTGGATTCAATACTTGAATGCCTTATAGAACATGATATGTCCATATCTGAAATAGTTAAAAAAGGTCATGAATACAATATGGTTAAAAAAATTGAACAATTAGTCTTTCAATCAGAATACAAAAGATTTCAATCTGCTCCAGGTGTACATTTAACTGAAAATTCATTTCAATTAAGTCGTCGCTATCCAATAGTGCAAAATTGGCGGGATAATCTATGACTTTTTTAACAAGGTTTGCCCCATCGCCTACAGGATATTTACACGTTGGTAATATCAGAACAGCTCTTTTTAATTTTTTGCTTTCAAAAAAGAATAAGGGAAAATTTTTACTAAGAATTGATGATACAGATTTAGAAAGATCTAAGCAGGTTTATGAAGATGAAATTAAAAGAGACTTAGAATGGCTTGGAATTGAATGGGATTTTTGTGAAAGACAATCAACTAGATTTGACCGATATTACGAAGCTCTTGAAAATTTAAAATCTGAAAATAAAATTTATCCATGCTATGAAACTAAAAGTGAGCTTGATTTAAAAAGAAAAAAGCAACTTAATATGGGGAAACCACCAATTTATGACAGAACTGCTTTGAAACTGTCCCTTGAGGATCATAAAAAATTTGAAGAAAAAGGAAAAAAAGCTCACTGGAGATTTTTATTAGATAAAAAAAAGATTTGTTGGAATGATATAATTACAGGTAGTGTATCTATTGATCTTGAATCACTTTCCGATCCCGTTTTTGTTAAGGAAGATGGACAATTTCTATATACATTAGCATCTGTATGCGATGATATAGATTTTTGTATTACCCACGTCGTAAGAGGATCAGATCATCTTACTAATACAGCGACACAAATACAGTTAATACAAGATTTAGGATTTGATGTTCCAATTTATGGCCATCATTCATTACTAATTGATTCATCGGGTGATAATTTATCTAAAAGGCTTGGATCATTATCTATTCGTGAAATTAGAAATTCTGGTATTGAACCAATGGCACTTATTAATTTAATGTCTGCCATAGGATCTTCAAAATCACCTAAATTTCTACATTCTCTTGATGAAATCTTTGATTTTTTTGATATTTCATTATTTGGATCCGCACCAACCAAATTTGATTTAAAACTTTTAAATTCAATGTCAGCAAAATTTTTAAGATCTACTCCATATCATCTAATTGAAAGTGAACTTACTAATATTGGGATCCCTATTAGCTCTCAAAAAGATTTTTGGGAGGCTATCAAGGAAAATTTAAATTCACGGTCTGAAATATCAAAATTATGGAATTTATGTACTAATGGCATTCCCCCTGTTATAGATAAGGAAGATTTAGAGTTTGTAAGAACAGCACTAGAAGCATTGCCTGAGGCGCCATTTAATAAAGATACCTGGAAGATATGGACTACTAAGGTTTCTGACAAAACTGGTAGAAAAGGAAAAAATCTTTTTCTGCCCTTGAGAAAAGCTTTGACAGGTAACAGTGTAGGACCGGATATGGGAAAATTATTGCCTTTTTTGGGCAAGATTCCCAAAATATAGTAATCAATAGGACAAGATTTTTATACTAAGAATTTTCTGTATTTTGTTCTTTTTGGATTTACTGCTTCCTCTCCTAATCTCCTTTTTTTATCTTTAATGTAACTATCATAATCTCCTTCAAACCATTCAACATGACTGTTGCCTTCAAATGCTAGAATGTGAGTACAAATCCTATTTAAAAAAAATCTATCATGACTAATTACCATAGCACTACCGGAAAATTCAGAAATAGCGTATTCTAAAGCACTTAGAGTTTCTACATCTAGATCATTTGTTGGTTCGTCCAACATTAAAACATTTCCTCCAGATTTTAACATTTTTGCTATATGAACCCTGTTTCTTTCTCCTCCTGACAATTTACTTATGGGCTTTTGTTGATCTACTCCTCTAAAATTAAAAGAACTACAATATGCTCTTGAGTTAACTTCTAATTCACCAAGTTGAACAATTTCTTGACCTCCAGAAACCTCTTCCCATACTGTATTAATATTGTTCAAATCATCTCTACTTTGATCAACATAAGATAGCTTAACAGTATCACCCAAAATAACTTCTCCATCTGAGGGTTTTTCAATCCCAGTAATTAACTTAAAAAGCGTACTTTTACCTGCTCCATTTGGACCAATGATTCCAACAATTCCACCAGCTGGTAAAATAAAAGATAAGCCATCAAATAAAATTTTATCTTTATAATGCATACTTAAATTTTTAACTTCAATTACTTTTGACCCCAATCTTTCACCATTAGGAATAATGATCTGTGCATTTGTTTGCTTAATCTTTTCTGAAGATCCTGCGAGTTCTTCATAAGATTTAATCCTTGCTTTTTGTTTAGCTTGACGTGCTTTAGTACCTTGTCTTATCCACTCCAATTCTTTTTCTAATACTCTTTGTTTTTTTTTATCTTCTTTTCCTTCAATTTCTAATCTCTGAGCTTTTTGTTCTAGCCAAGATGTATAATTACCTTCATAGGGAAGTCCTTTCCCCTTATCTAACTCAAGTATCCAACCTGTAATTTTATCAAGAAAATATCTATCATGTGTTACTATTAAACATGTACCCTTGTAATTGATTAAATACCTTTGCAACCAATCTACTGTTTCTGCATCCAAATGGTTTGTTGGCTCATCTAACAAAAGCAACTCGGGTGATTTAAGTAAAAGCTGGCATAGGGCAACTCTTCTTTTTTCACCTCCAGAAAGCTCTTTAATGCTTAAATCATCACTCGGGCATCTCAATGCATCCATAGCCACATCTATTTGATTATCTAATTCCCAAAGATTTTGAGAATCAATTTTATCTTGAAGTTTAGTCATCTCATCCATTATTTCTTCAGAATAATTTTCAGCTAATTTTTCTGCTACTTTGTTAAACTCATCTATTAATGCTTTTTTATCTGCAACTGCATTTAATACGTTTTCTCTTACACTAAGATCAGTATCTAAAATTGGTTCTTGAGGTAAATATCCAACATTAATATTTTCTGCAGCCCAAGCCTCTCCAGTATAATCCTTATCGATTCCTGCCATTATTTTCATTAGACTGCTTTTACCAGCACCATTTACCCCAACTACACCAATTTTAACGCCTGGTAAAAAAGAAAGGTGTATATTTTCAAAACACTTTTTTCCACCTGGATAAGATTTAGTTAATTCTTGCATATAATAGATGTATTTAACTGATGACATAAATTTTACCCTTTATTAATTTTATAATTAACCTATTTCGATTTTTAAAAAATCATTTATAACTAACCTTTAGTTTTAAGATTTATTATCACAAAGCTTATATATATTATATAAGCTATAATATAATATAAAATCTATAGTGAGTAATCACCAATTATTTATAGGAGTCTAAATTGAAGGATTATCCTTTAGTATTTCCAGGGTTAACTATTGGATTACTAGGTGGTTCATTCGATCCTCCACATGAAGGACATATTCATATTTCAAAAACGGCAATAAAAATTTTTAATTTATCGAAATTGTGGTGGCTTGTAAGTCCAGGAAACCCAATTAAAGAAAAAATTCCTTCAAATATAAATAATAGATTACTAGCATCAAAAAGAATTATGGTGCATCCGTCAGTTATTATTACGGATATAGAAAAAAAATTAAAAACTAAATATACGTTCCAAACATTAATCAAAATAAAGAAAATGTATCCTGCTGCAAGATTTGTATGGATAATGGGTGCTGATAATCTCATTAATTTCCATCATTGGAAAAACTGGGATTGGATAATGAGAAATATTCCGATAGGTGTTATGGCAAGACCAAGAGATCAAATTAAAGCTGGTTTATCTCCAGCGGCAATTCGGTTTAGCAAATATAGACTTCCAAGGGAAAAATCACTTCTCCTACCTTATTTATCTCCTCCTGTTTGGACATTAGTTACTGGTTCAATGAAAAATATTTCATCTACAAAATTGAGGGTAAAAGGGTATAGGCCAGGATTAATTTAAAATTGACTAGTCAATTAGCATGTGTCGGGCCCTAGCACCTCTTTCGATAGCTGCGCCATGTAACCTATCAATGTTAAGCTCATGTCTTATCTCTTCTAAAAAACGTAATTGCACCTCTGGAAGTTTACCATCTGCCGCTGCAACATCACACGCTAAGGCATAGGCTGTTTCGTATAATTTTTCAGGCAATGCCTCTTTAACTAGACCAAATAATGCATCTAAACCATCTTCCTCTTCGAAGAGGTCAAAAACCGTTTCGGCAATAATTTTGATTTTAGAAGGATCATAACTTTTAAATATTGGTAAATGATCAACAATTCTACTTATAGATACTAACTCTCTATTTGAAATATTTTCATCAGACGCTCCACCAGCTACCATAATTGCAACCAATGCATCTTGTGCATTCATCAATCCATTAGTATTAAAATTTTTAATCATTATAAAAAATCCATAACATATTTTTTTTAATTTGACGACTATATAAATCAGAGATAATAAATTTGAATTATTTATATAAAAAAAAATTGATATTTACTCACAAATGAAAACTAGTAGTAATATTTACAATCAAACTAATTCTTGGCCTTTTTTTGAAGCAAAAAGAGTTTTGAAACGTTTATCAAAAAGTAAACAAAACAAAGAACTTGTTACTTTTCAAACTGGATACGGACCATCTGGACTTCCACATATTGGGACATTTGGAGAAGTGGTAAGAACAAACATGGTTAGAGCAGCGTTTTCTTTTTTGAATGAAACTCCAACTAGACTTATTTGTTTTTCCGATGATTTAGATGGCCTTAGAAAAATACCTACAAATGTTCCTACACCAGAAAAATTAGAAGAAGATTTAGATCTTCCCCTAACAAAAGTAAGAGATCCTTTTGGAAAATTTAATAGTTTTGGCGATCACAATAATGCAAAATTAAAAGAATTTCTCAATAACTATAATTTCAATTATAATTTTGAGTCAGCTACTAAAAATTATAAAGATGGTATATTTGATGACGCCTTAATGAAAATACTCGAAAACTATGATAAAATTATGGAAGTCATATTACCATCATTAAGAGAGGAAAGAAAGAAAACATACTCCCCCTTTCTTCCTATAAGCCCAATAACTGGCAAAGTTTTACAAGTTGCAATTGAAGAAATAAATAGAACCAAAGGAACTATTACATACACAGAACAAAGTGGTGAAAAAATAGAATTATCAGTTAAATCAGGAAATGTAAAATTGCAGTGGAAGCCTGATTGGGCAATGAGGTGGTTTGCTTTAGATGTAGATTATGAAATGTTTGGAAAGGACCTTATACCATCAGCAGAACTGGCAGCAAAAATATGTAGAATAATAGGTGGGAGCCCTCCAGAACTATTAAATTACGAACTTTTTTTAGATGAAAATGGCCAAAAAATATCAAAATCAAAAGGTAATGGTTTATCAATAGAGGATTGGTTAAGATATGCAGATCAAGATTCTTTAAGTTTTTTTATGTTCCAAAAACCTAAAACCGCAAAAAGACTTTACTTTGATGTTATACCCAAAATGGTTGATGATTATCACCAACATCTTAATAAATTTATTGATCAAAAAGAAGAAGAGAAAATTAATAATCCAGTATGGCATATTCATACTGGAAATCCTCCCATTTCAAACATGATAATAAATTTCTCAATGCTATTGAACCTAGTTTCAGCTTCCGGTTCGGAGGATGAGAAAACATTGTGGACATTTATTAAACGTTATAAACCTAACATAGTTGCTAGTGAACATCCTGACTTGGAAAGTGCAGTAAAATATGCAATTAATTATTATCAGGACTTTGTGAAACCTAATAAAAAATTTCGTAATGCTACTATAATTGAGAAAGATGCATTAATTGATTTGTATCACAGATTAGAAAATCTTAAGAGCGATTGTGAAATTGAAGAAATTCAAACTTTACTGTTTTCTATTGGAAAGGATCATAAATTTGATAACCTAAGGGACTGGTTTTCTGCATTTTATGAGATTATTTTAGGTGCAAAATCTGGACCAAAATTAGGAGGTTTTATATCAATATATGGAATAGAAGAAACAAGAACACTAATTTGCAAAAGATTAAGTTTGTAATTAAAATTTTTCTAAAAATTAAACTTTTTTTTTTTTTAGATATAACTATATAACAATTCTATTGTTTCTCAATAAAAGGGCTCTTAAATGCATACTATATCTAGAAATTTCTTTATTATAAGCATACTATTTTTTTTACCATTTTTTTTGATATCTTCCACTGAAAAAATTTTTGCTGATACAAAAAAAATATCAAACCTTGAGAAAAAGGTGCAACTGATTATATCGTCTCAGATTAATGCATTTCAAAATTTTGATACCAATAAAGCCTATTCTTTTGCTTCTCCATTTATAAAATCAAAATTTACTAATGCTGATAAGTTTGGCTCAATGGTTAAGTCTGCTTATCCAATGATTTGGGAACCAAAAGAATTTAAATTTTTAGAGTTTACTTCATTAAATGAAAGTTTAATACAACGTGTTCTTTTTATAGACAAAAATGAACGAATTTTTATGTTTGATTACGAAATTAAAAATTACGGTCAAGATAGGTGGCTAATAAATGGTGTATATCAAGTAAAAAAGACCTCATCTGGGGCTTAGTTTTGTATCATTCTAGCTTTACTTCTTAATGTACGTGTTCCTGCAATTCCTCCCTTTGATCGGCCATTTGTCTTGAACATATCGTTTTCTTTCTTCAAATCAGATTGTCTTGAAAACGGATTTTCAATTATCGATAGTTCAACTCTCTCAAGCTGATTTATCTCATCACGCAATCGAGCAGCCTCTTCAAATTCTAAATTCTCAGCTGCAGCAAACATTTCTTTCCTTAAAACTTTTAAATGAGCTTCTAAGTTACCACCAACTTTTTGAGATTCTTCAATTTTTGCAGTTACTCTTTCTAAATCAGTTTTACCTTCAAAAACACCTTCTAAAACGTCTTTTACATTTTTCTGTATACTTTCAGGTGTAATATTATTTCTTTTATTATGGGCAATTTGCTTCTGTCTTCTCCTTTTTGTTTCATCAATAGCGACTCTAATACTTGTTGTGATTTTATCAGCATACATAATAACTTTTCCGTCAATATTTCTAGCAGCACGACCAATTGTTTGTATAAGTGAGGTTTGAGATCTCAAAAAACCTTCCTTATCGGCATCTAAAATAGCAACCAACCCACATTCTGGAATATCTAAACCTTCTCTTAGGAGGTTTATCCCAACAAGAACATCAAAAGTACCAAGTCTTAAATCTCTTATGATCTCTATTCTTTCTAATGTATCTATATCTGAATGAAGGTAACGAACTCTAACACCTTTTTCATTAAGAAATTCTGTTAAGTCCTCTGCCATCCTTTTTGTTAAAACAGTACATAGCGTTCTATGATTATTTTTTGATGCTAAATTTACTTCATGTAAAAGATCATCAACCTGATTTCCGAGAGGTCTTATCTCTACAAGTGGATCAATTAAACCGGTTGGCCTAATTATTTGTTCAACAAAAACACCTTCTGTAGCAGATAATTCCCAATTACCTGGGGTTGCTGAAACAAATATTGATTGTGGCCTCATTGCATCCCATTCTTCAAATTTTAATGGCCTATTATCCATACATGAGGGCAACCTAAAACCATGCTCTGAAAGAGTAAGTTTTCTTCTATGGTCACCTCTGTACATTCCACCTAATTGAGGGATTGCAACATGACTTTCATCAGCAAAAATAATTGCATTATCAGGGATATATTCAAATAGTGTTGGAGGTGGCTCACCTGGACTTCTTCCTGTTAAATATCTAGAATAGTTTTCAATTCCATTGCAGGAACCAGTAGCTTCTAACATTTCAAGATCAAAATTTGTTCTTTGTTCTAATCTTTGCGCCTCCAACAATTGACTATTTTTATTTAACTCTTCTAGCCTATTTAATAAATCGATTTTTATTTTTTTTATTGCCTGATTGAGTGTTGGTCTAGGAGTAACATAATGTGAATTTGCGTAAATTCTAACAGAATTCATTGTTTTTGTTTTTTCTCCTGTAAGTGGGTCAAATTCGCTCAATTTTTCAAGTTCATCACCAAAAAAAGAAAGACGCCAAGCTCTACTTTCTAAATGTGCTGGCCAAACTTCTAATACATCTCCTCTAAGACGAAAAGTTCCCCTCTGAAAAGCTTGATCATTTCTCCTATACTGTTGTGCCACCAAGGTAGAAATAATTGTTTTCATATCGTAATTTGTTTCTACTTTCAAATCTTGCGTCATAGCACTATAGGTCTCCACTGAACCAATACCGTATATACAAGACACCGAAGCAACAATAATTACATCTTCTCTTTCTAATAATGCCTGAGTAGCGGAATGTCTCATTCTATCTATTTGTTCATTTATTTGAGCATCTTTTTCAATGTAAGTATCTGATCTAGGAACGTAAGCTTCTGGTTGATAATAATCATAAAAAGAAACAAAATACTCAACGGCATTATCTGGAAAAAAAGTTTTAAATTCTCCATATAGTTGAGCTGCCAAAGTTTTATTAGGCGCTAAAATTACAGCAGGCCTTTGAGTTTGTTCAATTACATGCGCAATAGTGAATGTTTTTCCAGTGCCAGTAGCACCTAACAAGACTTGATTTCTTTCTGAAGAGTTTATACCAGAAACCAACTCTTTTATTGCATTTGGTTGATCACCTGAAGGTTTAAAGTCAGAATGAATTTTAAAAGATCTATTAGGTTCTAACCTTTCTTTAACCACCATTATCCTCTACAAAATTATAGTTTAATATAAGAAATTATATTTTAAAGCTACTAAAATAAATATGTTGACTATAATTATTATATTTACAATATTAGATATGTTTTTAATTTAGTAATTAATAATAGTACTTCAATAATCATAACATATTTTTGGTTAAGAAATGGTAGCAAGAATATACAGACCTTCAAAATCAGCAATGCAATCAGGTATAGGACAATCTAAAAAATGGATTTTAGAATTAGAACATGACATGTCAAAATCAGTTGAACCGCTTATGGGGTGGACTGGTTCAAGTGATACAAAAAGTCAGGTTCAACTAAACTTCCAAACCAAAGAAGAAGCTATATTATATGCAAAAAAAAATTCTATAGCTTTCACAGTTTTAAACCATAATTCCAGAGAACACATAATTCGAGAAAACGGTTATGGAGATAATTTTTCCTTTTATAAGAAAATACCTTGGACACACTAACTTTTGATTATAAAAATATTTTAATCTGGTGAGCACGGGAGGATTCGAACCCCCGACCTACGGATTAGAAGTCCGTCGCTCTATCCAACTGAGCTACGTGCCCACAACTTAATGTACTTAAAATCCTAATTTTAGTACAAATCCATATGGTTGGATTTATTTTTTACATAAAAAGAAAATACTCACAAGTTAATAATAAAAAAGAGTAAATAAAAAATTATAAATCTATTTTTTTTCAAAATTTTTTCTTAGTAAATGATGCTTAACTAATTTATTAGTTTTATCATCATTTTTAGAATTGAAAGCTATTTTTACGCAATCATCACAGATATTAGCTTTTTTATTAGTAAAAAGTTTATTTACCTCATCTTTAGTTTTACCACAAAACATACAACTAATTATTTTTTCTAATTTATTCATGTGCATACAGTCATTTATTTAAATTTATTAATTATATGAGCACTTCTTTCTTCTATCTATTCCCTTTATTTTCAATTCATGTAAAAATTTATTTATTGATCAATTCTAAATTAATTATGTTTTTTAGGTTAATGGATGCTGGTCATCAATAAAATCATTTTTAAATAAATTTTAAATTAAGAGAAATATAAATAAAATAACTTAATATAAATATTACCCCAATATTTCTACTGATTATAAATTTATAGTATATCAGAAAACAAAATAACAAAGTAGAAATTAGCATTACGGGAATATCTAGACTAAGAAAAGATTTTGGTACTAAAAAATCATTAGGAGCTGAAAAAATTGCTGATGCGCCAATAATTCCAAAAATATTAAATATATTTGAACCAATTACATTACCAACAGCAATTTCAGAATGCCCTTTCTTGACTGCAATTATTGATGCAGCTATTTCAGGTAAAGATGTTCCTATTGCGATAATTGTAAGACCAATAAGTGTTTCCGACACCTCAAAAATATAGGCAATTTTAACTGCAGAGTTAACAACTGCTTCAGCTGAAATAATTAACAAAAAGATGCCAAAAAAAATTAATAAAATAGATTTTCCTACAGAGAAACTATTTATATTATCAATTTTGTTTTGGCTTTTGTTATCACGTTTTGAAATATAGGCAGAATGCGAAAGAGTTATTATAAGGAAGAAAATAAAGATTAAACCACTATAAAAGGATATTTTTTTTATTCCTATGCATACTATAAAAAATGTTAGACTTGAAACAAATAACCAAAAAATATTAGTATTGAATTTTTTTTTTGTTAAAGATATGGGACTAATTAATAATGCTAAACCTATAACAAGTAGAATATTTGATATATTACTACCAACTACATTTCCCCATGCAATACCTGGTGATTTGTCAAGAACGGCATTGATCGAAACCACTAATTCTGGAAATGATGTTCCCAAAGCAATAATTGAAATTGCGATAAACTGGGGTTGTACTTTAAATACAGAAGCCATACTAACTGAACCAGTAACTAATTTCTCTCCTCCATAAAAAAGACCGAGAAGGCCAATAAAACAAATAAAAATATTAATAATTATATTTTCCATTGGATAATCCAGTAATCAATTTTTTTTGAAATAAATAAGATGTAGGCCAATACAAAAAATACTTATAACCGATTATAAGCTTTTGCAATCTGATCCATCTCTGGAAAAACAGATTCAATTTTGTCAAACATTTGATTTATTTCATCTTCTGTTATGATTAAAGGTGGGCAAAAAGCAATTGCATCTATAGGTAGAGCTCTTAAAATTACGCCAGTTTCATGAATTTTTTTTACTGCAGTAGCAGCAAATTTATGTGCTACGTCTATTTTTTCTCTTTTTGTACCTGGTTTTACAAATTCAGCAGCACCAATTAATCCTATTGATCTCACATTCCCAATACACTCATATTTCTGTAAACGAGAAATCCTTTTAGAAAAAATTGTACTTACAGTTCTAACGTGATCAATAATATTCCTTTTCTCCATAATTTCTAAAGTCTTCAAAGCAACTGCAGAAGAAACAGGATGACCTGAATAGGTATACCCATGACCAAATTGACCCAATTTTATTGCCTGCTTTTCAACTTCATAGGCAATATTTTCTGACATCAATACTGCTGAAATTGGTGCATAGGCAGAAGATAATCCTTTTGCACAAGTTATAATATCAGGTTCAATATCAAAAGTCTGGCTTCCCCACATATTCCCAGTTCTTCCAAAACCACAGATAACTTCATCTGCTATAAATAAAATATTATTTTTTTTAAGAACCGGTTGCACTAAAGCAAAATAATTTTTTGGTGGAACAATCACACCACCTGCACCCATCAAAGGTTCGGCAATAAATGCCCCTATATTTTCAGCACCTTCATTTTTAATAAGTTTTTCAAGATCACTAACCAAACGATTGCAAAAATCTTCTTCACTCTCATTTTCATTGGAATTTTGAAAATAATGTGGCCAAGTAGTATGTATTGCAAAATCAAGGGGTAAACCAAAACCTTTTTGGGCGTAATCTAAAGCAGTAAGGCTTGCAGCAGCTAATGTAACACCATGATAGCTTCCTTTCCTACTAATAATCTTTCTTTTTTTTGGATTTCCCAAGGAAGCATGATAGTACCACACAATTTTTATTGCTGTATCATTTGCTTCAGAACCAGAATTACAAAAAAAGATTTTTTTTAAATTATTAGGAGCAACTTCAATAAGTTTTTCAGATAAATTAATAGTACTTTCGCAAGTTTTTCCAGTAAAAGAATGATAAAAAGGAAGTTTTTTCATCTGTGTAATTGCCGCTTCAACTAACTCAGTCTCATTGAAACCTAATGAAGCACACCAAAGACCGCTCATACCTTCTATATAACTGTTCCCATCAATATCCTTGACTTCTACTCCTCTACCAGATCTAAAAACTTGAGGACCATTTTCTTTAATAAGTTCTGGATTAGTATAGGGTTGCAGTTGGTAATCTATGGATTTAAATTCCAAAGAATTTTTCGAACTTTTATTTTGTATATTCATATCAATATCATGTTATCTTACTTACTTAAGGTTAATCTTAATTTGAATCAAATTACAACTTATTTAATTGTTAAATTTTTAAACATAATTTTCTGAAGTATTATTTGGTTTTATTTAAAAAATTATAGTAATGACAGTAATTAATTTTATAAAAAATCATACAGAATTAAATAAAATAAAATTATAAAAAATGGACAAAAAAACTATAGAATTTTATAATAAAAATGCCCATAGATACGCTGAATGGCGGTCAAAAGAGTCTGCAGATTTATCCCAGAGAATATTTTTAAATGAAGTTAAATTGAATGGAAAGATTATAGATTTGGGTTGTGGTACTGGAGAAAAAGCAATCTGGTTTAATAAAAAAGGATTAAAAGTAGATGCAGTAGATGCTTCGATCGAGATGCTAGAAAAATTTAAGCAATTTAAAGATATCAATACTAAACAAATTGATTTGAGTAAAATAATGTTTTTTAAAAAGTATGATGGAGTATGGGCATCATTTTCTATTCAACATTTGGAAAAAAGTATACAGGACAGATTATTTAAAAAAATTTCAAAAACTTTAAATAAAAATGGAATTTTCTATATTGGAATTCATGAAGGCAATAAAAGCTATAGGGACAATTTGCATAGACTCTATGTACCAAGATCCGAAACTGAATTAAAGAAAATTTTAAAAAAAAATAAACTACAGATTTTTAATTTTTTTAAAGAAAATAATTTCAGTTTTGATAATAAACCAATAAAAATTATGCACATTTTTTCTAAATTAATAGGTTAATTTCTATTTTTTTTGCTAAAGAACGGTAAAACATAAGAAAAATCCTTTCCTTGCCCACCCTCCTTCATTAATTCTTCATAGATTTGCATCGCATGTAGACCAAGTGGCGTATGTGAATTAGTTTGTTCCGCGGAATTTTGTGCTAGACTTAAATCTTTTAGCATCAGATCAGATGAGAAACCTGGCTCATAATTATTATCAGCTGGTGTTTTAGGTCCAATTCCGGGAGCTGGGGAGTATGTATTTAAAGCCCAACAACTGCCTGATGAGTTAGAAGAAACCTCATACAATTTTTCGAAGTCTAACCCTATTTTTTCTGCTAATGTAAAAGCTTCACAGACACCAATCATTGTTATCCCTAAGATCATATTATTACACATTTTAGCTGCCTGACCTGAACCAGATTTGCCACAATAAACTGCCCTTTTGCCCATTATTTCAAATAATGGTTTTACTTTCTCAAATGCCTTTTGATCTCCTCCAACCATAAAGGTTAAGGTGCCATCGTTAGCACCAACTACTCCTCCAGAAACAGGTGCGTCTAAAGTTTGTAAGCTGTGTTTTTTTGCAAGTTCTTTTATTGAGTGTGTACTTTTGATATCTATAGTAGAACAATCTATCATTATTCTAGAACTTATACTTTTTGCTACAATTTCGTTGTAAACTGCAGAAACTTCCTTCCCACTAGGAAGCATTGTAAATATTACATCATTGTCTATAAGGAAATTTTCAAAACTATTTGAAATTTTAATTACAGTATTGATATTTTTTTTTATATCAAATCCTGTAACTTGATAACCTGCTTTTTGCAAATTTTCTGCCATTGGCAAACCCATATTTCCTAAGCCAATAAATCCTATTTTCACTTTGTTTCCTCCTAATTAAATTTTTAATTCACTTGTACTACTCAAAGGTTTTAGTAAATCAAAGACTTCCTGAATAGGAACCTCCTCAATGTTGGGATATTTCCAGACAGGGTTTCTATCTTTGTCAATAATCATTGATCTTATTCCCTCTTGAAAATCAGTGTATTCTTGTGCTCTAGAAGTAAATCTATACTCAATTTTAAGTGCTTCTTTTACTGATAGAAAAATTTCTGGCATTTGAAGCATATGATAAGATGTTAAAACAGATAACGGTGATGCACTAAGCATTTTTTTTAAACTCTGGACGAATACTGGATTCATTTCCATTTCTTTAATAATCACAGATAATTTGTTTATAGAAAATAGATCAATTATTAATCGTAAGTTTTTTTTAAGTGGTGAATTTAAACTTTCTCTTTTGAATTTATTCAAAAAAGTTGTATCACCAGTTTTTATTAATTTTGACTTAGCTTCTTCCCAATATTTTTCTTCAACAAAAAAATCTGCAAAATTTGTGAAAATTGCATCATCAGCTTTCATATGAGAACCAGTAATTCCAAGATAAATACCTAGTTCTTTTGATTTTCTAGTGAGCAGAAAAGAACCACCAACATCTGGAACCAAACCAATACCACATTCAGGCATTGCTATGATACTACTATCTCCTACTATACGATGACTGCCATGACAAGAAATACCTACCCCACCACCCATTGTAAAGCCCTTCATAAAAACAACATATGGTTTGGGATAATTCGCAATTAAGAGATTTAACCGGTACTCATCAGCCCAGAATAATTTTCCAAATTTATAGTTTCCAGAAACTCCATGTCTGTATAAATTAGAAACATCTCCTCCAGAACAGAATGCTTTGTCACCATTTGAGTCGACTAAAATTAACTTGATTTTTGTATTTTCTTTCCATGAGATCAAAGCCTTTTCAATTTCTAAAATCATATCATAGGTCAAAGCATTAAGTGCTTTGGGCCTATTTAAAGTTATGTGACCAACGTGACCATTCTTGCGGATAAGAATATCTTTCATTCGAATTTCACTTCATTTAAGAGAATTTCTCGCAATTATTAGTTGCATAATCTCATTTGTGCCTTCTAAAATCTGATGTACTCTCAAATCACGAACAATTTTTTCTATACCATAGTCAGTTAAATATCCATACCCACCAAGAAGTTGTAATGAATTATTCGCTATATTAAATGCATTATCTGTCACATATTTTTTTGCCATAGCGCAATAAACACCAGCATCAGATTTCTCATTATCCAATTTCCAAGCAGCTTCTCTCAAAAAAATTCTTGATGAATTAATTGCAATTTCCATATCAGCAACTTTAAACTGCAACCCTTGAAAATCGGATAATCTTTTACCAAATGCTTTTCTCTCTTTTATATAATTTTTTGCAATATTAAGAGCTGATTGTGCGCCACCTAATGCTGCTGCTGCAATATTAAGGCGTCCGCCATCCAAACCACTCATAGCATAAATGAAGCCCTTGTTTTCCTCTCCTAATAATTGCTCAGAAGAAATACTACAATCATCAAATATAACTTGGGCGGTAGGCTGAGATTTCCACCCCATTTTTTCTTCATTAGACCCAAAACATAAACCCTCAGTATTCTTTTTAACTAAAAGTGCTGATATGCCGTGAGGACCAGCCTCTGCTGTTCTAACCATAGTAAGATATATATCAGAAAAAGCTCCACCAGAAATAAATGATTTGGTCCCATTTATTCTAAAACCTTCATTAGTCCTTTCAGCTTTAGTTGACAAAGCAGCACTATCAGACCCTGAATCTGGCTCAGTTAAGCAATAAGAACATATTTTGTCCATACGTATCATTGGCTGCAAAAATTCTTTTTTAACATGCTGATTTCCATATTGTGAAATCATCCAAGCACACATATTATGTATAGAAATAAAGGAGGATACAGAGGGGCAAGCCATTGCTAAAGCTTCAAAAACCAAAGTAGAATCTAAACGTGAAAGACCTGAGCCACCATCTACTTCATTAACATAAAGTGATCCAAAACCTAATTCTCCCGCTTCTTTAAGGACTGCTTTTGGTATTAAACTATTTTCCCATTCTAATGCAAATGGTGAAATCGAACTCTGACCAAATTCATAAGCAGTTTCAAAAATAAGTTTTTGCTCGGAAGATAGAGAAAATTCCATTGTAAAAGTTCGTAATTTATAAAATTAATCCATTGTTGGTATAGAAAACTTTGCACCCTCTTTAATACCTGTGGGCCAGCGTGATGTTATAGTTTTAGTTCTTGTGTAAAATCTAAATGAGTCAGGTCCATGCTGATTAAGATCACCAAAAGCAGATTTTTTCCAACCCCCAAAAGTGTGATAGGCTAAAGGAACAGGAATAGGAACATTTATTCCAACCATTCCAATATTTATTCTATTTGCAAAATCTCTTGCTGTGTCACCATCTCTTGTAAATATTGCTGTCCCATTACCATATTCATTATCCATGGCAATTGAAAGTGCTTGTTCATAATTTTCTGTCCTAACAGTAGAAAGAACAGGACCGAAAATTTCTTGCTTATATATATCCATATCTGTCTTTACATTATCAAATAAACAAGCCCCCACAAAGAAACCTTCTTCATAGCCCTGCATTTTGAAATTTCTACCGTCAACTACAAGCTTTGCTCCGTTCTCAACTCCAGAATCTACTAAACTGAGAATTTTTTGTTGTGCCTGCTTGGTTACTACAGGCCCAAAATCTACCTCATTCTCTGATGTATATGGTCCTATTTTTAATGCCTCAATCCTTGGTATAAGTCTATCTATTAGCTTGTCTCCAGTTTCTTTTCCAACAGGTAAAGCAACCGAAATAGCCATACATCTTTCACCTGCTGCACCATAACCAGCTCCAACAAGTGCATCAGCAGCTTGATCTAAATCTGCATCAGGCATTACAATCATATGATTTTTTGCACCACCAAAGCACTGAACTCTTTTACCGTTTAAACAACCTTTGGAATAAATATACTCAGCAATTGGTGTAGATCCTACAAAACCAATTGCTGAAATATCTGGATTATCCAAAATAGCATCTACTATTTCTTTATCACCATTAACAACTTGAAGGATGCCTTCTGGTAAACCAGCTTCAAGCATTAAATTTGCAAGCATCATTGGTACTGAAGGGTCTCTCTCAGATGGCTTCAAAATAAAAGCATTACCAGCAACAATAGCTGGACAAAACTTCCACATTGGTATCATTGCAGGAAAATTGAATGGAGTAATTCCAGATACCACGCCAAGAGGTTGTCGCATAGAATACATATCTATCCCAGGACCTGCGCTGTCAGTAAATTCACCTTTGAGCAAGTGAGGAGCTCCAATACAAAATTCTGCTACTTCTAATCCTCGAATAATATCTCCTTTTGCATCTGGGATTGTTTTACCGTGTTCAGAAGACAAAACAGTTGCTAATTCATCCATATCCCTATGCAATAGATCGATGAATTTCATAATAACTCTTGCCCTTTTTTGAGGATTAGTTGCACCCCATGCTGGCTGACTTTCTTTAGCCTTTTTAACGGCATCATTTAATTCAGAAGCTAAACCCAAGGAAACTTTTTTTTGAATCTCACCGGTGGCTGGGTTAAATATATTCGCAGTTTTTTTAGAACTACTACTAACTTCACGACCGTTGATAAAATGGCCAATTACTTTCATATCACTCTCCCCGAAATCCTTTGGTTTATTAAATCAATATTGATTAGAAATTATTTAATTAAAAAATTTGAATTAATCAAATAAAATCAAATTGGACAAAAGCTATAATCACATATTATTTGTTTTTTTTATTATTGGATTTTGCACATTAATAAGATAAAGTTTATTATAACAATATTGAATAGTTACTAAATAATAATCTATAGCTTAATAGTTAGATATCTTTAAAAAAACATAAAAACATTTTTTTAAATTAATAATAAAAAATTTTAAGAATCTTTAAAATCGTCAAATATTAATTTCAGAACCAAGGTATCAATGGTACATCAAATGTTGAACAACCAGACAATACTAATAAAGAGGTAACAATTAAATAATTCTTCATAACAAATCCTCGAATAAAATTAAAATAACTTTTATTGTTTAAATCATTTTATACTGGTCGTAAATGTAAAACTAGTTAATTTTTTAATAAATCTAAGATTTTTGATCTAATTTTCCTTGAATTAGGGTTAGTAAAAGCCCCAAAACTGGCAACAAAATTCCCATCTTTATTAAGTAAAACTTTGTTAAAATTCCAGACAGGTCTAAAATTATGTTCATCAGCTAACCACTTAAATAACGGATGAGCATTACTTCCCTTAACCTTTGTTATTGTAGTCATTGGTAATGTTAAAGAAAAGTTTGTATTACAAAATTCTTTTACCTTGTAATTATCATTAAATTCTTGAAAAAAATCTTGGGAAGGTATTGCCAAAACAAGTAAACCACTTTCCGAAAAATCATCATGAAGTTTTTGTAATTCGCTATATTGTCTAGTAAAACCACAATTTGAGGCAGTATTTGTTATAAGTATAGGACGACCTATAAAGTCTCCTAGGTTGATATATCCTCCATCAATTGATTCAAAATAGAATTCATTCATATCTATATGTTCATTGACATTTGCATTAAGTGGAAAAGAAGAAAACATAGCGAGGCTCAGGTAAAGAATATATTGTCTTAGATAACTTTTCATGTCATTTATATTGTATGATTAGATTTATTAAATAATAAATAAATTAAGAAATTCAAGATTATTACAATTTAAATTATAACTCTTTTGTAAATAGGACTTGATAATTACTAAAAAAATTACTTTAACTTTATAAACGACTAGATTTTTCTTGCAAACCAGATTGGTTCGTTCTTCCTTTTAGGACAAATAAAATATCGTCAAAATCAATATTACAAAATTCAAGTAGCACAAGTAAGTGATAGACCAAATCAGCAGCTTCCTCTTTTAAATTATCATCTTTGTTATTCAGGGCTGCTATAATAAGTTCAACTGACTCTTCTCCAAATTTTTTACAACACTCTTCTAATCCCTGATTAAATAATTTAGCTGTGTAGCTTTTATTTGCATCACCATTTTTTTTACTTTTTATTAATTGAATTAAATCATCTAAAACCATCACTTTACATCCTTACTGGGATTCCTTCACTTCTAAGATAAGATTTAACTTGTTTAATAGATATTTCTCCAAAATGAAAGATTGATGCTGCAAGAATAGCTGAAGCTTTACCTTTTTCTAGTACACTTTTAAAATGCTCTAATTTTCCAGCACCACCTGACGCAATAATAGGAATATTCAATGAATCAGATATTAATTTAGTCAGCTCTATATCATATCCATCTTTGGTCCCATCTTTATCCATTGATGTTAAGAGAATCTCACCTGCACCTCTTTCTTGCATATCTTTTGCGAAAGAAATTGCTTCAATTCCAGTTTCTTTTGTTCCGCCATGGGAAAAAATTTCCCATTTATCATGTTTTGTTTTTTTTGCATCAATAGCTACAACTATGCACTGACTTCCAAATTTATTTGCAGCGGTTGATATTATATCTGGATCTCGAATTGCTGCTGAATTAAAACTTACTTTATCAGCCCCATTCAAAAGCAGATGTCGAATATCTTCAATAGTCCTAATCCCTCCTCCAACTGTTATAGGAATAAAACATTTTTGAGAAGTCTTTCTTACAAGATCTAGTGTAACATCTCTATTTTCTAGTGTTGCTGCTATATCCAGAAAACAAATCTCATCCGCACCTAATTCATCATAAACTTGTGCGGTAAGAACCGGATCTCCAGCATCCTTCAAATTCTTAAAGTTAACACCTTTTACGATTCTACCATTTTTTACGTCAAGGCAAGGAATAATTCTGATTTTTAACATATTAATTCAATACTCTTATTGCTTCATCAATCTTTATTTTTTTATC
>CACESU010000014.1 GCA_902562285.1 uncultured Alphaproteobacteria bacterium | reverse complement strand
CCTGGAAAAAGTACTATTAATAATACAAATGAAATTATTTCTCCAATGCCTGGCTTGTTAGTCTCTGTGGATGTTAATATTGGTGATTTAATCGATGAAGGACAAAGAGTATGTGCAATAGAGGCAATGAAAATGGTAAATGTTATTTATGCTGAGAGAAGTGGAACAATTAAATCTATTAATTTTAAATTGGGCGATATTCTATCAGATGGTGACACAATATTGGAGTTTGAGTGAATAAAGATCAGATTAATAGGTGGAAAACATTAGCTAATAAAGAGCTAAAAGATAAAACCATTGATTCCTTAAACTGGTTAACACCAGAGGAAATTACTATAAAACCGCTCTATACAGAAAATGATTTAGAAAACATAAATCATTTAAAAGAATTACCTGGTTTAGATAGCTACAGTAGAGGTCCTAGAGCAACTATGTACGCTGGAAGACCTTGGACTGTCAGACAGTATGCTGGATTTTCAACGGCTGAAGAAAGTAATGCATTTTATAGAAAAAACTTAGAGGCTGGACAGAAAGGAATTTCAGTAGCTTTTGATTTGCCGACTCATAGAGGATATGACAGTGATCATCCAAGAGTCCTTGGCGATGTTGGAAAAGCTGGTGTTGCAATTGATAGTGTAGAGGATATGAAAATTTTATTTTCAAATATACCATTAGATAAAATGTCTGTTTCGATGACAATGAATGGCGCAGTAATTCCAATAATGGCAAACTTTATTGTGGCTGCAGAGGAACAAGGTATTGCAAAGTCAAGTTTAACTGGAACAATTCAGAATGATATTCTTAAAGAATTTATGGTTAGGAATACTTATATATATCCACCAGAGCCATCTATGAGAATCGTTTCTGATATAATTGAATATACAAGTAAAGAAATGCCTAAGTTTAATTCAATTTCTATTTCTGGTTACCATATGCATGAAGCTGGTGCAAATCTGGTACAGGAGTTAGCCTTTACACTGGCAGATGGAAAAGAGTATGTAAAAGCAGCTCTTTCTAAGGGGATGGATATTGATGCTTTTGCTGGTCGTCTGTCATTTTTCTTTGCTATAGGCATGAATTTTTTTATGGAAGTTGCTAAATTAAGAGCTGCTAGGATCTTATGGTCTAAGATAATGAAGGAATTTAATCCAAAAAAACCTAGTTCTTCACTATTGAGGGTGCATTGCCAAACATCAGGTGTGAGTTTGCAAGAAAAAGATCCTTACAATAATATTGTAAGAACTTCTTATGAAGCTTTAGCTGCTACATTAGGTGGTACACAGAGCCTACACACTAATGCATTTGACGAAGCTATGGGGCTTCCAACAGAGTTTTCGTCTAGAATAGCAAGAAATACTCAGCTTATTATGCAAGAAGAGTTAGGAATAACTAAGGTTATTGATCCATTGGCTGGAAGTTATTATGTTGAAAATTTGACTAGTGAATTAACACAAAAGGCTTGGGAATTAATACAAGAAGTTGAAAATTTAGGGGGTATGACTGAAGCTGTATCTGCAGGTTTGCCTAAGTCAAGAATAGAAGAATCTGCTGCTAAAAAACAAGCTGCTATAGACCAAGGTTTAGAGGTAATAGTCGGTGTCAATAAATATAAACCCAAAGACCATGAGAATGTTGAAATACTGAATGTAGATAATATTTCTGTGAGAAAAAATCAAATTGATAGATTAAATCAAATTAGGGCAACAAGAGATGATAATATATGTAAAAAAAAGTTAGAAGATCTTGAGAATATATGTAGAAATAAATCTGGTAATATATTAGAATTTGCTGTTGATGCTGCTAGAAATAGAGCCACTGTTGGGGAAATTTCATCAGCTTTAGAAAATGTTTTTGGTCGATATAGAGCAAATAATAAAACATTATCTGGTGTATATAAAAATGCTTATGGAAATGACGAGAGTTTTTTGAAAATTCAGAACAAAGTTGAACTTTTTGAAAAAAATGAAGGTAGAAGACCAAGGATATTAGTAATTAAGCTTGGACAAGATGGGCATGATAGAGGTGCAAAAGTCATTGCAACTGCATTTGCAGATATTGGTTTTGATGTAGATGTAGGCCCTTTATTCCAAACTCCAGAGGAAGCGGCTCAAGATGCTGTTGATAATGACGTTCATATTATTGGTGTTTCGTCACAAGCTGCTGCTCATAAAACTTTAGTACCTATTCTCATCGACCAATTAAAAAAGATTGATGGAGAAGAAATAATAGTTGTTTGCGGGGGTGTAATTCCTAGAGAAGATTATGATTTCCTTTCTGATATTGGGGTTAGAGCTATTTTTGGTCCCGGTACAAATATTTTAGATGCTGCAGATAATTTGTTGGATATTTTATTAGGAAATTAATTTTTATTTTCTACAAATTATTCATGCTTAGAAGGAAAAAAATGAGTAAAATTAAAAATGAGACAGTTAGAAAAGCAGCCTTAGATTTTCATGAGTTCCCAAAACCAGGAAAGTTAGAAATTAGGGCTACTAAACCTTTGGCAAACCAAAGTGATTTAGCTAAAGCATATTCACCGGGAGTAGCTGAAGCATGTTTAGAAATTAAAAAAGACTTTGAGAAATCTGGCAATTATACATCCAAATCAAATTTAGTAGCAGTTATTTCGAACGGGACCGCAGTTCTGGGATTAGGAAATATCGGGGCTTTAGCTGCTAAACCTGTCATGGAAGGTAAGGCAGTACTATTTAAAAAATTTGCAGGTATTGATTGTTTTGATATAGAAATCAACGAGAATAATCCTGACAAATTAGCTGAAATCATTGTTTCTTTAGAACCAACTTTTGGCGCTATTAATCTTGAGGATATAAAAGCTCCTGATTGTTTTGTTATTGAAAAGATTTGTAAAGATAAGATGAGTATTCCTGTTTTCCATGATGATCAACATGGTACAGCAATTGTTGTTGGGGCAGCATTAGTCAATTCACTTAAGCTTGTAGACAAGAAAATTTCAGAAATAAAAGTTGTATGTACAGGTGGTGGTGCAGCTGGTATTGCATGTTTAGAGATGTTGGTTAGCTTAGGGTGTAATAAGAAAAATATCTGGCTTTGTGATAGATCAGGTTTAGTAACAGAAGATCGTAAAGATAAAAATATATATAAGGCTACTTTTGCACAGAAATCTGATAGTAGTTCATTAGAGACAGTTATTGAAGGAGCAGATTTTTTTCTAGGGTTATCAGGTCCTAATACTCTATCAAAAAGTATGTTAAAAAAAATGAATGAATCCCCAATTATTTTTGCACTTGCTAACCCAATACCTGAAATTATGCCAGAAATTGTTTACGAGGTTTTCCCTAATGCAATTGTGGCTACGGGTAGGTCTGATTATCCAAACCAAGTAAATAATGTATTATGCTTTCCATTTATTTTCAGAGGTGCACTAGACATAGCAGCTACTGAAATAAATGAAAAAATGAAAATAGCATGTGTTGAGGCAATTGCAAAGCTAGCTAGGGAGCATTCTTCAGCAGAAGCTGCAGCTGCTTATCAAGGTGAAGATATGAAATTTGGACCTAATTATGTAATTCCTAAACCTTTTGATCCAAGATTACTGCCATTCGTTGCCTCCGCAGTTGCAAAGGCTGCAATTGAAACCGGTGTGGCTACAAAAAAGATTGGTTCAATATTAGAATATACAAAAAAACTAGAGCATTCAGCTTATAAATCTTCACTATTGATGCGCCCAGTATTTGAAGCTGCAAGATCTGCAAGTAGAAAGATTGTTTTTTCAGAAGGAGAAGATGAACGTGTTTTAAGAGCCTCATTTTCTATGATTGAAGAAACTGGTGACAGACCCATACTAATAGGTCGGCCAGAAGTAGTAATGAGTAGAATAGAAAAATATGGTCTTCCATTAAGAATTGATAGTGACTTTGAATTAGTTAATCCTGAAAGTGATCCCCGTTTTCGAGAATATTGGGAAACCTACCATAAAATTATGGAGAGGCGGGGTGTAACCCCAGCACTTGCAAAAGCTATAATGAGAACTAATAGTACAGCTATTGCTGCAATCATGGTCTATAGAAAAGAAGCTGATAGTTTGATTTGTGGAACATTTGGACAATACCTATGGCATCTTAAATACATAAAAGAGGTTCTTGAAAATAGTGGATTAAATGCAATAGGGGCTCTTTCACTTATGATTTTAGAAAATGGTCCTTTATTAATAGCTGATACTCAGGTTAACGCTATTCCATCACCAGACCAAATTTCCCAAACAGTAATTGCAACAGCAAGGCATGCTAGACGTTTTGGCATTGAACCAAAGATAGCATTATGTTCTCACTCACAGTTTGGTAATTTGGATAGTGAATCAGGTCGAAATATGCGAGATGCTCTTAGAATTTTGGATGAGAGTAAATGTGATTTTTTATATGATGGAGAAATGCATTCTGATGCAGCTCTAGACCCTGAACTGAGATCAAGAATAATGCCTAATAGCAGATTAGATGGTGCCGCAAATGCTTTAGTTTTTGCCAATACTGATGCAGCTAGCGGTGTTAGGAACATCTTAAAAATGTGTGCTAATGGTCTTGAAGTAGGCCCTATTCTTATGGGGATGGGGAACAAAGCCCATATTGTAACCTCCTCCATTACTGCAAGAGGATTGCTTAATATAGCCGCTTTAGCAGGTACACCCGTTCAAACATATAGTTAGCTGTACTTCAAATGAGATATGAAGATTTATATAATGAATGGAAAAATGATCCTGAGAAATTCTGGATTAATGCTGCACAAAACATAGATTGGATAAAATTTCCAAGTTTTGCTTTAGATTCTTCCAATACTCCCTTTTATAAATGGTTTCCTGATGGTTTAGTAAATACATGCTACAATGCTGTTGATCGTCACGTGATAAAAGGAAAAGGTGAAAAAACTGCAATTATATATGATAGTGCTATCAGAAGCATTAAAGAAAAAATCACTTATAGCCAGTTACTTGAAAGAGTAACTAAATTTGCCCATGCAATGAGTATCGCTGGTATTACAAAAGGTGATAGAGTAATTATTTATATGCCAATGATACCAGAAGCAATAGTATCAATGCTTGCTTGCTCAAGAATAGGAGCTATTCATTCAGTTGTTTTTGGAGGTTTTGCTTCTAATGAGTTAGCTGTTAGGATTGATGAT
This sequence comes from uncultured Alphaproteobacteria bacterium, assembly GCA_902562285.1. Taxonomy (GTDB): domain Bacteria; phylum Pseudomonadota; class Alphaproteobacteria; order Rhodobacterales; family Rhodobacteraceae; genus CACIIZ01. Next base: position 37,877 of record CACESU010000014.1, on the reverse strand, counting down.
GCTAAACCTAAAGCTATAATTGCTGGATCATGTGGTATAGAACCAACCAGTATTATTCCATACAAACCTTTACTTGATAAAGCTATTGAACAAGCAAATCATAAGCCAAATTTTTGTGTTATTTTCCAAAGAGACGAGCTTCAAGCTCCTTTAATTTCTAATCGAGATTATGATTGGTATGAGTTTCAAAAATCATCATCTGAATGTAAATGTATACCAGTTTTTGGAAATGACCCTTTATATATATTATATACTTCAGGAACAACAGGGCAGCCAAAAGGAGTAGTAAGACCAACAGCGGGTCATCTAGTCAGCTTAATGTGGACTATGAAAAATTTCTACGGAGCTGACGAAGACGATATATTTTGGGCAGCTTCTGATGTTGGTTGGGTAGTCGGACACTCTTATATAGTTTATGCACCATTGTTTGCTGGAAATACTACGATTTTATTTGAAGGAAAACCAGTTGGAACACCAGATCCTGGAACTTTTTGGAGAATAATTGAAGAGTATAATGTAGATATACTATTTACTGCTCCAACTGCTTTTAGAGCAATAAAACGAAGTGATCCTATAGGTAAATTTATAAATAAATATGATACAAGCTCACTTAAAACGCTATTCTTAGCTGGTGAAAGAGCAGATTCTGATACAATAAATTGGGCATCAAATAAACTAAAAGTTCCAGTAATTGATCACTGGTGGCAAACAGAAACTGGATTCCCAATGGTTGGGTGTCCTCAAGGTTTAAATTCACCACCAGTAAAAATTGGTACAGCTGGTTTAGCCATGCCTGGTTATGATGTGAAAGTTTTAGATGAGGGAAGTAGAACTTCTGAAACTAATGAATTGGGATCAATAGTTGTGAAATTACCTCTTCCTCCAGGAACTTTACCAACCCTGTGGAATGCAGATGATAGGTTTAAACAATCTTACTTAACAAGATTTCCTGGTTATTATGATACTGGTGACGCAGGTTTTATTGATAGTGATGGTTACATTTCAATAATGGCACGTACAGATGATGTTATAAATACCGCAGGACATAGATTATCAACTGGAGCTATGGAAGAGGTTCTTTCAGAACATCCTGATATAGCTGAATGTGCAGTAATAGGAGTTAATGACGATCTTAAAGGGCAATTGCCACTAGGATTTATTTGTCTTAATGCAGGTGTGAATAGAAATCATGAAGAAATAATTGCAGAATCAATATCACTGGTGAGAGACAAAATTGGTCCTGTAGCAAGTTTTAAGATGGCTGTAATTATAGAAAGACTTCCTAAAACAAGATCTGGAAAGATTCTCAGAGGTACAATGCTTAAAATTGCAAATGGTGAAAAATTTAAAGTTCCAGCTACAATAGATGATCCTTCAATTTTAGAGGAAATAAAAAAAGCCTTAACTGATTTAGACTATCCAAAAAAAAGTTAAAGATCTATTCTCCATAAGGTATCCAAATATTTTTTATCTGTATAGATTTTTGAAGAGATTTCATTTTAATTTCCTTTGGTAAGTCAACCCAAGAATAACTTAATCCATTATTGACCCAAGTTTGTTTCAAATTAGAATTTGAGTTTTCTTCAATTTTTTTTGATCCTTCTTTAGATCCAAAATACCAAATTCCATCAACTTGCATGTGCTTAGATAATGTTTCTGATAACTCATCTCTATTTCCTGTGACTATATTTATGGCTCCAGGTGGAAAATCAGATGTTTCAAATATCTGATACATATCTATAGCACATAGAGGATGTTTTTCTGATGGAACAACAACTACAGTATTACCCATACATAAAGCACTAAAAACTAGATGTATAAATGATAAAAGAGGATTATTATCAGGACACACTATAGCTATAACCCCTAGAGGCTCTTTCATCGCTAGTGATACACCTCTAATTGGCACATTATGAATTGTCCCTTCAAATTTATCAGCCCAGGAAGCAAAATAAAAAATATTTTCTAGTGCTTGATCAACCTCTTCTTTTCCATTTTCTCCTGTCATTAATTGAATAGTTTGCGCAAATTCATCTTTTCTTATATCTAAATTTTCAGCTGCGTAATAAAGCACTTGTGCTCTTGCATGTGCCGACATTCTTCTCCATTTGCTTTCATTACTAGCATATTCAACTGCATCTCTTATATCTTTTCTATTTCCAAGGGGTACTTGACCAATTAACTTATTGAATGAATAAATATGTTTATCATAACCACTATCACTTCTTTTTTGAAAACCGCCAATAAATAGTTTTCTGGTTCTATCAATAGTTTTTGGTTTGTTTTTTTCTATTTTTTTATTTTTATTTTTTTTCTGCTTTTGAACAGAAATTAATGGTTTACTAGTTTCATTTAAATAATCTAATAGTCCTTCTTCTCCTCCTTCTCTACCAAAACCACTCTCTCTATATCCACCAAAACCTGCTGAAGCATCAAATAGATTTGTTGAATTAATCCAAACTACTCCTGCCTTTATTTTAGGGGCTATATCTAATCCAAGGTTAATATTTTCAGTCCAAATACTTGATGACAAACCATATCTAGAATTATTGGCAATTGAAACTGCTTCTTTTGGAGTTCTGAAAGGTATAACACTAAGAACTGGGCCAAAAATTTCTGTTTGGCATATATTCATAGATTGATGAGTATTTTCTAATAATGTTGGTGGGTAAAAGAAGCCTTTTTTTGGTATTTCAATTTTTGGTTGATAAATATTGGCACCTTCTTTTGAACCACTGGCTACAAGTGATTTGATCTTTTTTAATTGCTGAAGTGAATTAATGGCTCCAATGTCAGTAGATTTATCAAGAGGATTACCTAACCTTAATTTGGACATTCTTCGTTTGAGCTTAGTTATGAATTTATTTTGAATTCCTTCTTGAATAAGTAATCTAGAACCTGCACAACAAACTTCTCCTTGATTAAACCAAATTGAATCTACAACGCCCTCTATAGCACTATCTAAATCAGCATCTTCAAAAACTATAAAAGCTGACTTTCCACCAAGTTCTAAACTTATTTTCTTATCTTTTCCTGCAGTTTCTTTCCTGATTAGTCTTCCAACTTCAGTTGAACCAGTAAATGCAATTTTTGAAATTTGCTTATTTTTTATAATAAATGAACCTGTTTCTCCGTCTCCATTTACTATATTCACCACACCAGGTGGAATTTGTGCTTCAATGCAAAGTTCTGCAAAAAACATTGCGGTTAGAGGTGTAGTTTCAGCTGGTTTTAATACAACTGTATTTCCAGCAGCCAATGCAGGTGCTATCTTCCAAGATAACATTAGCAAAGGGAAATTCCATGGAATTATTTGACCTATTACACCTAATGGTTCTTTTTTTGGAAATTTATCTTTCAAAATTTCAGCCCAGCCAGCATGGTGATAAAAATGTCTTGCTACTAATGGTATATCTAAGTCTCTAGTTTCTCTGATAGGTTTACCATTATCTAAAGTTTCTAATACTGCTAAAATCCTACTATTTTTTTGAATTAATCTTGCTAAAGCGTATAAATATTTTGATCTTTCAAATGGTTTTAAATTTTTCCAATTCTTAAAAGCAACTTTTGCAGATTTTACAGCATTATTAACATCTGAAAGAGATCCTTTCGAAATACTAGCCAATATATCTGAGTTAGCAGGATTAATAGTTTCAAAAGTATTTTTTGGAGGTGTCATCTTTCCATTTATGAAATGTCCAAATTTATTATTATTTTTCGATAGCCATTTAAAAGCTAACTCGGAGGACTCCAAAGAGGGACCATAATTCATTTCACGTATATCTTTATTCATATCAAAATCCTATACAATTGGATGGCGATTATCAGCAGAATAAGACCCCGTACTATGATGTTCTAATTGTCTTTCAACATCAGCTAGAAGAGAAGAAGCTCCTATTCTGAATAAGTTTTTATTAAGCCAATCATTGTCTAATTCTTCTCTCATTAGAATTAGATAATTAATCGCTTGTTTGGATTTAGAAATACCACCAGCTGCTTTGAATCCAATTTTTTTACCAGTTAAATCATAAAAATCTCTTATAGCTCTAATCATTACGAGTGAAACTGGTAGTGTTGCATTGGTAGGTTCCTTACCAGTTGATGTTTTAATAAAATCAGCTCCAGCCATCATCGAAACCCAGCTAGCTTTTACAACATTTCTTAATGTTCCCAAATCGCCAGCTCCGATTATTACTTTTAAATGGTTTTGCCCACAAATTTTTTTATATTGTTTGATGTCTTCATATAGTGCTTTCCATTTACCTATAAGAACTTTGTCTCTATTGATTACAACATCTATTTCTTTTGCTCCATCTCTAATGGCAGCTTTTATTTCAGATATTTTTATACTTTCAGGTATTTGACCTGTGGGAAATCCTGTTGCAACAGAGGCTATTGGGATTTTGTATTTTCCAATAGATAATTTTGCTTCTTTAACTAAATTAGGATAAACACAAACAGCTGCTGCTGAGATATGGTCTGAAATTCCTAAATCATTTAGAATATCTTTTCTTACTGGATTTAATGCTTTATGACAAAGACGACTTACTCTTCCTGGCGTATCATCACCAGCTAAAGTTGTTAAGTCCATAAATTCGATAGTATTTAATAACCATTCTATTTGACTTTTTTTCTTAACCGACCTTCTTTTAATAATAGATTCACAGCGCCTTTCAACAGCACTTAAATTGACTTTCTGACTAAGAATAAGATTAATATCTAAATCAAATTGTTGAGACTGGGACAATTATTAGCGCCTTTCAATTTGTTTGGTAATATTAAAAAACTATGTTTATATTACCTCTTATATTTTCTATGGTAAAGAAAATTTGAAAATACAAAGAGATGCAAGGTTTGAAACTTATTAAAACAGAAAAAAATAAAAAGATATTAGAATTGTCTCATTCAATGATGTTAAATGCATATGCTCCCTATTCCAATTTCTCAGTAGGTGCCGCCATTTTATCAGAAAGAAATAAGTTATTTGGTGGATGTAATGTCGAAAATGCAGCTTATCCAGAGGGGACTTGTGCAGAAGCAGGTGCAATAAGTGCAATGATTGCAGGTGGAGGCAAAACTATTAAAGAAATTTATGTTATTTCACAGTCTGAAAATATAGTAAGTCCATGTGGAGGATGTAGGCAAAAAATTAGAGAATTTTCATCAGAAAAGACCAAGATTTATCTTTGTAATATAAAATGGGAGTATAAATTATTCACTATTGAAGAACTTCTCCCTTTCAGTTTTTCTGAATTTGATGATTTAAAATAATACTAATTATAAAGAAATCATGTTATTTAAAGAATTGATATTAAAAAAAAGATTAGGAAAAGAGTTAACTAAAAACGAAATTAATTGGTTTATTTCTAATCTTACTAGTAATCATCTTTCTGAAGGACAAATTGCTTCTTTAGCAATGGCTATTTGTTTAAAAGGGATGACTTTTGAAGAAAGAGTCCAACTTACTTTAGCAATGAAGAATAGTGGTAAAACACTATCTTGGGATTTACCAGGGCCCATAATTGATAAACATTCAACAGGAGGTGTTGGCGATACTGTTTCATTAATATTAGCACCAGTCTTAGCAGCTTGTGGAGCTTATGTTCCGATGATTTCGGGTAGAGGTTTAGGACATACTGGTGGAACATTAGATAAGTTTGACTCCATTCCTGGTTATAATACTTCACCAAATGAGGAAGTATTAAGAAGAGTAGTAAGCAAAGTTGGGTGTGCAATAATTGGACAAACTAATGAGTTAGCACCCGCAGATAAAAGACTTTATGCCATAAGGGATGTAACAGGAACAGTTGAATCAATAGATTTGATAACAGCTTCAATTCTTTCAAAAAAACTAGCAGCTGGTTTGGAAGGACTTGTGATAGACGTGAAATGTGGGAATGGAGCATTTATGCAAGATTTTAGTGAAGCTAGTACTCTTGCCAAGTCTCTTGTTACTGTTTCTAATGAAAGTGGCTGTAAGACAACTGCATTAGTCACAGATATGAATCAGCCTTTATCTCAAAGTATAGGAAATTCATTAGAGGTTTTAGCTGCAATTGATATTTTAAATGGAAGTTCAAAAGATTATAGATTATTGGAAGTAACTAACTCACTTGGGGTCAGTATACTTTGTTCTTCAAATATCTGCAAAAATAAAAAGGAGGCTCAATTATTAATTTCTTCAGTTTTATCTTCTGGTAAAGCTGCTGAAAAATTTTCACAAATGATTAGTGAGTTAGGAGGGGCAAATGACTTTTTTGAAAAACCTATAAACTATTTAACTCCATCGAATATTCAAAAAAACATATGCTGTAAACAATCTGGTTATGTAAAAAAAATTAATACAAAAAATTTGGGTAATATCTTAATTCTTTTAGGTGGAGGTCGTCAAAAGGTTGAGGATGATATTGATTTTTCTGTTGGGATGAAATTATTAATAGAATTAGATACTTATGTTGAGAAAAATCAACCAATATGTACACTTTATGCCCGAGACGAAGAGTCATTTAATATCGCTGAAAAAGAAATCATTGAATCTTTTGAAATTGGTGAAAGTGAAGAAAATTTCAATAAAAAGATGATTATTGAGCAGTTTGAATGATTGGAAAAGGGATTTTAATAGTTTTAGATGCTGTTGGAATAGGTGGTGCACCTGACGCAAAAAATTTTGATGATCAAGGTGCAGATACATTAGGTAATATTAGAAAAGCATGTGTTAAAGGTGAAACAAATTTAAAGCGATTTGGTAAATTAAGGATACCTCACTTAGCTAAGTTAGGTATTTTTGCTTCTCACGCTTTAGCTAATAATCATTATTTAGAAAATAATAATTTTTTTTGTTCAAAAGAGGCTTCATTTGCATGTGCAACAGAAGTTAGCAAGGGTAAGGATACACCTACAGGTCATTGGGAATTAGCTGGGACTCCCTTACAGTGGGATTGGAAGTATTTTGAGAATAAATCACATTCTTTTCCTGATAAGCAAATCAGTTTAATTATTAATAAGTTTGAATTGTCCGGTATTTTGGGAAACTGTCATTCTTCAGGAACTGAAATAATTAAAAAATTTGGTAATGAGCATATTTTTAGCCTAAAACCTATATTTTATACATCTAGAGACAGTGTTGTTCAAATAGCATGTCATGAGAAATATTTTGGATTAGAAAAACTTTACAAATTATGTCAATTTTCTGCAGAAGTCTTTCATCCTTTAAAAGTAGGTAGAGTTATTGCTAGACCTTTTTTGGGTAGTAAAGTTAATAATTTTTACAGGACAAAAAATAGAAAGGACTATACACTGCCTCCTCCTAATAAAACACTTTGTGATTTAGTTTTAGAAAATAATAGATCATGTCACGCTATTGGAAAGATTTCTGATATTTTTTCCCATAGAGGTATTTCCACGAGTATTTCTGGATTAAGTGATGATACTTTATTTAATGAGATGATAAAAGTTATAAAAAAGGCAAAGGACGGTGATTTAATTTTTGCTAATTTTGTCGAATTTGATTCATTATATGGTCATAGGAGAGACGTTGCTGGCTTTGCTTCAGCTCTAGAAAAATTTGACTTAAAAGTAGAAAAATTATTAAACGTAATAAATTCTAATGATTTTCTTATTATTACTGCTGATCACGGCAATGATCCTACTTTTAAAGGAAGTGACCATACAAGAGAAAGAGTTCCTGTATTAATGGTTGGAGATTATGCAAAAAAAGGGAATAATGGTAAAATATTCTTTTCTGATGTAGGCACAACTATGGCCGAGTTTCTTCGTTTAAAAGGAAAATTAGAAGGAAAAAATATTTTTAAAATTTAATAACATTTGGAGAAAAAATGCAAAACTTAAAGATTGTTGATCACCCTCTTGTGCAACACAAATTAACCAAAATGAGAAAAAAAGATACCCCTACTAATCACTTTAGGCAGTTATTGAGAGAGACTAGTTTATTACTTGCCTATGAAATAACTAGGAACCTTGATATGACAAAAGTTAATATTGATACTCCAATAGAAAATTTTGATGCACCCTCTTTGGATGGAAAAAAATTAGCTTTAATTTCTATATTAAGAGCTGGTAATGGCCTTCTTGATGGTGTTTTAGATCTTATTCCTTCCGCTAGAGTAGGGTATGTTGGATTATATAGAAATGAAAAAACCTTAGAGCCTGTTCAATATTATTTTAAGGTTCCTAACGAGTTAAATGAGAGAGTAGTTATAACTTTAGACCCTATGCTTGCTACAGGAAATTCCGCTTGTGCAGCAATTGACCTATTAAAAAAAGCTGGTGCAAAAACTATAAGGTTCCTTTGTTTGTTAGCCGCTCCAGAGGGTGTTCAAACTTTAAATAAAGCTCATCCAGATGTTCCAATCATTACAGCAGCACTTGATCGTCAGTTAAACGATATTGGATATATAATGCCTGGATTAGGAGATGCGGGAGATCGAATGTTCGGAACTAAATAATGAATAATAGGGTAATTTTTAATTCTTGATAAATATATCTTTATTTTTAGTAACATAATACTAAAATACTTCATTCAATAAATATTTAAATACTAATTTGTATCATTAAATATTTGTAAAAAAGAATTATCCACTCACAAAATCTTTTAGCATCTTATTTTCATATTCAATTTTTTCGATTAATCTATTAACTACATCCCCGATAGATACAATTCCGATGGGATGATTACTATTGTCTACAATTGGAATATGTCTGACTTTATTTTTTGTCATTAACTCCATTAGTTTATCTGAAAGAACATCACTTTCACAGCATATAACTTTTTTTGTCATAAGCTGGTGTACAAATAAGGTTGAATAATCTAAATCTTCTTTTTTAGCTAATTCTTTAACAATATCTCTTTCTGAGATAATCCCAGTAAGTTTCTTATTACTGTTTATTACAGGAATTGCACCAATGCTATATTTTGCCAATTTCTTAATAGCCTCTAACAACTGATCATTTTCATCAACAGTTATGAGTTCTCTTTCACTAAGTTTTATGGCTAGACTTTTTGACATTAAAGTACCCAAACTTACTAGTTAAACATTAATGCTAAAACTTATTAAAAACAACAAAAATTTATAAAAAATTAATATTACTGTTCTTTAATTCAATAATTTTTTATTTATTACTATACATTTTTGATCCAGATTATAAGGCCAACACCATATTGATATAAGTGGTATTTCCCCAACTTTCATACCATGAGGATTATAAGGGGAATTATAAATTATTGAACCTGGTTTCTTTTCTATCCATTTTTTTTCCCCAAGTCTCCATTTAATTCCACTGGTTAAATTCAAATATAATTCTGGAGCTGCATGTTTGTGATCTTTATAAAATATATTCTGCTCTAATAAAAAAATTCCTAACTTCAATTCATCAGATTTAAAAAAACCATCATTTGGACCAATAAGTTCAGCGTTCATATTTCCACTTAAATAATTTCTTCCTATATTCGAGTGTTGTTCATAATACTCTCCATCATCAATTTTCCAGTACAATTTGTCGTAACTTTCTAATATAGAATTTTTTAAAGGTATTATTTTTTTTGAGGATATTGATAGCAGACCTTTTAATAGCGATTTATGTTTTGGAGGTGAATTTGGTTTAATGTTGTTGAGTGTTTTTTCATCAAAAACACATTTTTTTATTGAATTAACAACAAATTTTTCCTCAGTAGTACTAATATTTTCTTCTAGATATTTTATAATCTCATCTATAATTTTTTTGATATCATGCATATAATCAATGATTACTTTTTTTGTTGAAGTATTAAAATCATTTTAAATTTTTAATTAAAAAATCTTTCAAGACAGTTTTTCTTTTCAAAACTTAAATTTAATGTAAACCTATATAAAGTAAATTAATTATTTTATAGGGAGTTAAATATGCAATTTATTAGATTTGCAGTAAGCATGTTATTGTTTTTTGGATTTTTTTCATATGGAATATCTGAAACAAGGATTACATATAAGTCAGCTAAATCCACATCTTCATACTATCAAATGGCAGTAGAAATAGCAGAAGCAATGAAAAGAGGTTCTAATGGTGAGGTAATTGTAACTATAGAAGAAAGCCAAGGCTCAGTTCAAAATGTTATGGAAGCAATTGGTAGAACTAATAACTATGTTTTCACAACACCTCCTGTACTTATAAAATTAGCTCGAAATGGAAAAGCAATGTTTAAAGATAAATCAAATCCTAGATTTGATGAAATAAGAGCTTTGTTTCCTATCCCGTCATTAACAATGCATTTTGTGATGTCAAAATCCTCTGGAGTAAATAATTTTGAAGAAATGGAAGGAAAAACAATTCTGCTTGGAAAGGGTTCCTTTGGTGCAAAAGAAGGTGCGAAGTATTTAAAACTTTTTGGACTTGAAGGAAAAGTAAAATTAGCAGAAGTAGAGCTCTCCAACGCAGTTCCAGCATTAAAAAATGGACAGATAGATGGGTTTGTAACTGCTGGATCTTTTCCTGCACCTAATGTAATTGAAGCTGCTGCATCTTCTGGAGCAACTGTAATATCTTTGAGTGAAGATCAGGTTAAAGCATCTAAGCGTACAAAGTTAATAATTCCAGCTGGTACTTATGCTGGACAAGATAAAGATATTATAACAACCTCTCTTCCTGTAATTGCTTTTACAACATCAGACATGAACGAAGAGACAGCTTACCTACTTACTAAAACTTATTGGGAAAATAAAAAATCTCTAGGTGAAGCAGCAAAATGGTGGAATGGTGTCTCTATGGATATGTTGAATAATATTCTCACAGATATCCATCCAGGTGCAAAAAAATATTATGAAGAAGTTGGTGCTAGTTTAGAGTCTCACCATTAAAATTATTTATTAGTTCCTTAGGTGCTTCAAATACACCTGAGGAACATCGCAATGATTAATCTTAAAGAAAAAAAATATATATGGACTGGGCTAGGATTATTATCAATCTTATTTCATATCTATCTTATTTTCTCAGGACTTGTTCCCAGTTTAATTTCTCGACCTTTGCATATGGCTTTAGCAATACCCTGGGTTTTTATTTTTATTTCTCAAAATAAACCTCAACTATTTTTAGGGTATATTTTTTCGTTTTTTGGTATTTTAAGCTGTGTTTACATTGTAATTAATGAACCTCTACTATCTGACCAGTACGGTTTTTTGAATGGGGCAGAGCAATTTTTAATTTCCATAATTTTAATTTTTATCACATTAGAAATGGCTCGACGTACAGTGGGTTGGCCTCTTCCATTGATTACTCTAATTTTTTTACTGTATGGATTAACTGGTGATAAGATCCCTGGTGAATTTGGTCACCCTGGAATTCCAATTAATAGTTTTTTGGGTACTTTAATTATTACCGAAGGAGGATTATGGGGAAAATTAACAGGTGTATCTGTCTCCATTGTTGCAGTTTTTGTAATTTTTGGAGCTATTCTGAATGCAGGTGAAGCAGGTCAGGGATTTATGAATATTGCGATTGCAGCTGCTGGCAGATTAAAGGGTGGTGCTGCAAAAGTTTCAGTAATTTCCTCAGCTTTATTTGGTTCAATTTCAGGTTCTGCTTCTGCTAATGTTGCTTCAACTGGAATGGTTACATTACCTACTATGATAAAACTAGGATATTCAAAAAAAATAGCTGGTGCAGTAGAAGCTGTTGCATCTACAGGTGGTCAAATAATGCCACCACTTATGGGTGCAGGTGCTTTCGTAATGGTTGAATTAACAGGGATTCCATATAGCCAAATAATAATAGCTGCCTTTATACCGGCTTTACTATATTTTTTTGCTATCTGGCTTGGTGTTAATCGATATGCAGAACTATATGATTTAAAACCTTATAAAGTAGAAATGTTACCTCAAATTTCTACAGTCATTAAAACTGCTCTTTTTTTTCTTATTCCATTTTCAGTGTTGTTGGCATTTATGTATTCAGGCTACACACCTCAGTTTTCAGCAGCAATTGCAATACTATCTGGATTACTTCTTTTATTTTTTGACATAAATTTAAATTTTAGTTGGAAAACGACAAAAACAAGAATTGTAAACGCATCGTTATTTGCAGGTCGTCAAGTATCAATAATAGCATCTATTATTCTTTGTGCTTCACTAATAGTTGGAGTTCTAGGAATAACAGGGTTGGGGATAAAAGTAACATCTTCAATTATTACTCTATCTGGTGGTAATCTATGGTTAGCTCTTTTTCTAACGGCCATTGCATGTCTCATTTTAGGAATGGAAGTTCCAACGACTGCAGCATACGTAATCTGTGTATCTGTAGCTGGTCCAGCACTTATTGATTTAGGCCTTAAACCACTATTAGTGCATTTATTTATTTTCTGGTTTGCACTTTTGTCTACAATCACACCACCTGTTTGTGGAGGTGTTTTTATTGCAGCAAGTATGGTAGAAGAGAATTGGTTAAGAGTTGCCAAAACTGCTCTAGTTTTGGGTCTAGGTTTATATATCATTCCACTTGCTATGATACGTCACCCTTCGTTAATTGATTTTGCTAATTTTCCACTTTTAAGTATTTTAACCTCAATTCAAATTGGGGTAGGATTATTTTTCGTTAGTAAAGGTTTGATTGGTAAAAATTTAATATTAAGTAGATTATTTTTAATTGTTTCTGGAAATACAGTTATTTTTCTTCCTAACGTAGGTTCCATTATATACTGATATGATTTTATTTAATCTTTTAATTTTAGCTCAATTGAAAATATAAAATTATTGGAAAATATAAAATTGATAAACTTGTGGACGCAATAACAATTCCAGCAACAGCTTTATCATCAGCATTATATTTTTTTGCTAAAAGATAAGAAGTTACAGCAACTGGAGCAGACATTTGCAATACAAGAATAGAAAAAGGAATATGGTCGAGATATAAAATGTATCCAATAATTAAAGATAATGATATGCAGATAAATAACTTTAAAATACTTAATTTTAGAGCCCAATAAAAGTGGTTAGTATTTAAACTAGCTACTGCTACTCCAAGCGTAATAAGCATAAGTGGTATAGCCATTTGTCCAATTAGCTCAAATGTAGAGGTTAAAAAATGTGGAGTTTGGTATCCTGTTACTAAAAAAAATAAACCTAGAAATGTTGCTGTTAGTAGGGGTTCATTTTTAAGTGTTTTAAATAATGACATCTTTCCTGAAACAAACCAAATTCCAATAGAGAAAGATAAAATTGATGTAATTGATAGAACTAAAACAGCGTAACCTAAGCCAATTTCTCCAAATGCAAAGTAAGCTAAAGGTAGCCCAATATTGCCAGTATTGCCAAAAGATAAAGGAGCTAAATATGTTTTGGAATTTATTTTAATTAATTTGATGATAAAAAAAAAAGTTATAATTATAAATGCATAAGTAAAAAGAGTAACTAGAGTAAAATTAAACAAAAGTTTTATGTCTATTTTAGTATTCATGAGTGAAACGAATACAAGGCAAGGAACTGCTATGTTCATACACAACCTAGTTACAAATTGCATAGGATATTCAAATCCCTTTTTAACCCAAAAAAAACCAAGAAATGAAAGAAAAAAAACTGGAAAAACAATCTCTATAACTTCAATAAATATCATTTTTCTCAAATAAATTTTAAAATATTTTTCTGAAAAGTTTAGTCAATTAAGTCTTAGGTTTAAATCTAATGTCTGACTCTTTGGATCCATCGTGGTATGTCCCAAAAACTCTATCAAATGGTACTAACCCATCACCACCATAATTAACGTTAAAATATTTATGATGAAGGTAGTGCATATATGCATGAGTATCAAATGTTTTTTTCGATGATATTTCAACTTTATCAAAACCAATATGACCAGGTACAGCTCCAAAGCCTGCAAAATGTAATTGATAAATTGCTATGATTGGGTTAGATGGAAGCAAGAAATGCCAAAAAACTGTACCAAAATATAAAATATGTTCAACCGGATGCATCGATAGTGATGACCATGGACTTGGATTTACTGATTTGTGATGCACAGAATGCACCCATTTATATAGAATAGGAATGTGTATTAGTCTATGAATGCAGTAAAAATGAAAATCATGAATTATAGGTACAACTAAAATCATAAGAATGAACCATATTTTATTCTCTGAAAAATTAATCCAAGGTATGTATCCATTGGAAAAAGTCCATAACATTAGAATTTGAAGCATAGACCATATTGGAACACCAAAAAGCATTGATCTTGTCATATTATCTATTGTTTGGTTTTTGAACCAAAAAAACTTATTTTTAATATCGAAAGGGAAACTTTTATTATATTTGAATCTATTTGCTTGTTTTTTCTTTATGTAAAGGGGAACTTCCCATCCTTGATACCAAATAAAAGCCAAAACCATGTTAATAACTAAAATATTAATAGTCCAATCCCATGAAAAATTAGACATAGTTTCCACTGGGGGTATAACGAGAAACCAATAAATAATTGAGGAAATCATAAATAGTACATTATAAGGAAAAAAATATGCAGGTATCCAAGCCAATATTTTTTTTGGTTTAGGTGGAAATAACCAAAGAGGGGCTGGCTCTAATAACTTAATTGGAGCCCAATCACCACGTTTATCTCGAGTACCAAATTCTTTATCGTCCAATTATGTTCCCTGCTTAACAAAAAAAATCATTTATATTTTATATATTTTAATGACTTGAGTAAACTAATTTTAGGATTTTAAGAGAATAAGTTTTTACATTAAAATGATAAATTTATTTTTTTTCTTTAAAATACTTATCATATGTTTTATTTATTCATTCTATTTACTATTTGTAGTAGAGACTTGTTCTTTTGATTATTTTTGCTTTTGGTGTTTTCTTCCTTATAATTACTCCTGGTCCCGGGGTTTTATCAACCGCTGGAGTAGGAGCCGCTTATGGGTTTAGATCAGGTATAAGATATGTTTTTGGACTTTTTTTGGGTACTAACATTGTTGCCTTATTAGTTATTTCTGGTCTAGCAAGTGTTATTTTTTCTTATCCTATAGTTAGAACTATTTGTTTATTTTTTTCATCAATTTTTTTTATATATCTATCATTAAAAATTATGTTTAAAGATGCCAATTTAAATTTTTTAAAATCCCAAACTATGCCTGGAATTAAGCATGGAATATTCTTACAGCTTATTAATCCTAAAGCATACATAGTTAATTTATCTTTTTATTCAGGTTTTGTTTTCTATCCCTCAAATTTTTTAACAGAAATTTTATTAAAACTGTTAATAAGTAATTTAATTTGGATTCCTATACATTTAATTTGGCTATATGCAGGAGTTTTATTTTATGAATTACCTTTGAGTAAAACTATCAAAAATCTAGTAAGATATTTGATGGCAATAAGTTTGATTTTAGTAGTTATACTTTCTTTAGCATCAGTATAAAAATAAAATTGTTATTAATTCATTCTCTTTGATCTAAAGTTTCTAATAACTCTTGAAGTCATTCTAAGATGCCATTGTCGCTAAAAGATTCAATTATGGAGGGAGCTTTCTTCATCCAATTGGGTCTATTGCCTGACCATAATTCAACTGTTGGTTTAAATTCTATTTGTTCTCCTAATAACCCAGCTGGAATATAAGCCATTCCTTCAAGAAGATCAGGTTTATTATATATAAAAAAACTACAAGATGGACAGTAATAGTAGTACATATCCATACCACTACCACCAACTATTTTGTAAGATTTTAAACTACCGGTTATATTTATTGCATGTTCAGGCCAAGCTAAAGCAGAAATAGAATATGCAGTTCTTTGTTAAGTATCTTCAAAGCCCAATATATATTTGCTATTACATATATCAGAGATAGATAACTGGGCATGATAATAGGCATTTCAAACGCTAAAGAACCTGTTTTTGGTACACATATGTCATGTTTGTTATCTCTGTTATGTTGAGGTGGGGGCAATAACTGTGGGTCACCTTTCTGTAATGTCTGCCATACACACAATTCGTTCAACAAGGGTAAAACCCAACGTTAAGTATGAATATGAGGTGGTCTCTGTGTTTCTGTTAGATAATCAGTACGAGCCATTTCCCATGAAGGAATTCGATCAGTAGCCAGAGTTGGTATGTAAGATCTATTTCCTCTTCTGTATGAATTTCTTCGCTTACCACCTTGAGGAATTAGATCAATCACATAACCTAGCTCTCTTAGTAATTTCATTTGCTTGGCGATGTTTGATTGTGTACAAACTCTTATGTCTGCAAGTATCTGCTGATTTGGATAGCAAATTCCCATCTTTGACGTAAAAAGACATAAGCTTGCTAAAGTCTTGAAACTGCCATTGGTTAGTGATTTGTCTCCTACGCTTTAGCTAGGAACTAGGCTATATCGCATCTTCATTAGACGTACCATCAAGTTTTTGGACAGTAGGCTTTCCAAGTTGTTGGTCTATGTACCAGCCACAAACTGCTTTCCTATTTCCAACTTGAACTACAGGTACATTACCTTTGTTTATTTCTCAATACCAATGAGTTTTTGAAAATGGGAACATCTTCAGTAAATCTTTAACTTAGTAATAAATCTTCGTTTCCATGTATTCTCCTAAGAATTAAGTTGATTATTAAGTTCATTGAGACTAGTTATACTAGAAGACTTTAAATAATTAAAAGTCATAAAAGCGTCGTATAAGGATATTTATGTTAGAACATGTAGTTAAATTAGCCGTTATTTATAATTGCAAAATAGCTATAAGTGGATACGAAATAATAGACGGAGATCGTAGCTCTAATGTGATTAGAACATCTAGGCTCTTAGTACCAAAAGACACTCAAACACCATACAGATTTGAAGCATTTTCAGAAAGAACAGTTAGCGAGTTTCAATCTATTATTTCTTTAAAAAGAGATGAGAAAGAAGAAGAAGTAGATCGTCTATGGTTTTGCAATAGATGGGGACCGTTACAAAATGAAAAAGAGAACAATGCTTTATTTGATGCTCTAAGATCAAGGTTGTTAAAATACCAGAAAGCAAGAGCTAACAAACAATACCTTCCATTTAATATTCAGCTGCAATCTAAGTTTGTTACAAATTCTGAGGGTAAACAAATCCCTGCAATAGAATGTGGTAGCCTTTACGCTGCATTGGAAACATCCTGGTTCTTATCGTTTCAACATGAGATGCAAACAAGTATGTGTAAATTTTTCAAAGAATATGGTGATCGTAAAAACTGCGGTAAATATTTCACGACAAGAGAAGGTAAAGAGTTTTGTGGTGAACCCTGTAGAAAAGCATATTGGCAAAAAGGAAATAAGTAATGATGGTACGTGGTAGCAATTACAAGAGAACAAAAAAGGAGAATAAAAAATGAAAATATTGAAGGCAGGAAGCCGACCTCAAAAAAAAGCATCTTCTGATTACTTTCATGGAAATGTATTCCAAGATGCAATTATTGAAGCTCCAGAACCTGCTAGAGTAAGAGCAATTAAAGTATCCTTTGAACCTAAGGCTAGAACAGCCTGGCATACACATCCATTAGGGCAAACACTCTTTGTGATTAGTGGAGTTGGACTTGTCGGTCTAAGAAATGAACCCCCTCAAATTATAAACGTTGGAGATACTGTATGGATACCACCAGATGAGGAACATTGGCATGGAGCATCAGAGGACACTTCAATGGAACATATAGCTATTCAGGAAGCATTAGATGGCAAGGTTGCTAATTGGTTGGAGCAAGTTTCTGATGTCGATTATGCTATTTAAAGGAGAATAAGTTATGAAAATAATCATAGAAAAGGATCAGCAATGAAATACTATTCACTGATTTTATTTTTTATAATCAGCAGTTGTATTAAAGCAGAAATTCAGTCAGCAATTTGTATGGATTTGATAAGAATGCCTGAAATGAAAAAGCGCACTGGAGATGTAAATGTATTTGATTGTTTAAAGATAACTGAGGGGAGTAATTAATGTAAGTATATTTCTGTAAAAAACCTAGTGGTAATATTAGTTAGGAAGTAGATATAAAAATTGAAGATAAACCAAGGCATAGAAAACAAGGTTTTTAAACTAAAACATTAGCAAAAGATTACGAGAAAAAAGTCATATCTAAGTTAGAAAACAAAGAAGCGATTATTTCAAATATAAACTCGTTATTTAATTGATAATCATTACTTAATATTATCATACGTAATTAAAATTTATTTCATTGTTTCCTTTATTACTTCTTTGGCAGCTCTTATTCCTGTAAAAAAAGCACCGTGAGTAGTTGCAAGATATTCAAGATCGGTATGCTCTCCACAAAAAAATAATCTACTATCTATGGGATCAGCAATATTTTTAAAATCTTCTTCAGAGTTATCAACTTTTGGAAAAGAATAGGCTCCTTTTGTAAATGGGTCATTAAGCCAGCTAGTTCTTAATACATTTTGAATTTCGCCAACATCATCTTCCCAAACATTTTTTAATATATTTAAGCCATCCTCTAATAATTCATCATTTGACATTAAATCTGCTTTTTTAGCATAATCACCCATGCATAAGCCCATCAAAATTTTCTCTTTTGAAAAGGTTCTATAATTCATCCATACAGGCCATCTTCCAGTTTCTTTGGCTACTGTAAAATAATATTGAACATCACTATCCCAAAATTGATCATTAAATTTTAAAGCTAATTTTGTAACTGTTCCAAAGCCTACGTTTTCAATACTATCCTGCTTATATCTAGGTAGAGCAGGTTTAAATTCTATAGAATTAAACTTGAGAACTCCTAATGGAACTGAGCAAATTACATAGTCACATTCATAATTTTTGGATGTAGTAGAAACTGTAATATTAGTAGTATTACTGTAGTTTACCGATTTAACAATTGAATTAGTTTGAATCTGAAGACTTTTGGCAATTAAATTTATTATTTTATCATATCCATCTTTGAAAATTACATCAGCTGTAGGAAAACCACTCATTTCTTTAATTAAACCTGCGGAAATTTCGTGAACAGGACCTCCATAATTAAATTCTTCATTAGCAGAAAAAACCCACCTTATGTTTGGGTCACTCCAGATTTTTGTGTCATATTCATTAATGGCATCTAAAATACTTCCCTCAGTATTACTGTTGATCTCATCATATATTATTTCTTCCCATATTTCTTCAATCTCATCCCAAACTTTTTCATCAATATCATTACCTGAAAGATTATGAAGTTCACAACTATCATCGTCTGTGACAAATAAAGATGAGTTAGTATGATTGGCCAAATTTCTTATAGGGTTATCTTTTGAAGGCCCATGTATCCAACCTGCCCCATATTCAAAAGGTGCACCAAGACTTCGGTCGGTTCTAATTCTTCCTCCAATATAATTCTTGGCTTCTAATATAATTACATTTGCACCCTTTTGAATTAATGTTGAGGCTGCGACTAATCCAGAGATTCCGGCCCCAATAACTATAATAGTCTTTCCTGCTAAAATTTGATTATTTCCAAAAGAAACCTTAGATAAAGAAATGTAACCTATCAGAGATAGCAATGATTTTAAAGCGTATCGACGAGAAATTTTCATAATTAATTGTAGTGATAAATTATAATAGCTGTCAATTTTTGAATATAAAATTTGTATTCAAAAAATCTAGAAAATTTATAATCTACTAATTCAACAAATTTTTTTATTTATATATGAAAGTTATGATAACTTACGTCACCAAACTTAGATATAAACTTAAATAAAGGATATCTCAAAACCATTTCTTGGAATTTGCAATATATTATCTTCCATGTATTCAGGTATTGAGCTTAAGTCTAGAAAATCTTAATAATCTTTTCTGCAACCCTTTAATTAGTTAGATAACCTTTAAAATATTATAACACATCTTAAGTCCTATTCTGTTTTTCTTTGAAGGTTTTGCCTTGACAATATATTTGAAGTCTTAGATCTTTTTTTTATTGTTCCAACTTTCGATTTACTTTTATATTTTTCAAGTTCTTTAGTTAACTCTGGCATAGAAATAAGTTCATCTTGGTCATCTCCAGATGAATGTACAACAACCCATACACATTCACTCTTACTTTGGTTATAGGGAGTGTGAGGAATATTTTCAGGAATAAATATTTGTTCACCTTTATTAACTAAGATCTGATGTTCCAATTTCTCTCCATAAAATAGGGTACATTCTCCTTCCAATAAATAAGCAATAGTTTCAATTTCTTTATGTATATGCGGGATTGAGTGAACTCCTGGAGGCATAGGTAAAATATTCATACAAACTTTTTCAGAACCTGCTGTATTTCTAGACACTCCAGCATTATAAGTAACTCCTTGCCCCCCTAAATATTTTTGTCCAGATTTAATTAATTTTACATTTTTATTTATCATTATTCACCCAATCAATTCAAAAAATTAGATTTTCAATTTTTTAATTGTACAGATTTTTTATTTTTTCAAAACCAAATATATCTTTCTGACATTAATTCTAAAGTAAGTCTAAGATGTAAACTTTTTTTAGTTTCCTTTCTGGATATAAAAATCATATCATCAGCACTTAAAAAATATACTTTAGATTATGATATAGGAATTAATAAAAAATAATAATAAATTTTTTAAAATGATTTTGATTTTGGCATTAGTTATGCATTTAACTAGTGCACCAGTGGTGTAAAAAAATCAATGTATCTGGGTAACCTTTGATAACTCTTAACCCAGAAAATTCAAAGGTTACTCGATTATCCTATTAGGATTAAAAATTTTTTTTGTAGTTTCTTTTTACAATTCTATATCTTAAATATTTTCAAATAGTCTAGTTTTTATAAATTATTAGCTTAACAAAACATAATTTACTTTAACTTTTGATAGATAAACTAGATCCAGATTTAGGAGGATTTTTTGTATTATTCAAAATTGTTTTAATTGTTAGACTTGTGACATAAAAGACCCTTCACAAAATAAATTAATTGTCAAAACAAAGTGTTGGGTGACCAAATTATTACAGAATGTGATACTAAATATCTCAGATATTGAATTTTTTTTTAAAATAAATACAATTGATCAAAAATTAATTAATTATGAACCCATTATGAAATATTCAGAATATATCAAAAGCGTACATTTTAAACATAAAAGTATAAGTTATAATTTATTAACAAAAAAAGGTGCTGATAACCAAAAAATTAAAGTTTCAGGACAACAAGCTTTCAATCTTATAAAACCATATTGTTCAACTCGTATATTAGAACAAATGAAAGCTGTTATTCCTCTAGCATTATATTTGATATTATTTCAATTTTTTGTACTACAATATCCAGTTCAAGACTTCTTAGCACTGCTTGGGGGGTTAATAGCTGTTATTTTAGGCCTTGCGGTATTTATGGAGGGTTTAAGTACTGGACTAATGCCTTTTGGAACAATTATAGGAGATAATTTACCTAAGAAGGCGCATATGGTAGTTGTTTTAATAATTATTGGAATACTTGGAGTAGGAGTTACATTTGCTGAACCAGCAATTGGAGCTTTACAAGCTTTCGGTTCCTCAGTCGATGTAAACAAAGCACCATACCTTTATGAAATTTTGAATAATTGGACATTGCCTTTAGTTTTAATGGTAGGAGCAGGTGTTGGCATAGCAGCAATTATTGGAACAATAAGATTTGTTAAAGGTTGGTCACTAAAACCTCTTATATACTTAACTATAGCTCCAGTCATAGTTTTAACTATTTTTGTATGGTTTGATCCAAATTTAAGATCAATTTTGGGTTTGGCATGGGATTGTGGTGCTGTAACAACTGGTCCTGTTACTGTTCCATTAGTATTATCTTTAGGAATTGGCATAGCTAATGCTGCAGGAAAAGGAGATTCATCATTATCAGGTTTTGGTGTTGTGACAATGGCTTCCTTATTCCCAATTATGGCTGTTCTAATCTTAGCCTTATTTGTTTCATATACAGTTTCCCCAGAACAAATTATAGAATCTGCTAAAAACATGCCGACTGTGGTTGCAAGTGACAAATCAATATTAGAACAAACTCCTTTTGTAGAAATTATATTGGGTGTTAGAGCAATACTTCCACTAGTTATTTTTTTAATGTTTGTTCTTTTTATAATTTTAAAAAGTAGTCTACCAAATAGACTAATAACAGTTTATGGGTTAGTTTTATCAATAGTTGGCATGTGTATTTTTAATGTTGGATTAACTTATGGGTTAGGGGCAATTGGAACCCAAACTGGTGGTATTTTACCTGCAGCTTTTATGAGTATTCCAATAAGCGATGTCTCTCCAATTTATTCTGAAATTGTTGGTTTTGTTATTGTGATAGTATTTGCCTTCTTGCTTGGTTTTGGAGCAACACTTGCAGAACCAGCTTTAAATGCACTTGGTATAACAGTTCAAAACTTAACAAATGGAGCTTTCAAAAAATCAATGCTTATGTACAGTGTTTCTATTGGAGTTGCGACAGGTATATCTTTAGGAATTGCAAAATTAATTTTTTCTATAGATCTTGCTACAATACTTTTACCATTATATGCTATAGGTTTAATATTGACTTTTTTTTCTTCAGAAGAATTTGTTAATGTCGGATGGGACAGTGCAGGAGTAACTACTGGACCTGTAACTGTACCTCTTGTACTTGCAATGGGTTTGGGGCTTGGTAATGCTGTATCAGCAATTGAAGGTTTTGGAATTTTGTCATTGGCAAGTATTTGCCCAATTATAGCGGTGCTTACAATGGGGATAATTATACAAATCAAAAATAAATTTTCACAAAACGAGGACTACGAAAATTCAATTGATCCAAACCTTGTTACCGAAAAGGAGCTTTAAAATGAGTGAACGTAACATAACTTATCTTACTGATGCATGCCTCATTACTTGCATAGTTGAAATGGGATCAGCTGAAAAAGTTTTAGAAGCTGCTAAAAATAGCGGTGCACAAGGAGCTACTATTAACTATGCACGTGGAACTGGTATAAGAGAAAAATTAGGATTACTTGGAGTTACTATTGATGAACAAAAAGAAATTATAAGAGTTATAGTTTCTGAGGAACAATCTGAAATAGTATTTGAATCTATGTATCTGGCTGGTGATTTGGACAAACCAGGAAAAGGTATAATGTATATGTCAGAGCTAGATAAAGTAGCAACCTATATACCAGATGCTGTTCTTGAAACTGTAAAATAAAGAGATAATTATGACTGTTGAAATAATAGCACTTGTGGAAAAAAACTATGGTCAAAAAATTCTTGAGGAAATGAATAGCTCACCAGGAGTTTTACAAATATTAAATGCAGCTGGTAGATCTGATGATCTTTTTGACGATAAACAATTTGGTACTTTTGGCGAAGCTGCAATTGTAACAATTGTTGCTGATGATAAACAAAAAGAAAAAATATTCGAAAAAGTTTATACTTTGTGTGATTTAAAAAATAACAATAACGGAATAGTTTTGATGACTAAATCTCACTCAAAGTTAAAAACGGCCACAAACAAATAACACTAAATACAATATAATTTTATACTCATTTTTTTTTCTTTTTTTTGTTAATTTAAAATGTTAGTCATTTTAAAAAACCTTAAAGATACAAAACTCTATTGCTGCTTTTTATCATAATAACAACTTTTTATATTTTTGGTTTTACTATATTTGTTACAATTTTAGAGAAATAGTTCCATCATCTCAGGCATTTTTTTTTAGATATTTATTTGCTACTATATTTTTGAAAACTTTTTTCTGTAAGTGAGACTAAGATACCAGATAAAAGAATTAGTACCATTCCAGAAATTATAAAAATAGAAATAAAATCTGATAAAAACAAAACACCCCAAGCGGTAGCAAAAAAAAGGAATGAATATTCAAAAATAGCAACAAAACTTGTTTCTCCTGTTTGATACCCGTAGGTAATAAAAATACCACCTACAACTGATATTAAAGCATGAAATAAAATTATTAATAAAGATCCAGTATCAATTGAAGTAAATTCCAATGATATAAAAGATTTTGAGATTGGAACTAATGAGAAGAATGAATTAAATTCTAATACAATAATTACAATAAAAGATGAAAGTCCAATTCCTATAAAGAACATGAACATAAGTGATCTAGAGTCTTCGTCCATACACCACTTTCTGGTTGTTATTGATGAAAGTGCATAAAAAGCTCCTGCAAATATTGGTATCAGTGATCCATATGAGAAATCATTAATATTTATATTCAGTACCATAAATACACCTATACTACCTATCAAAATGGATAAAATTTTTGTGAGGTTAAATTCTTCTTTGTAAAAAATGTTAGAAAATAAAATTACAAAAAAAGGAGAAGTAAAAAGTCCTGCAGCAACTTGTGAGATTGGAAAAAAAGCTAAACATCCAAAGTATATTAACATGGCAATTACCATTAAAGTTGTTCTGTAAAAAACAAGTTTAAAATTTTTGGGAAAAATTATTAACCAATTTTTATAAATAGAAAATAATATAAGTACTGGTATTGCAATTAAACTTCTCATGAGATGAAACTGCCAAAGTCCAACTTTATCAGTCAGAAAACGGATATAGTTGTCACCAATGGCTAGTATCAGCATCCCAAATGCAATGAAAAGTCCTCCCTTTATATTCATCTAATTTTGTTCTTTTATTTAAGAGTGAAACTGTAATATATTTTTAATTTTTTTATTAGCATTAAATGAATAGATTAAGTTTTATATATCAGCTTTATACATGCCTTCATTTTTATTAGCGCCAGCCATTAATACTTTCGATTGATATTTTAATACATAATTATAAAAATTTAAGTCTTTTTGATTAAATAAACCTCTAGGACCAGCAAAATTAAACCAACCACCTCTATCATCAAAACCTCTTACTAGCATAGCAAAATCATGGCCATTTTCTTTATTTCTAACATCAGGCGTAACATATCTTATAGCCAAACCAATGCGCCTATCATTTGAATTATTCATACCTGAAGCATGTAGACATTTTCCATGATGTAAGGACATTTCACCAGGTTTCAGGGGTGCATAAATCGCATCTTCCTCGTTAATCCCTCTAATTTCTTGGCCTCTAGATAATAGATTATCTTTATCGAATGTATCTTTGTGCTTAAGTATTTTTTTATTGTGACTTTCAGGGATGAATCGCATGCAACCTGATTCAATATTTACATTACTGAGAGCTATCCATGCAGTAACCTCCTTATCAGTTTCTCCCATACCCCAATATGTGAGGTCTTGATGCCAGGACACTATCTTAGATGAACCAGGTTCTTTTATAAAGAGTTCAACTGACCATACTAGTATATTGGAACCAAGTAATAACTCGATATAGTCAAGAATTTTGGAAGATCTAGATAAATTAGCTAATAAGGGAATTACAAAATGTCCGTTTACCCTAAAGAATTGTTCTAGTTTTTTTTTGGAAATCCCTTTTTGGAATTTTTTTTCTAAAGCTTCAATCTCTGACCTTATACTTTTTGTTTCACTTTTAGAAAAAATGGGTATTCCATAGCAGAAACCTTCTTTTTTATATTTATTTATAAAAGATTTGTTAATCAAACTCATGACATTTTTAAATTTTAAAAGTTAAGATTTATAGTTATATAATAATTTATGCTTTTGAAAATAATTATAGCAATAAAAAAATTAAAAATTTTGTTACGTAAAGTAAATCTTAACAATTATTATTTATGCATTAAGCTCAATTTATAGGAATTTATTTAGGAGGTAAAAATGTATGCAACTACTACGGATTGGTCTTTTGAAGAGTGGACTGAAGAACACCAAAAATTATTAGAAGAAAAATATTTACAAATGTTTAAAAGTGTTGGAGCTTTAAATTTTTATTATATCAAAACAAGTGATACTACAGGTAGAACTGTAACAATTTGGCCAAATAAAGATACTGCAGATAAAGTATTGGAAAAAATGAGAGCTAGTGCTGGTGATGATACTGGTGGTAAAGTAACAGCAACATCACAAGGAGAAGTTATGGGATCTATATGACTTTTAAAGTAAAAAATTAATTAGAATACTTACTCTGACGAATGTACTTTCAGAAAAGTAAGACACTTAATATTAGATACTCCTCTTTTTGCAATGTATATCATTTTAGCTTGTCTTAAACTTATATTGCCGCAGTTTTTGTCGTACAATCTGCTATTTGACAATTATTTTTGTAAGAATCTGGTAAATTAATTGGTGCAACTGGTCCTTCTATAAGCGGAGCAATACACAGAATTTATGTTTGTAATTATTGTTCTGATCAATTTTGTAGTCACTATAATTTTTTAGAAAATAAAGGAATTATAATATTAAAAAATTACAACTCTTAATTATCATTATCCAAATACTTTAGCCCCATAAAGAACACATATTTAAAAAAAGTGATTATTTCATCTTACTGATTTGTTATTTATATATTTATTTTTTTTAATTAAATATTCTCTCCAAAATGTATAACAACCTGACAAAATTATAATTGTAGCTCCTACTAAAGTATAAATATCTGGTCTTTCTCCTAAAATAAAAACAGCTAAGATTAGAGCAAAAAGCAGCCTAGTATAACGAAAGGGAGATATGACAGAAACATCACCTTTTCTAGTTGCCAGGACGAGCATAAAATACGAAAAACTTGCTATAACTGCACTTAATAATATTAAATACAACTGCAAAGAGGATAATACTACAAAAGTGTTACTGATTGGTATTAATAGCACCCCTCCTATGGTTGTTGCCAAAAAGGCATATATTGAGATTGATAAGGATGATATGTCACTTTTAACATTTCTTGTGATAAGATCTCTTAATCCTAAAAAAAATATGCCTATAAAAGCCAGTATTGAATTACTTTGAAAACTATTCATTCCTGGTTTAAGTATTAAAATTACTCCACAAAAACCCACTATAACTGCTGACCAACGACGCCACCCTACTTTTTCTTTAAAAAAAATTGCAGAACCAGCGGTTACTAGCAAAGGTATAGCTTGCAAATAGGAAGAAACAGTAGATAAAGAAATTAAAGATATTGCGTATACTATAAAAATTGCTCCTAACATATCTGATATAGTGCGAAAAAATATTAAAGGATTTTGAATGTCTTTAGACCTTATAATTGGAATTTTTTGTATTTTACCAATAATAATAAATATACAAACGGAAACTATCCCAACAGATATTAGAATTTGGGAAACTGGTATATCTTTTGATAAAATTTTTATTATAAGGTCTTCTAATGCAAAACTAGCCATTGCAACTGTCATAAAAAAAATACCACGAAGATTTTCCAATTTCTCTACTTATTTTAGTTAACAACTGTTCTTATAGATAATTAATAATTAATTATGATTTAAGATAATTGATAAATTAATAAGAAACTTAATATGCCTAATCCAAGATATGTACAAAGCATACCTGAAATTCTAAGAAAGGGATTAAATTCACAAAAAGAAAAACAAATAGCATGCGCTATTCTGCCATATAAAAATATAAAACATGTAGTTAATAGGTATAAAAAAGGTGTCCCATTCTTAATTTCTAAAATTAAAAGTAGTATTAAAAAGATAGGTACATATTCTGAAAAATTACCATGTGATCGGACATTACGATTTAACTTTTTTTCATTGATTTCATCATTCATTTTAAAAATAAGTTTCATAACGGGACTACCCCTAAAATATCCAACTCTAAATGAAAGAAAAAGATATATAAATGTAAACAGCGAAGCAAAGATAGTGGTTAAATATAAATCATTCATAATTTTAATTTTATTGAATTTTTTACTGCAAATTTTAATTAATATTTCCCCTAGCAGGATATTTTTTTTCAATAATAAAGTTTAAAGAATTTACTACATCTTTGATTTGTGGCCGAGCAAACGGCATAGACTGTATGTATGCAGAAAAAATTGTTTTATCCGGTTTAACTAAAAATAGGCCTGGTTCAGGAAAATAATCTAATTCTTCAACACCAATTGATGTTTTTCCTCTTCCTTTAGATATATATAAATTCCATTCTTTTGCTTTTTCGATATCAAGGTTATAAGCAAACCTTAATTCTGTTGATCCAACTTTCTGCAACATTTGTGTTGCACGGGTTTTGTTATCTGCAGAAGTAATTATGTAATCTACTCCAAGATCACTTAATGTTGGAAGAAAAGTAGTAAGCTCTTTGAGATAATTAATACAAAGTGGACAATGTAATCCTCTTATAAATATAACCATAGTAAAATTTTTGGGATCCTCGTTGAATAAGTTAAATTCACCATGATATACAGTTGGTAATACCAAATTTGGTGCTTTTCTTGTTGGTTTTATCATCTAAGTACCAAAATAATGTTAACAAAAAAAATTATGTTTATTATTGGATTATCATGTTTCTTCTAAGTCTTCTAGGTGTTTATTAAATGCTTTAACTGATAATTGAAGTTCAAAAATGAAGAGTGCTATTGATATTGAAAAAATTAATAAAGCTGAAGAAAAAAAAGAAATAAATATGTTTACCATATTTGGATGGGGTATATCAGAAATTAATTGTAGTCCAAAAAATATGGCTATTAGATTAACAAAAAATCTTACCGCTCCTAATGTTTGAAAGGTCCTATTTAGATAAAGTCTTCTTTTTAGAATTTTGATTTGTTCTAGATATCTCTTAACGTAGGTTTCTCCTTTTGATTTTCGATTTGCTACTAGATCATCATGAATTCTTCTGATTAGTACAAATAATGAACTATATCTGTTAGCATAATTTATCATCATCAATAGTATTGCAGGAAATAAAGCAGCAGGCAGGAATAGAAACCCATAGTCCATAATATTTAACTCTCTTTATTTAATATAATTTTACTAATAAAATTTATAGAAGTAATTTATAGTTGATTTCATTTCAATCTGGCATGGTACTTGTTTATGTAATAGTGTTTTTTAGTTTTTGAAGTATGAATGACACATAAATGATTTAGGTAAAAAAATGTCAGATAACCTACTTTCCAAGATGTTAAAAGAAAATGATTGGATATTAGCAGATGGTGGAACAGGAACAGAATTATTTAAAATGGGCCTAACATCAGGTGACGCACCTGAGCTTTGGAATGTAGAATATCCAGACAAAGTAAAACAACTATATAAAAGTTTTTTAGACGAGGGTAGTGATTTAATTTTAACTAATTCATTTGGCTCAAATTCAGCCAGATTAAAACTACATGGGCAAGAAAAAAATTCTTATATGCTTTCAAAAAAATCAGCTGAAATTGGCAAAGAAATTATAGGTAACTATAATAGGCCCATTGTACTTGCAGGATCTATAGGTCCTACAGGTGAAATGATTGAACCGCTAGGCTCAATGACATATAATGAAGCAACTACTATTTTCAAAGAGCAATCTAGAGGCCTTAAAGATGGCGGAGCAGATGTCCTTTGGATTGAAACAATGTCGCATATTGACGAATTCAAAGCAGCTGTGGCTGCGGCCAAAAGCCTTAATATGCAATGGTGTGGGACAATGAGTTTTGATACTTCTGGCAGGACAATGATGGGTATTACCCCTTTAGATTTTAAAAAATTAATATTAGAACTAGATCATAAACCTATAGCTTTTGGAGCTAATTGTGGGGTAGGTTCTTCAGATCTGCTTAGGACTATTAAAAGCTTCGTAAACAAAGACATTAAAATAATTGCAAAAGGTAATGCGGGTATACCTAAATTTAAGGGAGGAAAAATTGTTTATGATGGTACTCCTGAAATTATGGCTAAATATGCATGCTATGCAAGAGATTTAGGTGCTAGTATAATAGGAGGTTGTTGTGGAACTACTCCATTACATATTAGAAAAATGAAAAAATCCTTATCTGAAAATCTAACTTTAAGAGAAATAAGTTTGGATATGATTGAGGAATGTTTTGGTAAATTTTCATCTAATTCTGATAGTTCCAGAGTAAAGGATACTTCCAAAAATAAACGAAGAATATGTGTTCACTAATTAATAAAAATTTACTATGCTTTAATTAATTATGTGAAATTTAAAAAGATTATTATTCTTGTATATGTTCCTATTTAGTTTAATCAAAAATTTAAAAACTATATTTTTATTATTTTTTTTTATGATTTCTTCTTTAAGTGCTGAAGATATAAAAGAAAATTATACCTTAAATGAAATTAGAAATTATGACTTGAACGTAGGTCTTGGAATTATAAGTACACCTAAATATGAAGGGTCGGAAAATTCTATAAGTAGAACTATCCCATTTATAAATTTTAAGTACAATAGATTATCATTTAACCCTGTAAGTGGAGTTAAGATTAATATTTTTAATAGTGAAAACTGGTTATTAAATTATGGTGTTGGTTTCAATCTTGGAAGAGATCCTAAGCAAGATATTAATTTATCTGGATTGAATAAAATTAATTGGACTTTAGAACCTAAAGTTGAAGCAAAATATAAGAGTAAGTATTATTCCATTTCATCAGAACTAGCTTATGATATTTTTCAAAAAGGTCATAAAGGTTTTTATATAAAGTCATCATTAGGGAGTGGATTTCCTATTATTGGATTGAACACATTTATTATTCCTTCGATTTCATTCACTTATGCTGACAAGACTTACTTGAATAATTATTTTGGGATAGACAATAACGAAAATATTTCTTCTGGATATTCAATATATAATTTAAGTGATGGAATAAAAGATATTTCAGCTAATGTAATAGGGGTTTATAAAATAAATGATAAGTTAAGTTTAACTGCAAATCTTATTTATAAAAAATTAATAGGGCAAGTTGCCAAGAGCCCCATAATATTTAAAGACAATAACATTACTACTATTTTAACTCTGAATTATAATTACTAAATTGAATTAAAAGATATTATCAAATTATTAATTACATAAATTAATAATTAATATATTCGATACCAGTCCTTCATTTATGAACCTGGTATCCAACTTGTTCCCGCTAAAGGGACACGTGCCATTGCTGCAGACTCCACTGTTAAAGCACAAAGATCTTCAGGTTCAAGGTTTCTTAAATGACTTTTACCACAAGCTCTTGCTAAAGTTTGCGCTTCTAGTGTAATTACTTTTAAATAATTTGAAAGCCGTTTTCCAGCTTCTTTAGGATTAAGTCTTTTTGACAATTTAGGATCTTGGGTAGTAATACCAGCAGGATCGTTTCCTTCATGCCAATCATCGAATGCCCCCGCAGTTGTCCCTAGTTTTTCATAATCACTTTGCCATTTAGGATCATTATCTCCTAGTGCTACAAGTGCAGCAGTACCAATTGAAACTGCATCAGCACCTAATGCTAGAGCTTTTGCGACATCTGCCCCATTTCTTATTCCACCAGACACAATTAATTGAACTTCCCTATGAAGTTTTTGCTCTTGAAGAGCATCAACAGAAGAACGAATGCAGGCTAGTGTGGGTATACCTACATGTTCAATAAATATATCTTGTGTAGCAGCAGTTCCGCCCTGCATACCGTCAATCACAATGGCGTCTGCCCCTGCTTTTATAGCTAGTGAAGTATCATAAAAAGGTCTGGTAGCTCCAATTTTCACAAAAATAGGAATTTTCCATTGTGTTATTTCTCTTAACTCAATAATTTTTATTTCTAAATCGTCTGGACCTGTCCAATCTGGATGTCTACATGCTGATCTTTGATCAATACCTCTAGGTAATGTTCGCATTTTCGCAACTCTATCATTTATTTTTTGACCTAGAAGCATTCCCCCTCCACCTGGTTTTGCTCCTTGACCAACTACAATTTCAATTGCATCTGCTTTCTTTAGATCATCTGGGTTCATACCATACCTAGACGGGAGGTACTGATAAATAAGCTTACTGGAGTGCTTTCGTTCTTCTTTTGTCATACCCCCATCTCCAGTAGTAGTTGATGTTCCAGCCAAGGAAGCACCTCGTCCTAAAGCCTCTTTGGCCTCTGCTGATAAAGCCCCAAAGCTCATGCCTGCAATAGTAATTGGTATATCTATTTCTAATGGATTTTCTGCATTTCTTGTTCCTAATTTTAATGATGTTTCACATTTTTCTCTATAACCCTCTAGAGGGTATCTAGACATCGATGCACCCAAAAAAAGAAGATCATCAAAATGAGGAACTCTTCTCT
Organism: uncultured Alphaproteobacteria bacterium; assembly: GCA_902562285.1. GTDB lineage: Bacteria > Pseudomonadota > Alphaproteobacteria > Rhodobacterales > Rhodobacteraceae > CACIIZ01. The sequence goes on along the minus strand of CACESU010000014.1, from coordinate 5,823 downwards.
TAGATCCTCCACCTCTTATATCATAAATACCAGTAGTTGCAGCCCTTCTAATTTCAGCATTTACTTCAGGTGTGAACGTTTGTGAAAAAATTGGTAATGTACTTACACTGTTGGTTTTGCATTTTTTATTTTTTTTTGTCATTAATTTATCTTTATTTAATACTCTTCAGCATTGGCTATATCAAAATTATAAAGTTTTCGTGCAGATCCATATCTTCTAAATTTACTAGGTTTAAAGTTTAATTTTGAGTCATTTAGTGACTTTTCTAAAATTTCTATATGTTTTTTGGACATTTCTTTTTCTACACAATCAGCTCCTAGGGATTTCACAGATCCTCTCACAAATATTTGTGTTTCATAAATACTGTCTCCTAATGAATCTCCAACATTTCCGCACACTATAAGCTTTCCTGATTGAGCCATAAATGCAGACATGTGACCAATATCACCTTTAACAACTATATCAATACCTTTCATGGATATACCACATCGTGACGATGCATTTCCTTTAATTAATAAAGTACCACCATGACCAGTAGCTCCTGCATATTGGCTAGCATTTCCATGAACAATTAATTTACCAGACATCATGTTTTCTGCTGCTCCTGGACCAACAGATCCATTAACTTCTATAAATGCTTTTTTATTCATTCCAGCACAATAGTAACCCGTGGATCCTTCAATTTTGACTTTTATTGGACTATCTAACCCAACAGCTAAAGCATGTGCACCTTTAGGATTTGATATCAGCCAGGTTTCATTGCTCTTGGACATTTGCAATTTTGTATTCAGCTCTCGAAGGTTAATTTTATCAAGATCTAGTTTATTCATTTAATGATTCCAAAAATAAACAGTTGCGGGTTCTGGCTCCCAAATTTTAGCATGATTAATCTCTGGTAAATTTGCAAATGCTCTATATTCAGAACCAAAAGCTACATAATATTCATTTTCTGCCATAACGGCAGGTTTACATGATATTGGATCTCTTAATACTCCAAAACCGTCTTTAGTTCCTACAAGGAAGGTATAAAAACCATCTAAATCTGATAAAGCTAATTCCAAAGATTGTTCCAGTGTTTTACCTTTTTTTATCTGTAGACTTAAGTAACTCGCTGCAACCTCTGTATCGTTTTCCGTATTTATTTCCATTCCTTCATTAATTAGTTTTTGTCTAAGTTGATTATGGTTTGATAATGACCCATTATGAACGAGGCACTGATCTGGGCCAGTACTAAATGGATGGGCCCCCAAAGTTGTAATGGCACTTTCTGTTGCCATTCTGGTATGACCTATGCCATGAGTGCCTTTCATTTCATATATACCAAATTTTTGAATTACATTTTTTGGTAATCCTACTTCTTTAAATATTTCAATATTTTCACCTGAACTCATAAGAGATAGGTTAGAGAAGGATTTTCTTAAAAAACTTTCAACTTTATTAACATCTTTTTTATTAACCGTTATCACAATATGATTGTAATGTTCTCTTAGAGAAAACTCTAATTTGAGCTTATGTAATAGCTCTTTTTTTATTTCTTTAAAATCTTCTTGATGATTTTCAGACCTTAAAGTCAATTTAATTTTATCTTTATATCTACAATTATATATGGCAAGTCCAGAACTATCAGGTCCTCTATCAGACATAGTATTTAACATACTTGATAGCATTGACCCTAAATTACAATTTAATTTATCATCCTTTAGAAAAAGACCGATTATCCCACACATCTTTATTTATCTTCTATTTAAATATTAAGACCTAAAACAATTTAATAATAATATTATATGATATGGTATCAACTATAAAATTAGGCAATATCTATGAAACCCTTTAATTGGATAAACCATGTAGAACCTGCGAAAGGTTCACCCCCCACCAATACATTTGATTTCCTATTATGGTCTTTATCGGGTAGTTTTAAAGTACTCTCTCTTTCTGGTTTTTTATCAATTTTAACAGGAATTACTGAGGTATCAGCAGTTTTATTATTAGGTCTTTTAATTGATGCTGCTTTAAATTCAACTGTTGAAGACCCATTAGGTAATAATATTTTATTGTTTTCTGCAGGGTTACTTTTTTTTCTATTAATACGTCCAATTATTTTTGGTTCTTCTTCATACATGCAATCAGTAATTGTGTCTCCAAATATATTTAATCTTGTATTATCTAGAATTCATAGATGGTGTATAGGTCATTCAATTCTCTTTTTTGAGAATGATTTTGCGGGCCGGATCGCTCAAAAAGAAATGCAGACTGCCAGAGCAGTTACTGATGTAGTTGTTGAGATTTTACAGACGGTACTTTTTGCACTTGCCTCGGTGATTGGCGCGGCACTGATGCTGACTTCTGTAAATATTACACTAACACTTGCATTATTATTTTGGCTGGTTTGTTATTTTTTTCTTATAAGATATTTTATGCCAATTATTAGGTTAAGATCTGGGAATAGAGCAAGTTCAAGAGCAATGGTTACTGGCCAAATCGTAGATACTGTTACAAATATTAAAACTGTTAAACTTTTCGCTCATAATCAGCATGAAGATAGTGAAGCGTTAAAGGCTATGGCTAATTTTCGATATAGTTCAATTAAATATGGAGAGGTTGCTGCATGGTTTAGATTTTGTCTAAATGGTTTGGCAGGAATTTTACCAGTAATAATGGTAGGAGGTAGCCTTTGGTTTTGGAGTACTGGTCAAGTAAGTGCTGGCGATATAGCAGCAGCTGGTGCAATTTCATTAAGACTTTCCCAAATGATTGGTTGGGTTAGTTATGTTTTAATGACAATCTATTCAAATTTTGGAGAGATTGAAGATGGTGTCAGAACATTATCAAAACCATATGATTTAGAAGATAAAAAAAATGCAGAAGCTATTAAAATAAAAAAAGGTGAGGTGATTTTCCAAAATGTTAGCTTTGCATACGATAGAGACATTGGTGGAGTAGATAATATTTCTCTTGTTATAAATTCAGGGGAAAAAGTTGGTCTAGTTGGTGCATCTGGTGCTGGCAAATCTACACTGGTATCTTTATTATTACGTTTATACGATCCTGAGAGAGGTACTGTACAAATTGATAATCAAAATTTGTCTAATATTACACAAGAAAGTCTTCGTAAACAGATAGGAATGGTTACACAAGAAACAGCTTTATTTAATAGATCAGCAAAAGATAATATTTTATATGGTAAATCTTCAGCAAGCTTTAAGGCTTTAGTTGAAGCATCAAAAAAAGCAGAGGCTCATAATTTTATACTCGATCTTCAAGATCATCTGGGTCGTAAAGGGTATGAAGCACATTTAGGTGAGCAAGGTGTAAAATTATCAGGAGGACAAAAGCAAAGAATTGCTTTAGCAAGAGCAATACTAAAAGATGCACCGATACTTGTATTAGATGAAGCTACAAGTGCCTTAGATAGTGAAGTAGAGGCATCAATTCAAAAAGCACTAGAACTTGTAATGGAAGGAAAAACTGTTTTAGCAATTGCTCATCGTTTATCCACTCTCAGTAAAATGGATAGAATTATAGTTATGGACAGAGGAAAGATAGTAGAAAATGGAACACACCAGGAATTGTTAAATATGAGAGGTTTATATGCTAGATATTGGGAGCGTCAATCAGGTGGATTTATTGAAACATATCAAGCTGCAGAATAAGTTGATAGTCCAAACTTTTCAAAGTACATTGAACTAAATATATATTTGTTATGAATAAAGCTATTGATTTTTATTACTCGCCCACTCCAAATGGATGGAAAGTAAGTATTATGTTAGAGGAATGTGGATTAACTTATAATACAAAATTAATAAATTTAAAAAAAGGCGAACAATTCAGCTCTGATTTCCTAAAAATTAATCCTAACAAAAAAATTCCTGCAATTACTGATTATGATGAGAATGAAAAACCAATTAATGTTTTTGAGTCTGGGGCTATTCTTCTATATTTGGCCGAGAAGACAGGAAAATTTATGCCAGATTCAATTGATGAAAAAAGAAAACTAACCCAGTGGTTATTTTGGCAAGTTGGTAATTTAGGTCCTATGGGTGGGCAACATAGTCATTTTTGGAATTATGCGCCAACTTCTGAAAAACAAAGTTATGCAGCTCATAGATACGCAGATGAATACAAAAAATGTTTAGAAGTTTTAGAGAATCAGTTAACTGGTAGAAATTATATTATTAACGATTACTCCATTGCTGATATAATATCGTGGCCTTGGGTTTTAATTGCTAAATCTATGGGTATATCTTTAGATCCATACCCAAATGTCATTAATTGGCGACAAAGACTAAAAGAAAGAGATGCAGTTAGAAGGGGAGTAGATTTAATGAGAAGCAAAAAAAAATAATTTTTAATAATAAAATTTTTGTTTATATCTTTATAAAAAATATGAATCAAATTATTTTGTTTGAGGGTTTCCTGGTATAGGAAGTCCAATAAGTGAGTGATGTGATCTGGCATATTGTGGAGGATATGCAGATTCTTTTTTAAACACTTCAGCTGCATGCCATGCCCATCTTGGATTATATAACATTCCTCTCCCAATTGCTATCAAATCTGCTTGTCCTGTACTTATAATACTTTCAGCCTGTAATGGTTCATTTATTTGCCCTACTGCAATAGTAGGAATTCCTACTTCACTTTTGATTCTCGATGCAAATCCAGTCTGATAAGCAGGACCTGAAATTATATTTTGTTTTGGTGAATTACCACCACTGGAAACGTCAAAAAAATCACAACCAAGTTCTTTAAGTTTTAATGCAAATTTTGTTGCTTCTCCAATATTCCATGAGGAAGAATCTACCCAATCTGTTGCAGAAAATCTTACTCCAATGGGGTAGTCACTCGATATTTCGTCTCTTATTGCTTTAAAAATCTCAAGGGGATATCTTATTCTATTCTCAAAAGTTGAACCATATTTATCAGTCCGCTTGTTGCTAATAGGTGAAAGAAATTGGTGAATTAAATATCCATGTGCCATATGTAGCTCGATAATATCAAAACCAATTTCTATTGCTCTTTTTGCTGAATTTACAAAACATTTCTTAATATAGTCCAAACCTTGAATATCTAATTCTAGAGGTGAAGGCCAATTAGAATTATAAGCTTCCGAGGATGGAGCTACAGTTTTCCAACTATCGGAATTATCTTGGCTTAATGGTTTACCTCCTACCCAGGGAATTTCAGTTGAAGCCTTACGCCCAGCATGTGCTAATTGTATACCAATTTTTGTATTACCATATCTTTTTACAAACTTTATTACTTTCTCTAATGCAATTTGATTATCGTCAGAATATAAGCCCAAACAACCAGGAGTAATTCTTCCTCTTTCTTCAACTGCAGTTGCCTCAATGAATACAAGAGCAGAACCAGAAATTGATAATTGTCCAAGGTGCATCAAATGCCAATCAGTAGCCGAACCTTCAACTGCAGAATACTGACACATTGGAGCCACTACTATTCTATTAGTTAAGTTTAAATTATTTATTGATATTGGACTAAAAAGTTTGTGTTCCATTTTAACCTAGTTTTTGATTACTTTTTACTTTTAAATTCGACAGGACCTTTCTCATCTACCCAACCTGCAAAACCATCAGTTATATGAGAGGCTTCAAAACCCATATCATTTAATGTTGAAACTGCAAGAGCAGATCTCCAGCCCGCTGCGCAATGGAAAATATATTTTTTATTTGTATTAAATATATCCTTAAAATACGGACTTTCGGGATCAATCCAAAATTCCAGCATTCCACGTGGAGCATGAAAACTTCCAGGAATAAAACCTAACTTTTGTCTTTCCCTAATATCCCTAATATCTATAAAAA
>CACESU010000013.1 GCA_902562285.1 uncultured Alphaproteobacteria bacterium | reverse complement strand
ATTCTAGCCGCAGTTTTTTCTTCAAAATTAGAAAAAAGACCTATCTCATAATGGACAGAAGAATTACCTAATTTAGTTAATTTTAGTCCAGCCGTGACTAAGTCTGGAAATTTAAGTTCAGAAAAATAAGTACATCTTGTTTCTACTACTAATCCTACAGTTTTACTTGATGGGACATTTAGCGATCCTTTATTTATTAACCAGCTATTTACAATAGTATCTGCATATTCGTAAAAAACTGCATTATTCATATGACCATATACATCGCTATCCCTCCAACGAGTTTTTAGTTCTTCAAAATATAAATAATCTTGTTTGACTGTGGGGACTTGTCTCATAACTTAAATTTCCTTAAATGTATAAGTCATTAATATTATAGAGGAACCTATGTTGAGATTTAAAGGACTAATTTTTGATAAGGATGGAACATTATTTCATTTTCAAGAGAGTTGGGGAGACTGGTTAGACGAAGTTTTAGAAATTCTAAGCGGTAATTCAATTGAAAAAAAGCAAAAAATGGCCTATCTATTAGGCTTTAATTTATCCAGAAAAAAATTTTTAAAAGGAAGTCCTTTTATTGCTGGAACAACCAAAGAATTTTTATACACCATTGAACCTTTCTCGAAAAAATTAAAAGGCGAAGCATTAGAAAAGTTTATAAATTCAAAATTAATGACACTTACCCCAAAACCAGTGGGAGACCTAAGGGCATTATTCTATTATTTAAAATCAAAAGAAATTCTTATAGGTGTAGCAACAAATGATAATGAAACCCCCTGTAGATCCCAATTAGAAGATGCGAAAATAATCGAATTTTTTGATTTTATAGCAGGCTCTGATAGTGGTTATGGTTTTAAACCTGAAACAGGGCAGCTAGAAGCTTTTTGTCAATCTTTGAAATTAAATGTAAGAGATGTTGCTATGGTTGGTGATAGTACTCATGACCTAATTGCTGCAAAAAAAGCTGGAGTACATGCAATTGGAGTTCTTACAGGTGTAGCAGAAAAAAAGGAATTAGATCCATATGCAGATATTATTCTAGCATCTATTGAAGATATTCCTAATTATTTAAATTAATTTGTAGATAATTTTCTTTACTTATTTTTTTTCTTGGTTTTTATTAAATAAAAAGTTGGTTACTATGAAAGAAATGAGAAAGTCTAGATCAGGTGGACGCTCTGGTAATAAAAGAAGAGAAAATATTTTTTCTATTTCTCAAACTCCCTGGTCACTACCGATTAATAATGATAATTTCATTGAACCTATACCAGTGGAAGGTATTGAAAAAATTCATAATACAGCCATGCGAATTTTAGAGGATATAGGAATTGAGTTTATTAATAGTGAAGCCAAATCTATTCTCAAGAAAGCAGGATGTAAGGTAGACCCTAATTCTGACAATGTTAAGATGGATCGAAATTGGGTCATGGAAATGATAAAAAATGCACCTAATGAATTTGAAATCATACCTAGGAATAAAAAACATAAGGTGGTCATTGGTGGACGTCACATGACATTTGTTAATGTTTCTTCTCCGCCCAACGTGATGGATTTAGATCGAGGCAGAAGACCTGGTGATTTTGAAAGTTTTAGAGACCTCCTTAAACTAACGCAATACTTTAATTGTATACATTTAGCAGGAGGCTATCCTGTAGAACCAATCGATGTACATTCCTCAATAAGACATCTTAAATGCATATATGAAAAGTTAATATTGACCGATAAAGTGTGTCATGCATATTCGCTAGGTTCAGAAAGAGTTGAAGACGCTATTGAAATGGTTAGGATAGCTAGCGGTCTTGTTGATGATGAATTTAAAAAAGAAGCCCGAATATATACTAATATTAACTCATCTTCACCCCTAAAACATGACTGGCCGATGCTTGATGGAGCAATGCGTTTTTCAAGAAAAAATCAGCCTGTTGTTGTTACACCATTTACCTTAGCTGGTGCTATGGCACCTGTTACTATAGTAGGAGCTGTTGCACAATCAATAGCTGAGGGATTAGCCGCAATTGCATTATTACAGTATATCAATCCTGGTTGTCCTGTTGTTTTAGGTACTTTCACTTCTAATGTAGATATGAAATCCGGAGCACCTGCATTTGGGACACCAGAGTATGTTCGTGCAACTCAAATAACGGGACAAATGGCTCGATATTATAATTTACCTCTTAGATCCTCTAATGCATGTGCTGCAAATGCACCTGATGGTCAAGCTATGTGGGAAAGTTTAAATAGCCTATGGGCATCAGCAACTTCGGGTACAAATCTAGTTTATCACAGTGCAGGTTGGTTAGAAGGTGGATTAATAGCTTCTTATGAAAAATTTGTAATGGATTGTGAAGTTTTACAACAATTCAAAAGATATTTTGAACCAGATTTGTGTAATTTTTCGGAAGATGACTTAGCATTTAGAGCGGTATCAGAGGTTGGTCCAACAGGTCATTTTTTTGGATGCCAGCATACTCAAGAAAGATACTCAGATGCTTTTTATTCACCTTTTTTGTCAGATTGGAGAAACTTTGAAGCTTGGAATGAGGCAGGAGCTGAATGGACGCATAAAAAAGCAAATAAAATATGGAAGAAAATACTAGATGATTTTGAACCTCCTCCAATTGACCAAGGTATCAAAGAAGAACTCAATGAGTTTGTTGAAAGGAGAATAAAAGAAGGTGGAGCCCCAACAGACTTCTAAATTATTTTAATTTATTATTCTATTTTAGTTAATAAACTATCGAGTGATTGTTTTGCATCTCCATAAAACATTCTTGTGTTTTCTTTAAAAAAGAGTGGATTTTGAATACCAGAATATCCAGTTCCTTGTCCTCTTTTTGAAACTATAACATTTTTAGATTTCCAAACTTCAAGAACAGGCATTCCTGCAATAGGACTATTAGGGTCATCTTGTGCCGCTGGATTTACTATATCATTAGATCCTATAACAATAACAACATCTGTATCAGGAAAATCATCATTTATTTCGTCCATTTCTAGAACTATGTCATAGGGTACTTTTGCTTCAGCCAACAAAACATTCATATGTCCTGGAAGCCTTCCAGCTACAGGATGAATACCAAATCTCACTTTTTTGGATTTTGCTCTTAATCTTCTAGTTAATTCAGAAACTGTTTGTTGTGCTTGAGCTACAGCCATTCCATATCCAGGTACTATTATAATTTGATCTGCATCATTTAATAATGAAGCAACACCATCTGCTTCTATTGCAATTTGTTCTCCATCAATTTCAGTTTCTGTCTGAACTTGCGATCCAAAGCCACCTAAAATTACACTTATAAAATGCCTATTCATCGCTTTACACATTATATAACTTAATATTGCTCCTGAAGATCCAACCAAAGCGCCTGTTACAATTAACAAGTCATTTCCTAAAGTAAAACCTATGGCAGCAGCAGCCCATCCAGAATAAGAATTTAACATAGAGACAACAACAGGCATGTCAGCACCACCAATACCCATTATCAAGTGCCAACCAATAAAACCAGCTAAAATAGACATTATAACAATTGTCCAGATGCCTGACCCGTTAAAATATAAAAGTCCCAATAATATTGAAATTACCAAAGCAACCAAATTAAGACCGTGCCCACCTGGTAGTTTATAAACTTTACCATCAATTTTTCCTGATAATTTACCAAATGCTACTACAGAGCCAGTAAAGGTAATAGCACCAATAAAAACTCCAATGAATATCTCTACAGCCATTATTGAAATCTCTGCAGAATCTTTAGATGCTATTTTTTTTGTGAATCCACTCAACTCACTTATATTACCAGTAAAACTCTCGACAAAAGATAATTCAAGTTGAGCATTAATTCCTATAAAAACTGCCGCTAGACCAACAAAACTGTGGAGGGCAGCTACAAGCTGAGGCATTTCGGTCATTTCAACTTTTTGTGCAACATAATAACCGATTACAGATCCGACAATAATCATTGGAAAAAGTAGCCAAAATTTCCCAGAACTACCTCCAAAAACAGTAAAAAGAACAGATAAGCCCATACCAGCGATACCAAACCAAACAGCCCTTTTTGCTTTCTCTTGGTTGCTTAAACCACCTAATGACAATATAAATAATACACTTGCCGAAATATATGCTGCAGATACTAATCCATATTCCATAAGCATGTCCTCTAATTAAGATTTCTGAAACATTGCTAACATACGTCTTGTAACTAAGAAACCGCCAACTATGTTAATGGTTGAGATCAGTACTGAGATAGCTGCAAGTATGATTGCTATCCAACTTTCAGATGTCATTTGCAAAACTGCACCTATAATTATAATGCCTGATATTGCGTTAGTAACAGCCATAAGTGGTGTATGCAAAGCATGACTTACATTCCAAATGACTTGAAATCCAACAAAACACGCCAATGCAAAAACAATCATATGCTGCATAAACTCCGAAGGAGCATAGTTTCCAATCACAAACATAAATAGCCCGCCAATACATAATAAAATAGTTTGTTGGATTGTATTTTTCCTAAAAGCTTCAACTTCTTCTGCTTTAATATCCTCAGGAGTTTTTTCAACTGGTTTTGGAGCTTGCTTAGCTATAGCCTGAACTTTTGGAGGAGGCGGAGGAAAAGTAATTTCTCCATTATGAGTAACGGTGCTTCCTCTTATGACGTCATCCTTCATATTGATGTTAATCTTACCATCTTTCTGTGGAGTTAAATCATCAATCATATGCCTAATATTTGTTGCATAAAGAGTTGAAGACTGGGAAGCCATTCTACTTGGAAAATCTGTATAACCGACAATAGTTACATTATTACTTGTAATAATCTTATCGCCTGGTTTAGTTAAATCACAATTACCACCTTTTTCAGCGGCCAAATCTACTATCACTGATCCTGGTTTCATTTTATCAACGAATTCTTTTAACCACAACTTAGGAGCATCCAATCCAGGTATTAGTGCCGTTGTAATAACAATATCTACTTCTTCTGCTTGCTTTCTAAAACATTCTAATTGTTTTTCTCTAAACTCTGGACTTGATGGAGCTGCATAACCACCTGTTTCAGATCCATCTGCACCCTCTTCGAAGTCAAGCATTAGAAATTCAGCACCCATACTTTCAATTTGTTCTGCTACTTCAGGTCTAACATCAAAAGCCCTGACAATAGCGCCTAAACTTACAGATGTTCCAATAGCAGCTAAACCAGCAACTCCAGCGCCAATTACCAAAACTTTAGCTGGTGGAACTTTTCCAGCAGCTGTTATCTGGCCAGTAAGAAATCTATCAAAATTATTAGTAGCTTCTACAACTGCCCTGTAACCAGCAATATTAGACATAGATGATAATGCATCCATTTTTTGAGCACGACTTATTCTAGGAACCATATCCATAGCAATAGAAGTAACACCTTTTTTTTGTAAATTTTCTAATAAAGAATTATTTTGAGCAGGCCAAATAAAACTAATTAAGACTTGTTTTTTTTGAAGTTTACTTTGCTCAATTTTGCTGGGTGCATTAACTTTTGCTATAACATCAGCCTCTTTAAAAATACCAGAAGATGATTTTAAGATTTTACAACCAGATGCCTTATAATCTTTATCAGAAAACCGAGCCTTATCTCCAGCACCTGATTGTATGATTACTTCATGCCCCAATTTTATCAAAAATTTTGCAGATTCAGGCGTTATGGCTACGCGGTTTTCATTTTTACTTGTTTCTTTAATAGTTGCTATAATCATGATTTTTTTATTCTAATGTATGGAAAGACAATATGCATCCGTGTTAAATAATATAAACATCAGGGAATTCAAGTAAAAATTACAATATATTCTATAGAATTAATAATTCAAAAAAAATTAATGAAAACTTATCAATACTAAAAGGTTTTAATTGAATAATTAATTTTCAGGTTTTTGTGCACGAAAATGATGAGGACAGTGTTCACCAGTATCTAAAACTCTAATCATAGCCTTCCAAGTTTTAATTTGATCTTCAATAAAGTTATTTGAAGTAATCTCCTCATAAGACTTTCTAGCTGGACCTGATAATATTTGTAATTCTTTTCTAGCTTCTTCTTTATACCATTTGTTCCTGTTATTCTTTTTTATAGAAACAAACCCACTTTTCTTTAATGCATTATAATATAATAATGGAGATCCCATTCCAAAACCTAAATCTTCCAGTTTCAAGTAATATTCCATCTCTTTTGATGGTTTTTGATCATGAGAAATTAACCAGTCTGAAAAGACAAAAAATCCTCCTGGCTTTAATACTTTAAAAACTTGAGAAAAAATTTTTTCTTTATCAGGAATATGAACAAAAGAATCTTTTGAAAAAACTATATCAAAGCAGTTATTTTCAAAGGGTAAATTTGACTTGCCAATAAGAAGAATTTCAATATTATCTTTTAGTCGATTTTTTACTACTCTATTAATAGCAGAATTCACTACATCTTCTTCAACATCTACGCCTATAACTTCTTTTGCACCATAATCTTTCACTAAGCTTACTGTTATACCACCTGCACCACATCCAACATCTAATATTTTTTTTTCAGTAAGATCTAAACCATTTAATAACTTATTAATTTCTTTTTTGCCACCAGGTGACATATATCCGTCACCCCATAGTTTCTCTAAAAAAGAGATATGTGTAATATCATAATGAATTTCTTCTTTACTCAAGGTTAATTATCCTTTTTTAAAAATCCAGTTGAAAAAAATAGAAATGTAAAACAAAATTAATTTAATCCTAACATATGATTAATATGATTTTATATCAAAAAGAAAGGAAAATATATGTACAAATATATAATGATTGGAAAGCTTAGTATCGAATTTAGCTCTTCTATGGTTGGGAAACCACAAAACCGTACTGAAATAGTAACTCCCTTTTTTGAAAATCTGGGTGGTAAATTGCTTCAAATGCTATATATCAATCACCCAGAAATGAATGCCATAGCTTTTATTGAAGGTCCGAATGATGAAGCGGTTGCATCAATGACAGGTATTATTAAAGCGAGTGGGATGTTTGATGATCTAAATTGGTATAGAGCATTTGATGCTGGAGAATTACAAAAAATTTATGAATTTGCATCAAATAAAATGAATGAATATGTATCTGCAAAAGCATTTTCGGAAGATGTATAATGTATGCTAGAGTTATAAATTTCACTTTACTAGCTCCTTCACTTTGGACAGTTATTCAAACTACTACGTCAGTTGAAACAGCTAAAGGACATACTATTCTTTTATTTAAATCTTCCGAAAATGCAGGAGTGGTTGTAGAATTATTTGCAGATATAAAAATGGCCGGGAAAGAACTTAAAACTTTAGAAATACTTCAAAAGTTTAAAGAGCAAGCAATGGCAAAAGTAAGTGTATTAGAAGGTAAGCAACAATGATATATTTAAAAGCTATATTCAGTAGATAATATTATGACGTCCTGTTTCTGATAAGGGTAAAGGGTATCTGTAGTTTCAACAGCATCGTATTGCACATATCTTGCATTTATTGTTAAACCATCTCTAGGTTTATAACTCGTTGCAAGACTACCAATAATACTCTTTTCTCCTGTCAATCTACTTAAATTGGCATTAATGCTTAGTAAATCATTCAGGCCTGTCCATCTAAATTGAACTGAGTGTCCTAGAGTTTGTTTTGCTATAGTCAAATCATTACTATAATTATTAATAATTCTCAAATTACCTTCATAGCCTATAGTTAAATCATTAATTCCACTATAGTCAAAACCAAGACCTAATACATTCTGATTTTTTTTTAAACCTGGTAGATCAACCAGATTAGCTTTCAAAAATGAAGCCCCAGATATATTTGCACCCTCATATTTTAGCAAAAAATCACCACGTGCAAGGTTTCCACTAATACCAAGAATTTGAATTCTATCAAAACCAAAATCAAGCTGACTTAACAAAGATTTTGATTTGATATTTTTCAAACTTCTTTGGTTTTGGTTTTCATCAGAAAAAACCAGAGATATGTCACCTCCATTAAATGAGTAATTTATATTTGTAAAAAATTCTAACTCATTTGATGGATTCAAATAATTAATTGTAAAGGGATTACCTCCTATATTAACTAGATTTTGTGAAAATGGGATTGTAGGATCAAAACTCCCCCCTTTTTCACCCATTAAATTACCACCAGCACGGCTTGTTAAAACTAATTCTACTTTTAAATCTGAAATGGGAAAATTTAATAATATAGCTGGAACTTGCTGTCTAATTTCCGAAAGTTCTCCCTGACCAGGAATTGATAAATCTCTTGGGTTAATGGTATCAGCTATTGATAGATTATCTAACTGTCCTCTTGCTATAATTTGATTACCAATTCTTAACCAAATCTGGGAAGATGGATAGTAATCTAGGTAAAAGTCTTTTATATTAAATTTTGTACTATTTTCATTAGTTTGGAATTTATTATTTTTCCATTTACCCCAGTCATAACGAAAATTACCTCCTATTTTAAAATTAAATTGAGGTGCCAGTTTACCTTTGAAGTCTAGATTGAGAATAGTCTCTACTCTCTCTATATCTTCCTTATTCCTATTAAAAATATCTGGTGGATTTTGTAGACCATAAACAAAATTCTGAATTATTGCGCCTGAGAAACCATCTAAGGATTTTGATAGTAAAACTTCATCGCTTTTTTTTAGATCTGAAACGTCATTTTCATCTGCTACAATTAAGTTATCATTTTTTTCTAATTCTAATTCTAATTGATCAAATGAAGAATCCTCTAATAAATCAAAATCATCAGATTCTAAATTAAATTCATCATCTTGAGAATACGATATAGATGCGCAAAAAATAACAAAAGTTACAAAAAAAAACTTAATAAATATCTTTAAAACATAATTAAAGTCCACGTTGCATAACCTCAGTTTCAAAAATCGAGTCTTCTACATTTGAATTATATTTTACACTTTTTAGTTGAAAAATGCTCTTATGCACTAGCTTTTTATTTTTGGTTGTAATCATTTGTAATGTTTTTGCAGTCCACACTCCGTCAATTTTTTGAATATCTCTTGCCGCAAATAATTTTACTTTTTTTCCTTTTTTCACAAGAATTCTATTCTTAACTACAAAATAAATATCTTTTCTGACCCATTGAATAGATTTTAAATATCCAGTCTTCGCAATAACCTTTTTGTTTTTAGGTGTGGACTCAATTACCCAACAATCTTTGCCATCTACTACATCACTATCTTTAACAAGTTTATAATTAAAATCTTCAAGTTCAAAACCATCTATATCTGAATAGGTAAAATCACTTCCCATAAATGAACCAGATCTATCGGCAGAAGCTATTCTATTCACTTTCTGTAAAGCTGGAAGATATAACCATGAATCATCCTCCTTTGATGTTGATTCCCAATTGTAAGACATATAAGAGGTTCCCTTAACATCACCTGGACTTTTAAAAAAAGAAATTGATTTATCAACATCATTATATTCTTTACTAAAAATCTCGATTTCCCTTATTCTTTTTCGATCCTTTTTATCAATTAAAATCATACGCCAGTCAGAAATAGCTGAGTCTCCAGTGTAACGGGCATCAACTTTAGTCATTATTTCCAGAGCAGATGATCCATATAATACTCCACTAAAAGAAAATATTAATAATAAAACCGAAGTAAATAACTTTAATAATTTTGTAGTTATCATTTTTTTCCTATCAATTATGCTGTTTGTAATTCTTCTTTATTGCCGTCTAAAATATATAGTATTGATGGTATAAAAAACAAAACACCAAATAACGCTAGTAGAAAAATAATTGCTGAAAATCTGCCAATATCAATAGTTGGGACTAAACTTGCCATTAAAAAAACACTGAATCCTATTACCAAAATAATAGATGTTGTAATTATTGCTCTTCCAGACTCATTCAACGCTCTTTTCATTGCCTGATGTACATTACTACCCTCTAATCTAGCAAGCCTATAACGACTTACCATATGGATGCTATCATCAACAGCAATTCCCATTGTCATAGCACCAACTATCAAGGAACCTAGATTTAAATCTCTTCCCATTACAGTTGCAATACCCCCAGCTAATAATATTGGTATTACACTAGGTATTATTGCTATAGCTCCAAATTTTACGGACCTAAATAAAATGAAAAACGTTATACTTATCAAAAGTAAAGAAACAGAAAATGAACTTGTAATACCTTTGTCAGTATATTCGTTTTGAGCCTGAAACATGACCATTGGTCCCGTAGCCAAAGCATTTAGAGAGGGAAACTTTTCTTTAATTTCTGAATTTAGTTTTCTAACAAAGACATTAAATTCACTTGCATCCATATTGGTTATGGGAAAAGTCATCCTTAAATTTTTTTCATCAAAATCCTTTAAATCAGATAGATCCTCTTCAGGACCTGAATTTTCATACAATAACAAAAGTTGCGCAGTCATTTCTTTAGTATCAGGTAAAATAAAGTAATTAGGATCATCACCACTAAAGGCCTGCCTGGTCTGTTTTAAGAAATCAGGAACTGTTAAACCTTTACCAACATCAGGTTTGTCTTCTAAAAATTTTTCTAATTCTCCTACTTCTTTCAAAAACTCAGGTTCTTTGATTAAACCGTCATCAGTAAACTTTTCTTCTGAGGTTATTAAATATTCTACATTTGCTGCTCCCTTGTATGTATTATCAAAGTAAATTAAATCTTTTGTAACTTTCAAATCAGACCTAAAATATTTAAAGATGTTAGTATCTACATTTATTTGAGAAACACCATAAATACTAAGTATTAACAGTACACATCCAAGAGAAGCAATTACTTTGCGGTATTTAAAATTAAAGTCAGGTAAAAAATTTGTAAATTTAGTAAGCCATCCATCTTTAAATGTATTTGTTGTCCACTTTGGAATTTTGGAAAAGAGACTTAGTGCAGCAGGAAGTGCCGTCATTGAAAATAAAAATACTATCAATGGAATAAAAGCTGCAATTATTGCAAACTCCTTAACTGGCACCAACTTTGTTACATAGAGTGCAGAAAATCCAATTGAAGTTGTTAAACAGGTAAAAAAGATTGGTTTTAAAAGATTTTTAATCAATTTAACACTTGCATCCTTGGCATTTAAACCTGCAGTTCTAAGTCCATAAAATTCAGAAAGGACATGAACAGCAGTCGCCATACCAATTAACATCGTTATAGGAGTCAAAGATTGATTCACAACAGTTATAGGTAATCCTAAAAAGGCTTGCAAACCAGAAAATGTTATTGCACTGGTTGCTATCACAACCCAAGGAACAAACATACCAGCAATAGATTTAAATATTATACCAAGAATAATAAACATTATAGCTGCCTGTGTTGGGATCATCCAACCAAATTCCGTATTACTTATAGTTTCAAATCTTTCTCCTATATAGGGAACACCACCAAGCTTCAAATCATAGCCTTTATCTAAATAACCTTTTTCTTTAATAAAATTCCTAAGGTCATTCACTACTTTTATTTTATGGGAATTATCATTAGCACGATACTCTGTTCGAGCTAATATTCGCGTATGTTTAAGATCAGATGTTATAATGGAGTCTAATGCTAGTTCCTCACCTTTCATTATATTTCTAGCATTCTCTATAATGGTTGGATCATCACCAAGTTCCTCAAAATCTTCAATAAGATCATCTGTAGCAACCATTCCATTTTTATCGTATGTTCTTTGATATTTGGATAAACTTCTAACCTGTTCAACGATTTCATGATCTTCAAGCATAGTAGAAATTTCATCAATCATAATTAAAGTTTCATATTCGAAAATATCCTTATCTTTATCTCTTGCTGTAACTCCTACTATAAGATACTCAGAGCTTCCAAAAAGATCTTGGAGTTTTTCAAAGGCTACGAGATTAGGATCACCAGGCAAAAACCACATCTCATTTGAGTTGTTATGCTTTAAGGGATAGGAAATAATCATAGCTAGTGCGATCATAATTAATAAAAATGTAGCTATTAAAACTTTAATTCTGTTGCTAATAATAAATACAGCATATTTCGAAGTTAAACTTTCCATTAATAATCCTACTCTTGAAGAAAAAAATTATTTTTGTTATCTATTAATTTTTATCTTTTTCAACAAAAATATTTTATTACGTAACGTAAAAAACAATATTATAAATTTCTTAACTTAACCTGGATGATTTATAAGATGGATTTATTGAAAATTCGCTTATTAAACCCTCAAATCTTTCTATTTTAACGTTTGCTTCTCTCAAATTTTGCAGTAGATCATCACCAATTTCTTTCATTCTTTTATCAGCAGAAAATTTATCAGGCCAAACAAAAATTTGAACAATTTGATTTTCAGAAGTATCAAAAAAAATTCTCTGAATTAAACCCCTCTCAAAATCAACATCGTTAACGGATGAATTCAATTGGGAAATAAAACTTTTTTTTGCGAATTCACTTATAAATGTGAATTTTACTGTTCTACAATAATAAGACATAAATACAGAATATTTCTATTTAATTATTTCTTCAATACTATTTACCCATTTAATAAGCTTTACTTGTCGTTTAGATGTAATAGTAGGCATTTCTTTAATCATTTCACTTAAATCTTGAAATTCATCAACATCTGTAAATATTTTTAACTTGTAAGGTTTAGGTTTAAGAGAGCGTATAAAAGTTTGTAAAGTTTTGGCACAACTCCACTCAGTATTTTCCCAAACTTCTTGTTTGATCTTAGATTTACTACCAATCAGATAAAATCCTCCATCAGTGGACGGACCTATGATTTGATTATTTTTCTCAAGATACGTGAAGGCATTATTGATAAATTTTTTACTTAATTGAGGAATGTCTATTCCTATAAGAATTACTGATTCATAAATTTGAAGTAATTCTTGAAATATGAAATTTTGCTTCTCTGCAATATTTTTTCCTTCAGCGAAAAAGGTATTAAATTCTTTCCAATAGTCATTGGATACACCCTCTTTTTCAGCAGTGGCAATTTTGATATCGTAGTCAAATTTTGATGTTAAATCCTCTAAACAGTTTTTACACATCTCATAAAATATATGTGTATTTTTAATTCCTATTTTTAAAGATAATCTAGTTTTTACATCTGAAAGAAACGGTGTTTTTGCTAGGATAACTAAACATTTTTTCATTTTATTCATTTCTTTTAAAATAAAAATTAAATAGTATCGAAAGTAGTCTCCATTGATGCTGTAAAGTTGTAATTAACCAACCATTATTTAGATATTTTCTAGAGCTAGTTATTATGTAATTTTGATTATTAAGGATAGATATTCCCATTTTCTTGAGTTTAAGAACAAAGTATAGGTCTTCACCATAATTTACATTTACTGGGAATCCCCCTGTTTTCATAAAAAGTTTTCTTGATATACAAAACCCTTGATCTCCATAAGGTAAAGAAAACAAAAAACTCCTTAAATTTGCTCCAATAGAATTTAGTCTAAGAATTTTCCCTTTATCAAATTTTAGAGAAAAATAATACATCCCCTCTACATTGCGGACTTTTATATAATTAATTAAATTTTCAATAGTGTCATCTTCAATTTTCGAATCTGCGTGTAAAAATAGGATATAATCACTTGTTGTTTTTTTTGCACCTTCGTTCAAACTTATAGCTCTGGTTTTTTTTGAAATAATAATTGGGATGTGACCTAAAGCTTCAAGTTGTTTTGCTAAAGTTGAAGCATCATCTTGACTAAATTTTGGAATTACAATTTGTAAAAAATCAGAAACTGGCATTTATGATTATTAAAAAAATATTTCTAATTACAAAACAATTACTTTAAAAATATAAATAAAGTATGGAAAGGGAGATGAGATTCGAACTCACAACATTTCCTTGGCAAGATAGCATTTTTTTAAGAGACCGCAATCACAAAAAAAATAGATTTTTTTAAATTATAAAACCTTAAAGAAATATGTAATACAAAAAATAAGCATTAAATAGTTATAAAATTATTACTCAAACTAATTTGAATGCTTTCATTCGCATTGACTAGCAGAATTACAACAAGGATCAACCCCATCGGCTCTTTTATCTTTATAGGTGCAAATTATTCCTTGCCACTGAAAACCTATATTCTTACCTTCATACAGTATTTCATACCAAGTATTTTTTTTTCTTAGAAGTGTTATTGGCGAGCCATAGGGAAGACTTCCGATTGAACTATATTGCTTGCCAGGACCAGACCTTACTTTTCCACCACAAGAGCAACCTAGAATCCCTTCAGTTGATTGTAAGTTAGTTGTTGAATGCGTATCATTATTCTTTAAACCACAATTTTTAATTCCCGAAGATTTTTCAGAATAAATTCCTTCAAGCCTATCATCAAATGCGCACAAAATTCCTCCCCATTGATATCCAACATCACTCCCTTTATACAAAATTTTGAACCATACAAACCCGTCCATCCATAGATCTGTATTTTCTAAGAGTTCAATAGGTTCGCCTTCTATCAAACTACCTACTTGAGGATAATCTAAGCCTGGACCAGAACGGACTTTCCCCCCCCAAGATATACCTTTTAGTGGATACTCCACTTCATTTTTATTAGTATTATTAATTATATTTTTGGCATTTTCTTTTTGTTCAAGTTTACACCTGCCAATAATCTTACCCTCGTCATAGATCCAACCTTCATCTAGATCTACTTGAACTGGACCATCTATTTTCCCTTCATATAGTAATTGATTGTTATTATCAGTCGCAAAAATTTTATCAGTAGTTATTTCTAAGTTAACTACACCAATATCTGGTCCCTCACATTTTCCAGAAAATAAAAAATCTTTTTTTAATTCAGATTTTGTCCAATTTGATTTTTTAGTTTGAGAAGACATCTGGAGAAGGTCAATAATTTCTGTCGTTATTTTTTCTTTAACAGCTTCATCTGAAGTCCAATCTAGTGCTGTTAGTCCAAAATCGTCTTTTATTGACGTGTCGGCTCCTTTTTCCAAAAGAAACTTAACTGTATTATAGGAATCTGCTCCAAAGCCTTTCGATATAGCTGTCTGCGAATTAATAACATTATGGAGAGGTGTTTGTCCGTTTACTCCTAGTATATTAACATCAAGGCCTTCATCAATTAATAATTGGAGAATATCGATATCCCACAATAAGGAAGCTGCAGTATGAAGATTAGAATCTGTAACAAATTCACCTCCTTGACCATCGAGTTTAACGTCAGCTCCATTGTCTAGAAGAATTTTTAGAATTTGCTTATTATTTTTGAAAGCAAGAGCTAAACCGAAAGGTGTAGAACCATAGTCTGTCTTTTCATTTACATTTGCTCCAGCCAATAAAAGCTGCTTAATTACTGTTGTTTCCTCATAGTTCCAGTTTGATGTTAAAGAAAGTAGTGGTGTATTTCCATCAGTATTACGCTCATTGACGTCAGATCCTAGCTTTATAAGGATTTCCACATTGTCAGGTTTTGATAAAGCCCAAAAAAGAGGTGAAGCTCCAAAAGCATCTTTCATATAAATATCTGCCCCATTTTTAACAAGGAATTCAATGGTTCTAGGATCACCATAAAAAGCAGCATAATGAAGTGGGTAAGCTTTATATTCATTCACACTTTGTGCCAATACATCCTCCCCACTTTCTAACGCCCATTGTACAAACTCATAAGTATTATTATATGTGGCTTCTTCCATCCAGGCATCATCATTACAAAGGTGTTCACATACCTGTGTGCTTTTGTTAGAGTTTTCATCCTGTGCGAATATTTCATTCACCAAACTTGGGTTTTCAAGAACTTTAAGTCCTTTTGAGTTCAAAAATCGGAAAGGATCACCTTTATCAATGTTAAGTTTTGCCCAATCCAATGCTGACATATTATTGGTATCTGTAATATTTGGATCAGCTCCCGCAGCTACCAAAGTAACTATAAAATTATCCCTTAGTTCTATCTGTTCAACTTGATTCAAGCTGATTATCACTTGATGCAATGGGGTATAGGAACCATACCCATCATCGTTTAAAAGGTTAACATCTGCTCCAGCTTCAATTAGTAGTTGTGCTCCCTCAAGATTACCTACAAATATGGCAGAATGTAGTGGAGGGAACTCACTTTTACCCGGTAGATTAATATCAGAACAAATACCTATTTCTGATAAAATTTCAGTCTTTTCTGGATAACTTTCCCACCATGACGGATCACTTAAATTTTCACACGAAATAACCTTAAAGGGTATGAATATAAAAAAAAGAACTAAATAAGCTTTCACATATTTCATAATTCTGAACATAGACTTTAAAAAATGGAGCGGGCGATGAGATTCGAACTCACGACATTTACCTTGGCAAGGTAACGCTCTACCCCTGAGCTACGCCCGCTAACTCAAAAATTCATAACTTAAATTAAAATTAATGAAAAGCAAAAAATTCTAATCTTTTCCAATCAAATTATAATGATAGAATTTAATATCACTTATTTGTCAAAGGAAATAAGGTTATGATTCGTTTTAAAAATTTTATAGAATATATAACTAAGGTGACAGTAATCATCTTTTTGAGTAGCGAAATTTCATTAGCCGATTTTGATGATGTTATGGATGCTATAAATAAAGGAAATTATGAACAAGCTACAAAAAATAGAGACATATTGATCGAAGAATTATCCGAAGATGATGTCAGGAAAGCTTTAAAGTTGCAAGAAAGATGTTTAGAAAGAAATTTTCAAAATTGTAGTGATTTAATGTAAGGATAATTCAAATTAAAAAAAAACTGAAATATTGGGGTTGGGGATTTAAAGAAAATCAGCTTAGCCAAACTGAAATAAGAAATCTACTAAATTCATTAGGGAATTACAGTATTAATGGCTCTGAAAAAAAAGCTATACCAACAATAGACAGCATTAATCTTTCTATTCCTAAAATAACTATTCCTAAAGATTTAGCTAAAATTTGTACAATAAATAAATACGAAAGAATCCTTCATTCTTTTGGTCAATCACAACCTGATTCTATCAGGACTTTTCAAAGTGACTTCAAGCATGCCCCAGATGTGATTTCCTATCCACAAAATGAAAAGGATTTAGTCAAATTATTTGAATATTGTGATAAATTGAATGTAGCCCTTATTCCTTATGGAGCAGGTTCATCCGTAGTTGGAGGAGTTACTTGCGATGTTAACAATAAATTTAACGGAACTATAAGCGTCAATTTATCAAAATTTAATAAGATACTTGAGGTTGATGAAATAAGTCTATCGGCTAGAATTCAAGGAGGGATAAAAGGACCAGACTTGGAGTCGGGTCTTAAAAAATACGGCCTAACCCTTAGACATTTTCCCCAAAGTTTTGAGCATTCTACCCTAGGAGGATGGATAGCAACACGGTCAGGAGGTCATTTTGCAACTCTATACACTCATATTGATGATTTAGTAGAGAATATTTCAATGGTGTCTCCGAATGGAAAGATGAATTCTTTACGTGTACCTGGGTCAGGAGCAGGACCAAGTCCTGATCGTTTTATGCTAGGATCAGAAGGATCGATGGGTATAATAACAGATGCTTGGGTTAAACTTCAAAAAAAACCAAAATTCAAAGCTACTGCTGGATATCTTTATTCTGATTTTTTATCAGCAGCTCAAGCTGTTAAATCAATTTCTCAAGCTGGTCTTTATCCAGCTAATGTAAGAATAGTCGATGATGTAGAACTTAAAATTAATAGTGCTAGTAAAAGATCTTACACTCTTATGATTGTTTCATTTGAAAACGCGGATCACAATATAGATCCATGGATTTCTAGAGCAGAAGAGTGTTGCTTAGATCATGGTGGAGTCATTGATGTTGATTGGAGAAATAATCCCCTTTCAAATCAGCAAGGAACAGTAGGAGCTTGGAGAGACGCTTTTATAAAAATGCCTTATAACAGAGAAGAATTAACACCAAGAAATATTATATCTGATACTTTTGAGACCTCAATTACATGGGAAAAATTTGATAATTTTTACCATAGTGTCAAAAATGCTACCGAATTAGCAATTAAAAAAATTACAGGAAAATCTGGTGCAGTCTCATGTAGATTTAGTCACTCTTATCCTAATGGCCCAGCTCCTTATTTTGCATTTCATGCTAATAGTTCTGAAAAAACTATGCTAGAGGATTGGTTGCAAATAAAAAAAGCAGCTTCAGATGCTGTTCATAAATTTGGTGGAACCATTACCCATCACCATGCTATAGGGAGAGACCATTCACATTGGTATAAGAAGCAAAGACCAAATGATTTTGGAAAAATACTTTATAGTGCTAAAGAATATCTAGACCCTAAATTCATAATGAATCCTGGTGTCATAGTCGATTAATTAACTGTGAACTTACCTAAAAATAAGGTTAAGTATTCAATTATTTATATTCACTCTATTAAATTTAATTTTTGTTTGCTTTACTCTTATTGCTAAATCTTTCTGGATTTTTTCTTTCCAATTTGGTTTTTGCCTAAAAGCATTACTACAATCTCTAGAGCAAAATTCTTTATTCTCTCTGGTGATTTCAAAATGCTGTATACAATTTTTTCTCATGCCAAAAAACTTGTAGTACTTACATATTTTTTTTATTTTTTTTGATTTCTGGTTAAGACCCCAAGCTAAATAAATGGCATTAAAGAGGGTTTTTGGTTTAAAAGCAGGATGTAACTCTCCAGTATCATCATAGTGCCATTCTATTTCCTGATATTTTTTACTGAATAAATCAGAACCAAAATCATAGGGGGGATATTCCATATACTGCTTAGAAAATTCAGAATCTTCTAATAATTGAAAGAGTTTTTTTGTAGTTTTAAAATTTTCGCCTAACTTTATAAAAGGCCCCCAATTATTATAAAATCTAATGAGTAATTCCATAAATTCGTCTTCCCTCAAGAATTTCGATAAATATATAAAATCATCTAAAGCCTCTACAGTAAAAGGTTTACTTCGAGGTTTTTGTTTTTTGATTTTTTGAACCAAACTATAATTATTGGTGAAATAAGAAGGGGATTTTGCTGGATTAATCAAGGAGGTCTGAAGTGAGTAACCACCTTCTACAACTTCACAATCAAAATTTATTGATATTTTAGAATAAAAATTCATGGCATTTATATACTTTATATGTACTTTAATACTTAAAGGATACTTAAAGTATATGCAATAATTAAATAAATAAATTTTAAATTATATTAAGTCAAGATTTCTCTAGGTAAATTTTTATTTGTATCAAAAAATGGTAGGTCTTTAACTTCACATTCATAAAAATTATTCTCTTCGTTTTTTACAAAAAATTTCTTACCTTCCCATTCTATTTTTTTTGAAAATTTCACATAACCTATGCCAGATTTGAATTGTGGAGAATATGCACCTGTTGTAACCATACCCACAGATCTTTTTTTAGCGTCATGCATGATAAATCCACATTTTGGAATAATAGAAGTTGATATAAATCCAAATAATAGTTTATGCTTTGGTAAATTTACTAATTTATCTTTTCCAATAAAAAATTTTTTCTTTAGGTCAATAAAATTACCTAATCCAACTTCATATGGATTGTCATATATACTAAAATCACTGCCACAATCTAAGATACCCGCTTCAATTCTCCTTATATTCATGGCTTGCATACTTGAAATCTTTAAACCATATTTTTTACCAACTTCTAAAATGTCACTCCATAATTTTTCAAAATTTGTTTTTTTACAAAAAGTATAAATCTCATAACCCAATTCACCAGTCCAACCAGTTCTAGAAATATAAACGAGTTGTGAATTAATCTTAAAAAATCCCGCACTAAAATAACTAAATTTTGAATCTATTTCACCCTCTGTTAACTGGTTCAATATCTTATAGGAATTGGGTCCCTGAATTTGTAGAACTCTTGAATTAGGCTCATTGATTTTAATTTGATAATTTTGTTTATGAGCTAAAAGCCAGGTATGCATATCACCATCAGGCTGTACAAACCAAAAACACTCTTCTGATAACCTTAATAAAATACCATCCATAAAAGTATTTCCCCCATGGGTTAAAGCGGTTACATACATACCTCTACCGATTCTAAGTTTTGATATTTGTCTTGGAAATATTTTATCCAGAAAAGGAATTACTTCTGGACCTGTAATTTCTAATGGGCGTTCAGGTGTATCACAAATAATGGCAGATTTTCTTAATGCCCAGTAAGTCTGATTTATATCTTCACCATTATAATGAGCATACAGTCTTCCACCACAATTTCTAAGAATAGTTTTTTTATTAAAATAAAAAGGGTGAAATGGTGAAAGTCCAGAATTACCACTAAAGACTTTAAAAACTTTTTTTTGATCAATTTTAAATTTTAATTCCATTTAAGAATAAATCATTTTGATAGTTCAAAATAAGCACAAATCTTATTCCCATCAAAATCCCTTAAATATGAAAAATAGTCCTCATATCCAGGCCTGAAACCTGGAGCGCCTTCGTCTTTAGCTCCATTTTCTAATCCTATCCTATGGAAATTATCGACAGATTGTTTATCCTGACATAAAAAAGCTATCATTGAACCATTACCAAAAGTAGCATTTTTCCCATTATAAGGTTTTGTAATATAAAAAGTAATTTTTTCATCATCACTGAAAATACTTGCATAACCTACATAATCAGATGTAGTTTCAATTTTTTTCATCCCGGCAAAAGGCAAAATTTTATCATATAATTTAAGTGATTGCTTTATGTCATTAGTACCAACCATTACATATCCTATCATTAACTCTTCCCTTGCAAGAAAATAAAACTGTTATTGTTTGTTGTATAAACTAGTAAGCATCATATTGAAAATCATTAGAAATTTTTGGAATTGATTTATCAATTCCCTTGATTATTTTTTTCTCTTTATCAAAAAATGGTAAATCTACAATTTCTGCAGAATGAAATTCTCCATTAGGTAAAGAAAGTTTAAGTTGTTTACCAGGCCACTCTTTACCTTTTAAAAATCTTGCATAGCCAATTCCCAGACCTAAAGTTGGTGACGGAACACCAGCTGTTATATAACCTACTTCCTCATTGCCATCCAAAATTTTACTTCCTGAAGATGGCGTAGCTGTTTTACAAGTAAGACCATGTAAAAGAAGGTTTTTGTTCTTATTTAATAATGCATTCCTTCCAACAAAATCTTCCTTATCTAAATCAACAACAAAAGATAATCCAGCTTCAAAAGGGGACATATTAATATCCATATCAGTTGTGTTACCAAGAATTCCACCTTCTATTCTTCTAATAGTTAAAGCTCTGGTAGAAGAAAACTCCATACCATAATTTTTGCCTACAGACATCAAATGATCCCAAAGAGCCAAATGATCCGTTTTATAACCATCACAATAAATTTCGTAACCCAGCTCACCAGTAAAACCTGACCTAGAAACATAGAGCTCTTGCCCATTAAAATTAAAAAAACCAGAACTATAATATTTCATTGCTTCTGTTATCTGACCGTTGGTTGCATCCTCCATTATTTTTAGTGAAGCTGGCCCTTGTATTTGAATTACTCTAGATTTAGGGTCATTTATTTCAACATCAAAACCTTCGCTGTGTGCTAATAACCACGTCTCAAAGGGACCATCTGCTTGTACATACCAAAAGTGATTTTCACCAAATCTGAAAACAACACCATCCATAAAAATACCTCCTTTTGGAGTACACGCAATGGCATAGTAACCTCTTCCAATTTTCATATTTGATATTTTTCTGGTTAGAACCTTATCAAGGAACTTAACAGCGTCAGGTCCCTTTATTTCAATAGGCTTTTCTGGAACATCAAAAATTAATGCTTTTTGCCTTAAGGTCCAATACTTTTGAATGGGATCTTCCCCTATATAAACTGCTTGAAAACGATTGGCATAAACACCTCTAATCATTTTTGAAGTATCATGTCTCTCAATAAATGGAGATTCTTCAAATCTTCTTGCACTTATTTCAACTGTATTAAATAAATCTTTTTCTTCTTGAAGGTTTATCATAAATTTCCTTTTCTAATGATATTTCTTGATTGGTTAAATAAATCTTGGTGGGTCATAGGCTGTAACAGAGGGTATCTCACCTTCAGCCAATCGAATTTCAACCATACATGTATGTGCAATAGGTCCCTGAGCCAAAGATGAAGTGCCTTTATCAGGTGTTAAGGTATTTGGATTTCCATTCTTGCATGGACTGTTGTTATTTGAAGGGTCAATAGGATCATACCATGCTCCTGTACTAATGAGTATTACGCCTGACCGTAAATTATTATCAATAACAACAGAAGCATAACAAGAACCTCTATCATTATAAACTTGAACCAAATCTTTGTCTTTTAAATTTCGTTTAATAGCGTCCTTTTTGTTAATAAAAACGGGTTCCCTGCCATTGACCTTGTTAGATCGACTAAATTTTCCATGATCTAGTTGGGAGTGAAGTTTATCTTTAGGCTGATTGGAAATAAGATGTAATTGGTATTTTTTATTTTTTTGTCCTAACCATTCACAGGGTTCCAACCAAACAGGATGCCCAGGGCAGTCAACATACCCAAAACTATTAATTGTTTCTGAAAATATTTCAATTTTTCCACTAGGTGTATTTAATTTAGAGTTAATTGGATCAGCTCTAAAATCCTCTAACATAATAACGTCTTCACTATAATCTGGAAATTTGAACCATCCTTTTTGGATAAAGTCATTATAAGAGGGCATATGTATATTTTGCTCTAAAGATTTTTTCTTTGTCTCATTATAAATCCACTTCTGCCACTCTTCCTTACTTTTACCATCTGTAAAATGGTCTAGTATTCCCATTACCTTTGCAATCCCAGAAAAGATATCAAAATCATCTCTACTATCCCCATAAGGCTCAGTTAATTTTGACATTTTTATTATATATGGATCTCTGGGAGTAATTGCTAAATCCTCTCTTTCTAAGGGCGTAGTACATGGTAGAACTATGTCTGATCTTTTAGCCAAAGAATTCCAACACCATTCATTACAAATTACAGTTTCTGGTTTTTGCCAGGCTTTCATTAATAAACTTAAGTCTTGATGATGATGAAAAGGATTTCCACCTGCCCAATATACTATTTTTGTTTCAGGATATGAATAATTCTTTCCATCAAATTTAAAATTTTTTCCAGGATGAAGCAATAAATCACTTATTCTTGCAACCGGAATGAAATCTTTTACTTGATTAATACCTTGTGGAAATGCAGCAGCAGGAGGTATAACAAAATTACCACCAATAAAATTCGTAGCACTATAACCAAAACCAAAACCGCCACCAGGCAGGCCAATTTGGCCTAACATACAACTTAGAACTATAGCCATCCAAAATGGTTGCTCCCCGTGATCTTGCCGAGTTAAAGACCAACTAATAGATATCATCGTTCTTTTTGAAGACATCCTTTTAGCTAGTCTCTTAATTATCTCAGGTTCAATTTCACATATTTCTGAAGCCCACTTAGCACTTTTAGGTATTCCATCTTTTTCACCTAATAAGTAAGATAAAAAATCTTTAAACCCTACTGTATATTTTGAAATAAAATCAAAATCCACTAGATTAAATTCATATAAAGTATGCGCCAACCCTAACATTAAAGCAGTATCAGTATTAGGCCTAGGTGCAATCCACTCACCATCCACTTCATCAATTAAATCTGACTTTAAAGGAGAAATATTAATAAAATTAGTTCTTGATTTAAAAGCCTCCAACAATTTTTTTTTCTGAAAATGATTACCAGTCCCTCCCTGGCTTATCTGTCCATTTTTAAGAGGTATGCCACCAAAGCAGACAAAAAGTTCCGTATTTTCCTTAATAGATTCCCAGCTCGTACAAGTATCTAAGAAAGCTCTGTAACTCCCTAAAATGTGAGGGACAACTGTTTCTGCAGCAGCGAAACTATATGTAAATTTTGATTTAGTATACCCTCCAATACAATTTAAAAATCGGTGTAACTGACTTTGTGTATGATGAAACCTTCCAGCACTAGACCACCCATAGGAACCAGCAAAAATTGCTGAATTTCCAAAAATATTCGATACCCTTTTTAACTCATTTGCTACTATTTTTTCAGCTTCAGACCAAGTTACTTCAATAAATGGATCTACGCCTCTTAAATGATTATGACTATTAGGGCCATTTTCTAACCAACTTTTCCTTATAGATGGTTTAGAAATTCTTGTAGGTCCATCCTGAACATCAATTATACCAGAGCCTATTGGAGAGGGATCATTATCATGTTCAAAACCATAAAGTTCTTGAACCCTTCCATTAGTTACCCTCGCTCTATATGTCCCCCAGTGAGTACTTGTTAATGGTAATGAATCTATTTTTTTTTCCATAAACTTAATTTTCAGATTTAATTTTTAAATTTTGAATTCTATTTAATTGATAAACCCAGTGCTTCACTTCTTTTTTTACTAACAGTCTTGGTAATTCGATCAACAATCATTGCAAGAATCGCCATAGATATTCCAGCTATGAATCCTTTACCCATATTACCATCTGTTAATCCAATAAATACAATCTGCTCTAGACCATTTGTGCCAATCAAAGCCGCAATAACTAACATGGCAATTCCATACATTATTGTTTGATTCAAACCCAACATTATAACAGGCAATGCAAGAGGTATTTTAACAAGAAAAAGCAGTTGCATTTTTGTTGATCCCATCATTTTTGAAGCATCGATAACTTCACTTGGTAAATTTCTAATTCCATTTTCAGCATATCTAATTGAAGGGACTATGGCATATATGATAATTGCTAAAAGTCCTGTAAAATCACCAATTTTAAAAAGCATTACAAAAGGAATTAAAATTACAAATAATGGAATAGTCTGTAAAGTATCATTTATCGGCCTAACTATAGCAGATACGACTGAATTATGTGCTGCCCATATACCTAATGAGGTTCCTACAATAAAACAAAATACTACAGCTATTCCACAAAGATAAATTGAAATCATAGCTTCTGGCCACATTCCAACAATAACAATAAAACCTAGGCCCAAAAAAGTACCCAAAGCTAGCTTATAACCACCCACGCGTAATGCAAAAAAACTATAAATTAATAGTAGTGAAAGCCATGGCATATTAGTTAAGCCAAAATAAAGAAAAATCATTAACAATAATAAGAAAATAAATATTCCATTCTTTTTATTTTTTAAAAACCAAAAAGCAACTAAAATAAAAGACATAAAATAAAATATCTTATGAAACATTTCTAACTTAAAACCCCAAGTAAAAGGACTTACCGCTTGTTGAAAACCAATTTTTGTCGGCAACATAATAAAAAATAAAGTGTATTTCTTTACTAGTTTAATTTCAGTTTTAAAAGTTTTAACAAATGTTTCAAAAAAATCATTAATATGGCTTGATACCCATATGCTCAAATTATAGGGCCAATCGGCCAATACTTGAAAAAAACTTGCAGTTATAAATAATAATATGCTTACAAGGATAGCGAAAGCCAAATAATTAAGTCTTATATTCCTTAAATATTGTGAACCTTTTACCGCTTTATCAGAATTAAGTGCAAAGCCTGAAGTAATTCTATCAATTATTATAGCCATCAAAGCAATTACTAATCCTACAACTAGACTCTGCCCTACCTCAGCTTTTCTTATATAATATAAAACTTCCCAACCTATATCAGCTGTTCCACCAATAATTGCAGCAATAATAACCATACTTAAGGCTGCCATTGTAGATTGATTTATTCCTAAAAGAATCTGTTTTTTACATGAAGGAAGCATTGCTTGCCAAAATAATTGTTTGGAGTTTGCACCTGACATAATAGCAGATTCAATTATGTGGTCGGGAACCCTATTAAGTCCTAGTATAGTATTTCTCACCATAGGTGGAAACGAATATAAGATACTTGCAATTAAACCAACTACTGTTCCAAATCCAAATAGCAGCAAAATTGGTAATAAATAAGCAAAAGTAGGTACAGTCTGAAATATATCTAATATTGGCATTATTACTTTTTCTGCTCTTTTTGAAAAAAATCCCCAGACACCTAATCCAAAACCTATAAATATTGCCATTGGAACAGATATGATTACTAGTGCCAAAGTATTCATACTTTCTTCCCAATATCCAATCAAAACCATGTAAAAGGTAGCAGACAATGTAAACAGTGCTAATCTAACACCAGAAGATAAATAGGCTATGAAACATACTAAAAAAATTACTACAATCCAAGGAAGACTATGCAATAGCCACTGTGCTCCAATTATTGGCCAACTAAGCAACCAAGAGATACTTAAGAAAAACCAACCAAATTGCTCAATAAACTTTTCCATTGAAAAATTTATCCAGTCTGAAAAAGGAACAATTAAATCCTTTGGGTATTTTGATGCCCAAACCCACTTATCTTGAAAAATAAGTAGGATCAAAGTGATAAAAATTATCCCTATCCAAGTTAAAGTGTTCTTTTCAAAAATACTATTTTTCATAACTGTTAAATTATCATTTAATTTTCAGCTGTTGCTAAGGCTGTTACAAAACTCTGAGCATTTGCCATCCCTAGCTTTTTACCAGCCTGATCCACAACCACTACTCCCATAGATTTTTTAGAAAGTAACGGAAGCATCTTTGCAACCGGCATGTCAAAAGGAACTTCTTTAGCTTTTTGTAATATTTTCTGACTTTTATCAATGATATCAGAAGCTTTTAGAACACTTTCCCAAGGTACATCCTTAGTAAAATCTCTGATATAATTATCTTTTGGATTTAAAATAAGATCTACTGGCTTACCAATCTGAACTATTTGACCGTCCCTCATTATAGCCATTCTATCTGCAATTCTTAAAGCTTCCTGAAAGTCATGGGTTATAAAAACTACTGATTTTTTTTGTAAGGATTGTATTCTTAAAAACTCATCCTGCATTTGTTTTCTTATTAATGGATCCAAAGCAGAGAAAGGTTCATCCAAAAACCAAACGTCAGGTTCTACAGCAAGTGATCTAGCTATACCAACTCTTTGTTGTTGACCACCTGACAATTCCATTGGAAAATTATTCTCTCTTCCGTTAAGACCTACTAATTCGATTACCCTTTCTGCTTTTTGAAGCCTTTCTTTTTCTTTTAAACCTTGTAGCTTTAATGGAAATGCAATATTTTCAATTACATTTAAATGAGGCAAGAGTCCAAAATTTTGAAATACCATACCCATCTTATGCCTTCGTATTTCAATTAATTCTTTCTCACTTTTTCCCAAAAGATTTTCTTCATCTAGTAGAATTTCACCCACAGTGGGTTCAATTAGCCGAGAAAGACAACGAACAATTGTTGATTTACCTGATCCGGATAATCCCATTATTACAAAAATTTCACCAATGTGAACGTCAAAGCTTACGTTAGCATTAGCAACGATTTGACCTTGTTCTGTAATTTTTTTACTTAAAATTGAAGGGTCTTCTCGAAAATATGAATTGTTTGAAAAAAAACTATCTGAATTATCACCATATACTTTCCATACATTGCGACATGACAATTTTATTTGCTTAGACAATTCAACATTATTTTTCATTTAAAGATCCAAAAATAATATGCTGAGAAACTTTAAGTTCCTCAGCATATTGCATCAAAATGAATAAAAATTAATTCATCCAATTTTTCCAAACATTTTTATTATTGGCTATCCATTCAGCTGCAACTTCTTCAACTTTCCTACCTTTTTCGTCAACTTCTAGGATCGCTGCATTTTCATCAGCGTTAGTTAATTTCATAGCGTTAAACATTTTATAAGCTGCGGGCCACTTATCAGCAAAACCTTTAGATACTACTTTTTGAACTTTAGCTTGTTCAAAACCACAAGCTGTATCTTTCTTTTGTGACTCCTCAATACATTTTCCATCAGTTGGATTCCATTCCACCCAATTAAAATCATATGCTGCAAATATCCAATGAGGTTGCCAAAACATCATTATTACTGGTTCTTCTGCAGCCAATGCAGACTTTAGCTCTGCAACCATCGCTCCTTCACTACCGCCTGGTATTGGTTCAAAAGGCATCTCAATGCTTGCAACCATATCTCTTGAACGTGTTCCCCAGCTTGCTGGATAAGTAATTAATCTTCCTTTTGGAAAGGTTTCAGCTGATCCAAATGCTTGAGCACATTCATAAAGAGCTTTATAATCAGGTAAACCCGGACATCTTTCTTCCATATATGGCGGATAAATCCAGCCCTCTTTTGGAGAAAGACCTAGTTCTCCAACTACAACAATATCTCCTTTATCTACCAAGCCATCATATAGATCACCAACATTGTTAGTCCAAACTTCAGTGGAAAGGTTGATATTTCCCGAAGCAATTGCTGGATGCTGAGTTATAGCATCTGATACAACTATTTCTACGTTGTATCCCATTTCTTTTAATAGACCAGCAGCAACATGCGTTGAAAAATGCTGTCCAGTCCAATCTTGGATTGTTACTTTAATTGGATCGTTGTTTTCTGGATAACTACTGGCATTTAGTATGTTACCAAAAAATAAGCCCAAGAAGATCAAAGTTCTTAAAATCATATTTTTACTCCCCGTTAAATGATAATAAAATTATCCAACAAAAATTAAATAAAAGTCAAGATTTTAAAGGAAAAAACTGAGATTTTTTAAAAAAAATACATCTCCAATTTTTAAATATAGATTGCAAATGATTAATTTATCAAAGGTAAGTAATTTTATGCTAAAAACTTCAGCACATTTATTAAAAATTTCGATTTTTTTTAGTGAGACATTCTGAAGCTTTGTATAAATTAGATATTTATGTTAAGGGATTAAGCGAGGTGGTGGCGTAGCCTAAACTTAATTCCTCCGGATTGGTGATTAAAGCCCGTAACTACCTCACCATACATCTACTCACAAAAAAAAAGATTTATTAACTTAGAGGTGTTGCTCCTATTTCACTATTTATTATTTTTCCATCTTTTTTCATGTGACAAGCTAATACTGATTCTTTAGAACCATCTGGAAAAGAAATCACATTATGAACAACTAAATTATCATCGTTTTCATAACAACATTCTGATGATAACGTTTCTAACTTTTTGCTCTCTAGCATACTTTTCATTAGGGGTGTCCACTCTGATAAACTCATAACTGTATTGGTTTGGTGCCTTATAAAAGAATAATCACGATGATAATATTTCATAACTTCATCAAAATCTCTTTTTTCAAAAACCTTCATCCAGCCATCATATAATTTCATTATTTTCTCCTTTAACTAGCCAATTATAAAAGTTTGAGTATATACTCTTATATAAATTAACTTGTTTCAATATTTATAAAAAAGTAAGGCAAAATGTCATTAGACTTCAAAAATGAATTAGCTAAAAGATTAATAAGATATGCGTCAATTGATAGTCAAAGTGATGAGGTGTCTACTACAGTACCAAGCAGCAAAATACAGTATGATATGCTTTATCTATTAGAAAAAGAGTTGAAAGAACTTAATTTAAGAGATGTGAAAATCACAGACTACGGAACACTTATAGCTACTATACCAGGAAAGGTTAAGGGATCAGCAATTGGTTTTTTAGCTCATGTAGATACTGCACCCCAATTTAATGCTTCAAATGTTAAACCAAGAATAATTGAAAACTATGATGGTTCTGATATTAAATTTCCGGATGATGAGAATTTAATTTTATCTCCAAAAGAATTTTCTTATCTTAGTGAAAAAATTGGACACGATATTATTACTGCATCTGGAAACACTTTACTTGGTGCCGACGACAAAGCAGGAATAGCTATAATAATGACTGCAGTTAATTTTTTAATATCTAACCAAAATGAAAATCATAGTGAAATAAGAATAGCATTCACTACTGATGAAGAAATAGGAAGAGGAGTTCATAAAAATCTCCCAGATGATTTAAATGTGAAATTTGCATATACTTTTGATGGAGGAAAAGTTGGTGAAATTGACAATGAGACTTTTTCAGCAGATTCAGCAGAAGTTTTAATAAAAGGTGTATCTATTCATCCTGGAGATGCAAAAAATGAAATGGTAAATGCAATTCACTTGGCATCAGAAATCATAAATAATTTACCGTTAAAAACAATGACTCCAGAGGTTACTGAAAAAAGAGAAGGTTTTATCCATGCTACAGATATGATTGGAAATTCATCTGAAATGATAATTAAATTTATTTTAAGGGATTTTGAATTAAAGGGGCTAGATGAAAAAAAAGAAATTTTAGAAGAAATATGCAAAAAAATGCAAGCAACTGAACCACGAGCTAAAATTAAAATCTTTTTTAAACGTCAGTACAGAAATATGCGCTACTGGCTTGATGAAAATAGAATGCCGTTAGAAATTGCAGAAAAAGCTCTTCATAATAAATGTATTCAACCTATAAAAAAACCAATAAGAGGCGGTACTGATGGTTCTTTACTTACTGAAAAAGGAGTCCCAACTCCTAACATTTTTACAGGAATGCAAAATGTTCATGGCCCACTTGAATGGGTATCAACTTCAGATATGGCATTAGCTACTGAGGTAATGCTTGAAATTATAAAATTAAATTCAAATCTCAAAAATTAAAATATACTTTTAATTATAAAAAATTTATCAAACATTATTTTTATTATATCCAAATACAATTTCTATTAATCCTGCAGTTAATATTGCAATAGCACCAACCCACTGCAAAACAAACATTTGTTCTTCAGGTAAGAATATTTTAGCACTAATTACAGCTACAACTACTTCTGACATCATTAATATCCCAACACGTCCTGGAAACAATATTTGTGATATTCTAAAAATAATACAAAAAGAGGGAAGTAGCACTATAACAGACCAAGTAAACGCAAGTACAAAATTTTCCATTATTAATGAAAAACTTGGAATAGCTGCTTCATAGACAATAATAGCTAATAAAATTGAGAGTATGCTAGTGGAAAAATAAACAACTGTAGTCAATGATAAGATTGGAACTTTTGACCATTTTTTAAGTATTGAAGCACCTAATGCCCAAAAAAGTCCTGAAAGAACACTTGAGAAATCCCCAAAATTTAATGCTTTATTTTCTTGATTATCAAAATTGTATAATAAAAAAATTAAACCTAGTAATGCGATAATGATTGAAATGACTCTAGCTATTGTTAAACGCTCTTTTAACCAAATAATCCCAATAATAGTAGACCAAATTGGACTTAGGTAAAATAACAATGTGGCTCTTATCACTGACGTTTCTACTAATCCATTTGCATAAAATGTGAAAGCAGCACCAATCAAAAACCCTGCAAAAAAAATAGGCTTTTGATATATTTTTAATTGATCAAGATTAAACAAAAGCAATGGAACAAGAATTAAAAGGGGACATGCATTGACAAACACAATACTCCAGGACCCTACGATACCAGCCTCTTCTATCGATCTTAATGGCAACCAATACAGTCCCCATGCACAAGAACTGACTACAATGATAAAACTAAGAATTTTGTCTGACTTAAAAACTATATGCATATCATTTTCGTTAAATCATATTAATTCAATAAATAATAAATTGATAAATGGGAATTAAGTAAAATCAATAATCAAAGGCCACCCAAGTTTTTTAGAGAATAAATTACCTCCTCAATTCCTTTTTGGGCTTTTAAATTAATAAAGTGAAAGGGTTTATCATTCCTTTGGTTGAGTGTATCACGTTTCATTTTTTCAATAGATACATCTACATACTCAGCCAAATCTATTTTATTAATTATTAAAATATCAGACTTGGTTATTCCTGGCCCTCCTTTTCTTGGTATTTCTTCACCCATGGCTACATCAATCATGTAAATCGTTAGGTCTGCTAATTCTGGGCTAAAAGTAGCAGCTAAATTATCACCACCACTTTCAATTAATATTAAATCTAAATCAGGTATTTTATTTATTAAATCATCTACTGCAGATAAGTTTATAGAAGCATCTTCTCTTATAGCAGTGTGAGGACATCCTCCAGTTTCAATTCCTCTTATTCTTTCTAAAGGAAGCACCTGCTTTCTCATTAAATATTCAGCGTCTTCAGCAGTATAGATATCATTTGTAATTACGGCCATTGAATACTTTGAGCTCAAATTTCTACACAATGTCTCTGTAAGACTTGTCTTTCCAGCACCTACTGGCCCACCTATTCCAACCTTCAAAGGTAAACCTCTACCCATAACTTACTCCATTCATTTTTCTCAATATATTATTTCTAGGATTTAAATAACCTTACTTTAAGAGTTTCATGTTTCATAGAAGCTAAATCCGATAGTACACATTTATTTCTCATGTCATCGATATTTGATTTCAAAGCTTCCTTTGAAACTTCATCTATTACTGGAAACAAGGTGAAAAGTAGTTTTTGAGCTTCTGTTTGACCTAAAGGTAAAAGTCGCATTGAAACACAAATCAAATTCGATATAAAACTATGAGCATAAAGAGGAAGAATATATTCTAATTGCACATTTTCAATTTTTGCAACATATCCCATTATTATTGGAAGTGGCATACCTTTCAAATCCACTCCTTCTATTGAAGATATAATCTTAGAAAAAGCAGTTCCCATTTCTATTGTTTCATAATACCTCTCTCTACTTTGTGCAAATGCTTTTGCTATGTCAGATAACTCATGTAAATAAGCTACCTTGGCCTTATATGAATTACAAAATAAGACTAAGTCATTCCATGCAGAACCAAATCTTAAAATATCTTTTAACCATTCAAATAAATCCTCAGATGTTGAAACATTACCTTCACAGATTTCGAATTCTAAACCATGAGAATATGCAAAACTACCTAATGGAAAACTGGGCGATAGCCATGCCATAACTTTATGATTTTTTGGATTAATGCTGATGTCCAGTTGTTCTAGAGTCACCATATGCACCTCCTTCAGGATTAAATGGTTTATATACAATTTCTACAACTAATCCTAAATTTTCAAGCATTTGCTTGATTACGTGATCGAAAC
Organism: uncultured Alphaproteobacteria bacterium; assembly: GCA_902562285.1. GTDB lineage: Bacteria > Pseudomonadota > Alphaproteobacteria > Rhodobacterales > Rhodobacteraceae > CACIIZ01. The sequence goes on along the minus strand of CACESU010000013.1, from coordinate 18,136 downwards.
GAAGTGTAATACTTCCTTTATCTATTTCACAGGATAGATGTCTGTTACCAATATGCCAAGCTCCTTTCATTATCAGTAATTCATGATCGGAAGAAGCTTTCATTAACTTTTCAGATGCAGCAATAATTTCAATCAATCTTCCATCCTCTAATTCGATAAAATTTCCAGATCTTAATTCCGTAGTTTTTGCTAAGTCTAGAAGAAACTCTAAACCATGGTCACTTTTCATTAATATTCTACGCCTATATCTATCATCGTATGTTAAGGTAATGGTATCAAAAACATCTATACTATTAAAATCTTCAATGGTTTTTAATTTAAATGCTTTATTCATTACTTTTCCAAATATACCAAATATATAGATAATTAATGTTTAGTATAGAAAATATCTTTGTGCCATTGGAAGCTCCGATGCAGGTTCACAAGTTAAAATTTCTCCATTTGCTCTAACTTCATAAGTTTCTGGATCAACTTCAACTTTTGGACACAAATCGTTATATACCATATTTGACTTATTTATATCTCTAGTATTTTTAACTGGAGCAGTTTTTTTTCTAAGTTCAAGAGCATTTCCAATATCATTTTCATAACTAGCCTGAGATACAAATGTTACTGTCGAATTTTCCAAAGATCTGCCAAATGCCCCAAACATCTCTCTTGAATAGACCGGTTGCGGGGTTGGTATAGATGCATTTGGATCTCCCATTTGAGCGCAAGCAATACTTCCTCCTAATAAAACCATTTCAGGTTTTACTCCGAAAAAGGCAGGATTCCATAATACTAAATCAGCCCTTTTACCTTCGGTAATACTTCCAATTTCATTACTTATTCCATGTGCTATTGACGGATTTATTGTATATTTTGCTAAGTAGCGTTTAACCCTCACATTATCATTTTCACCATTTTCCTCTTTTAAACGCCCACGTTGAACTTTCATTTTGTGTGCAGTCTGCCATGTACGGATAATAACCTCTCCTACTCTTCCCATTGCTTGACTATCTGAAGCAATAATTGAAAAGGCACCAAGATCGTGCAAAATATCTTCAGCAGCAATAGTTTCTTTTCTAATTCTACTTTCTGCAAAAGCTATATCTTCTGGAATAGATTTATCTAAGTGATGACATACCATTAACATATCCAAATGCTCTTCTAGAGTATTTACTGTATATGGTCTTGTTGGATTTGTAGAACTTGGAATGACATTTTTTTCACCACAAACTTTTATTATATCTGGAGCATGACCACCCCCTGCTCCTTCAGTATGAAAAGCATGAATAGTTCTATTATCAATAGCTTTAACAGTTGTTTCTACATATCCACTTTCGTTTAAAGTGTCAGTATGAATCATAACTTGGACATCTAGGTTATCTGCAACTGATAAACAATTATTGATAGCTGCTGGAGTTGTCCCCCAATCTTCATGAAGTTTTAAAGCACAAGCACCTGCTAAAATTTGTTCTTCTAATGCTTCAGGCAAACTTGCATTTCCTTTACCTGCAAAAGCCAGGTTCATAGGAAAGGCATCTGCTGATTGTAGCATTCTCCCAATATGCCATTTTCCAGGAGTACATGTTGTAGCTAATGTACCATGAGCTGGACCAGTCCCTCCACCTAACATTGTGGTAAGTCCTGAATGTAAAGCATCTTCTATTTGTTGTGGGCAAATAAAATGGATATGTGAATCAAAACCACCTGCTGTCAAAATTTTGCCTTCTCCAGCAATTACTTCAGTGCCAGGGCCAACTATAATATCCACATTTGGCTGAGTATCAGGATTCCCTCCTTTACCAATTTTACAAATTCTTCCATCCAAAATTCCTAAGTCAGCCTTATAAATTCCAGAGATATCAACTATTAAAGCATTAGTTATAATAGTATCAACTGCCCCTTTGCTTCTTGGAATTTGAGATTGCCCCATACCATCTCTTATGACTTTACCACCACCAAATTTGATTTCTTCCCCATAAGTTGTGAAATCTTCCTCAACTTCAATAATTAATTCTGTGTCTGCTAACCTAACTTTATCGCCTTTAGTTGGACCATACATATCTGCATAAAGGTTTCTCGGTATAATATTAGACATCTAAATCACCCATGACTTTGGCATTAAATCCATATATTTTTCTATTCCCTTTAAATGGTATTAAATTGACTATTTTTATCTGACCAGGCTCAAATCTAACTGCCGTACCAGATGGGATATTTAGCCGACATCCGAAGGCCTTTACTCTATCAAATTTAAGAGCTTCATTAGTTTCTGCAAAATGAAAATGACTTCCAACCTGTATTGGTCTATCACCTGAATTAGAAATTTGCATTTCAAAAGATTTCATTTTTTGATTTAAGATAAGGTCTCCTTCTAATGTGATTACTTCCCCTGGTTTCATTATTTTTTTTCCTTTCTAATAGGGTAATGTACTGTTACTAGTTTTGTTCCATCAGGAAAAGTAGCCTCAACTTGAACATCTTTTATCATGTCTGCTATACCATCCATACATTGTTCAGCAGTTAAAACCTTACCACCTTGCTCCATTAATTGAGAAACTGACTTACCATCTCTCGCACCCTCTATAACAAAGTCAGTGATTAAAGCTATTGCTTCTGGATGGTTAAGTTTTACTCCCCTATCTAAACGACTCCTTGCAACCATTGCTGCTAAACTTATTAATAATTTGTCTTTCTCTCTTGGGGTCAAATACATTTTATGATCTTACCTTTAAATACTTAATATTCGTGGAATTTTTGATTTTTCATCTGCAAATAAAATCAGGATTTCCTCAATAGTTTTTTTAAATTCTATTGGATTTTTGGCTAATGCTCTTAAAGATATAAAATCATTCCAATGACTAGCCTCACCAAATATACTTTCAGAAGATATTATATTTCTCATTTTATTTAAAAAGTTTTTTGAGTCTTTTGATAAATACATAACATTTAATAGAGATCTATAGTTACCTAAATTTGTTTTTCGGTACATAGTTTTTTTATCTTCAAATAAAAAATTTTCGGCAAATATTAATTTTTCATCTCTTTTAATACGCCAATGGTCAGAAAAGAAGCAATCAGCGTTTAATTCACCACTAGCTAAACGCCCAAAAACAATATTTTCAATAATAAGAAGTTTACTAGAGCTTTTAATATCAAAATCTAAATTTCTAATCAGTTTTGAATTATGAAACAATATAGTTTCTTTAGGACACCAAAATAAAGTGGAATTATCTTCAAGAGTAACTTTAGTATTTAAAATACCTTGTTCATTACTTGATTTATAAACTTTCTCAGATGCCTGAGTAGTTATCCAAGTATTAGTTTTTTTTGCAGCTTCTACTTGAATTGATAAGTTATCACCTCCAACAATACCTCCACCTGTATTAATTAGAACTGCTTCGGCATATTTTGATTTAGATTTAGGAATCAAAACTTTCAAAGCACCAGACTGATGTAAATCATGGATAGAAGTTTCATCATTACTATTCATGAATGAAATTTTTAACTTACCTTTTGCTCGCTGAAAGTTATTAGTACTTATTAAATTTTTAATTTTTGCTTTCACTTTTAAAATTTAAATTCAAATTTGTATTTATCTTGATTGTTCATGGTATTCTTCATTAGGACGCATCGCTACTGCGCTTGCTACTCTATTTGTCATATTAAAGAAACCTGCTACATTAGCGATATCCCAAATATCATGGTCACTGAAACCAACATTTCGAAGTTTTTGCCTATCATCTTCATTAATATCTGAACTATTTTTTGTTATTTTTTCTGTGAATTCCAACATAGTTTTTTGTCTATCATCCAAAGGAGCCATTTTATAGTTCATTGCTATCATTTCACCTAAAATAGGGTTTTTTGACAATTCTCTTACAGCTGCTCCGTGTGCTACCAAGCAATAAAAACATTTATTTATTGATGAAACTGTAACAGCAATCATCTCCCTTTCTAATTTTGAAAGGCCACTTTCAGATAACATCAATTCATTATAAATAGAGGTAAATGCATCAAATTTATTAATATTAAAAGCATAGGCTTTTAATACATTCGGGACCATACCCAACTTTTCCTGACATATATCAAAATATTTTTTTGTAGCTTCTGGTAATGGATCAACCATTGTCAAATTAAGTGCTGTGACTTTTTCAGATGAATTCATATTATACCTCTTCATAAAACATTATTATTTATATTTCCTACTAAACAGCTAAGCATTTCAATAAATAGATTTCAAAAGAAATCTTTTTAATAGTCATTAAAAAAGGAAATTTTAGGGTATTAAAATTATAGAACCTTCTGTCTTTCCAGATTCTATGGCCTCATGAGCCTTTACAGCATCTTTTAATGAAAATTCATAATTCACGTTCGATTTTATGACTCCTTTAGAAATAGCATTGAATAGATCATTGGCAGTCCACTCCAAATCATTTCGTTTTGCCACATAATGCATAATAGCTGGTCTAGTAATAAATAGTGAACCACGACGACCCAAATCTTGTATAACATCAATTGGATCAGGCGGACCAGATACATGACCATAAGCTGCACACATACCCATTGGCTTTAAACTATCTAAAGATTGCTGTAATGTATCTTTTCCAATTGCTTCATAGACTACATCACAACCTACACCATTTGTAACTTCTTTAACTACATTTATAAAATTTTGTTTAGATCGAATAACTGGATAATCACATCCTATGTCTTTAATAAGCTCTGCTTTATTTTCAGTAGAAACAGTGCCAATAACTACTGCTCCTAATGCTTTTGCCCACTGGCATAAAATAAGACCCATTCCACCTGCAGCGGCATGCACTAAAACTACATCACCTGCTTTTACCCTATAAGTTCGGTGTAAAAGGTAATGTGCTGTCATTCCTTTCATGAGTAATGAAGCAACCAATTTATCATCTAGTCCACTTGGTAAATGTAACAACTTATCTGCAGGGTAATTTCTGGATTCAGAATAACTACCAAGTGGTGGAATCCCATAAGCAACTTTATCACCAATAGAAAAATTACGAACACCTTGTCCTATATCTTCTACTATTCCAACACCTTCAAAGCCTATAATTACCGGTGGCTTTGGGACAGGCCAAGGGTGTGAAATTCCAGCTCTATGATAGGTATCTGCAAAATTTACGCCTATGGCTGTATGTTTAAGCCTTACTTCCCCCTCGCCAGGATAATTAATAGGCCATACTTGCCATTTCATCTCATTTGGTGAACCTAGCTTATAAATAACTTGGGCTTTATTAGTCATAAATTACAACATAAAAAATAAAATTGTAGTTTATTATTATAAATTTAATTTTTCTAGCCCAAAACTTCTTCAACTTTGCTCATTAAATTATAAGTCAATGTGTAATATTTATTACTTATTGGAATTTCAGCATACTCACCAGGAAAAAGAATACATTTAACTCCTGTTTGCAATGCGCAGTTTTGATTCACAACTGTATCTTCTATTACAATTGCTTCATCTTCCGCTAAATTCAGTATATCTAAAGCGTATTGATAGATTTCAGGATCAGGCTTAGGCTTATCAACATTTTTATTTGTGGTTATTAAATCAAATACTTTAAAGTCTAACTCATCAATAATAGCAGATTTAATAACATTTATATTTGACTCTGAAGTAGTTGTTATAAATCCAAGTTTTATACCATTATTCTTCGCAAAGCGTATTACATCTATTACTGTTGGCCTTAAGTACAAAGTACCAGGAATTAATTCGGTAAAAAATTTTTCTTTGTAGAAATGTATAGACTGAATTTTATCCTCAGATAGGGAATTATTTGCAAATTTCCTTATTCTTTTTATACCTCCTGGTTCTGTAAGAAGATTACAATACGTAGCGGTATTCCAATACCAATCAACACCAACTTTTTCAAAGGCAAGATTATAACTTTTTCTTTGAATTTCTGACGTTTCTACTAAAGTTCCTATCGACCCAAATAAGATTGCTTTCATTTTAGGATAGCTTTCATTAATTTATCACTTAGAAAATTCTTTTAATTAATAACTATAATTGCATACGTTTGCAATTTTTTTTTACCCAACCAAATTTATAAATTATGAAATTAAAGCAGCACCCTCTGATAATGTACTTAATTTTGCATACGCTATTTCTGGATCAACTGCACCAAATCCTGCAAAAGTACCAAAACCACAGTCAGTTCCAGCAATAACTCTATCTTCACCAACAATATTTATAAAACGTTCAATCCTCTGACGAACCAGTTCTGGATGTTCAATAAAATTAGTTGTTGTATCAACTACGCCAGGTACTAAAATTTTGTTGTCAGGTATCTCAGACTTTCTATTTTTAAATACCTCCCATTCGTGTGCGTGCCGAGGATTAGATGTTTCAAACAAAAGAAATTGAGCTTTCGCTTTCATTAATGTAGAGAATACTTTATCCATGTCTATATCGCAACAGTGTGGACCTTCATAATTTCCCCAACAAATATGTACTCTTACTTTTTCTTCGGGAATATCTCTGAGAGCATAATTTAGTGTTTCAATATGTAACTCCGCAATTTTTAAAAATTCATCATCACTTAAATCATTAAATAACATATGTCTGCTTAAAGCTAAATCAGGACAATCCAGTTGAAGATATAAGCCTGAACCTGTAATTGTTTCGTATTCAGTTTTCATTACATCAGCAAGTGCAGCTAAATACTCTTCTCTGGAAGAATAGAATTGGTTCTGTAAAAATAATGAGATTACACCAGGAGAAGCAGCATTCATGAAACCTTTTGATACATTATATATTTTCATTGCAGTCTTTAAGTTAAAAATGTCCTTATTTAAATCAACCTGACCTTTAGATGAAACACGGTCTGTACACATAGGCCTAGCATATGTTGGCGTTCCACCATCATCAGCTAATCGTTTTAAAAAACTTGGAAACAACTTTAAATCAGCTGGCGGATTACGAGGACTATCTCCTGAAAAACCATTATATCTATCTTTAACATATGTAGCATAACTTATTTTTGATGTTTCACCATCACTCACAATATCAACCCCAGAATCAACTTGCTTTTTAACTGTTTCTAGTACTGCTTTATTCATTACATTATCAAAATTATCTTGATTATATTTTTGATTATTCTCACGAGCAAAAATAAAATCTACTACTTCCTGTTTTCTTGGTAAACTACCAACGTGTGTTACAGATATTTTTTTCAAGTTGACCTCCATCTCTATAATTTATTGTATCAACCATTCACATAGTATTTTGTTTAAATAGGCAGGTTGCTCTAAAGTAGGTAAATGTGCAGCATCAGGTATGATTTCTAATGTAGAATTTTCAATTAAACTCTCCATTTCCATATGAACTTTGATAGGACATAATCGATCGTATTCTCCACATATTATTAAAGAAGGTACCTTTATATTTTCAAGTGTGGACTTATAGTCTTTACGTGTAGCCAGTGCTTTTGATTGATTTATATAAATCTCCTTGCCTAAACCATTAGCCATACTTAAACATAAATCAAAAATCTCTTGGTTTTGTTTATCTTTCCTGAGATAGTTATTTTTTATTTGTTGACACATAACTTCTTCTAACAGACCCTCATTTACTAAATGGATTTGTGGTAATCTCCTAGATTTAATTTCTGATGTTTCTGATTTATAATTGGTATCCATTAAAACAATTTTCATTACTCTTTCAGGAACCTTTTTAATAATTTCCATTGCTAAGATACCTCCCATAGATAATCCAATTAAAACAAATTTTGTTGGCAAATATCTAAGGATTTCAAATGAAATATTCTCTATGGAGTTAGAAGAACTTGCTGGAGTTACACATACCATATATTGTTTAGAAAACTCATTTATTTGTGGCTGAAATAATCTAGAATCACACATCATTCCAGGAATGAAAACTAATGGATATCTCATTCTATTTTTTTACAGTTGGCCCAGGTTTATCATCAGTATTTCTTATTCTATATAAAGATGAATCACCTGTCATATTTGGGAAAAGCGATCTATTCAATAGTGGGGGTACTAGTACAGTGTCTCCAGGATTAATTATAGTCTCTCCATAATCCCATTCAAATTTCCAATGACCTTTGACAGGCATCAGTATTTCATGTCTTTCAGTAGAGTACCTTTTATTTGAGCTAGAATTTCTGGATATAAAATCTACTTCAAATCCTGGTTTATCATATAAAACTCCTTTCTCCCCAATTACATTTGCAGGTTGGTTATCAGACAGTGCCATTAAATCCCAATAGCGAGCCACATGAAAAGGTACAACATCTTTAGTACTTGGTTCAGGAAAATTTAGTAATTCTTCATCAGAAAGCAAAGGCATTTTTTTTATTCCAGAAGGTAAAGATTCACCTTTTTTCGTATCAAAAAGTCTTCCCGTTTCAGATAAAATTAAACCATGCTTTGCTGCTTCCTGAATAACTTCAGGAGCCCAAATAACCCCACCCCCTGCATCATCCCCTCCAAGTATTGCCATTAACATACCATAATCAGATCCTATATTTTCAAACCCTCGAAAAATACCAGTTGGGATATTAAATATATCTCCCTCTTCCAGTGTTACCTCACCTGCTTTTCCAGTTCTTCCCCAAAAAAATCTCCAACGACCTTTTAAAACAAAAAAAACTTCTGCTGTACGATGTGAGTGTAGACTATTTCTACATTTAGGTGGTTGACCTGCTGCTCCAATATTGAAACCAACTTTTTCATTAATGTGCACATGTTGATCTGGGCTTTCAGATACACCTCCACCAAGAATAGTAAAATTTTCTTTCTTATCTGATCCTGGAGTATAAGCGTCTATAAATGCTGTTTTACAAGGTTTTAAACTTCCATAACGAACAATTTTTTGTTCCATTGCAATTTGATCCATTAATATCTCCTAAATTAATAAACGGCTCCAGTATGAATTAAAATTTGTTTCCATATTGATACATAGTCAAACAAACAATATTCTCTGCGCAATCCATTTGGCCCAAATTCAGAATGAGAAGCACCAAGAATAAAAACATTTGCACCAGTTGGTTCTCCAAACGTACCCCATCCGTCATGTTTTCCATTTAAAATCCATCTGACTGCGGCCCGAGGAGGCATTTTTTCATCCAAGCGACCAATTTGATGACAAATTTTAAATTCTGAACTTGGAAAAGAGGATCTTAATCCCATCCAAAATTTATCTGCACCTTTATAAGAAATATCACTTATTCCCCCAGCATATTCTAAATTAACAGCTCTATCATATTCTTTTGGAATAACAGAGAAATCTGCAGACATAATACGAGTTAAAATATCAGAATAAAGTTGACCCCACTCATTATCATTACCAGCACCTAAATAAGGGCCTTTTATTTCATTCTCATAAGTATATGGCTTTACACAATCTTCAGGACCACCTTCTATAGAAATCTGATCACGAGCAAAGTCCTTAGGATCCCAGTCTAATTGTTTAAGAATAGCTCCTTGATCTCTGATTAACCATTCATCATCAATTTTGTTATTTTTTGCATGGCAGTCGGCAATAATTCTGTAGTTCAGCCTCCTACCAGTAGGCTCCCCGTAAATACCTTTTGTTAAATGAGTTACAGTTGAATGAATTCTATGGGAACTAAGCATACCTTTTTCAGGATCACCACACCAAATTACATCTTCTCCATATAAAGTTCTATCTGGAAATTCTGCAAGTGTAGAAATAGTTGCATCTATCACTTGTTGATTACCTACAACAACAGAACTTGGTGATCTAACTATAATTTCTTTATCATAATATTTATGTAATGAAGATATTTCTCTACCTTCCCAAATTTCTTTGGTTATACTTATTATATAATCTGGTAAATCTTTAAATTTTGGATCAAATCCCTTCATTTGCCTAACCTTTTGGTATAATTGTAGATCCCCTAATTATAAGGGGACCGTCTACAGTAATTTTCTGCGGTTTGATTTCTTCATGCTCAATTTTTTTTAATAGTATATCTACAGTTTTTTGAACCATAGTATCAACTGGCTGTTGAACAGTTGTTAAATTAAAAGAAGGCCAAGATGCTGCTGGAACATCATCATAACCAACTACAGATACATCTTCTGGAATTCTAAACCCTAACTCAAAACGTAATGTATCCATAACTGCAAATGCCATATGATCATTAGCAACAAAAACAGCATCTGGTGGATTTTTATAAAACATTTTTCTAGTTGCTTCTTTAGCCTCATCCATAACAAAATTACCAACTTTTCTGTTATAAAGTTTTGTTCCATAATGTGATAATCCAGATATAAAACCTTTTTCACGATCCCTCTGTGTGGAAGCTCCTTCCCATCCTGCAATATATCCAATCTTGCTATGACCTAATGATAAAAGGAAATCAGCTATTTTCTTACCTCCTTTAATATTATCAGAGGTAACAGATGACATTCTTGAAACATCTTGAGATCTATTGAATAATACCATAGGAATCCCAGCACTTGTACACCTCTTTGTTAAGTTTGAAGACATAGATACAGACGCTGTTATTATTCCATCAACTTGATAATCAAGAATTTCCTCAATTACTCCATCAATACTTTGCATATTTTTTCCAGCCATAAATATTAAAGCATGATAGCCTTTTGACTGTAATAAATTTGATAGTTTTTCAATGGCCTCTGGATAAAATTGGTTCTCTAAATAAGCCACAACAATTCCTATCATCCTACTTTTACCTGATACCATTGCACGAGCCAAAACATTAGGGCGGTATCCTAAATAATTAGCAACTTTTTTGACACGTTCTGTAGTACTTTTAGAAGCAGAGGCCCCAGGTGTAAAAACTCTACTTACTGCAGATTGAGAAACACCAGCTAATTTGGCTACTTGTGCAGAAGTTATTTTTGTATTACTCATCCAGCTGTCCAACCCCCATCAACCAATAAAGAGGATCCAGTAACTAGACTTGACGCATCTGAAGCAAGATAAACAACAGCACCCATTATATCTTCTACCTTCCCTATTCTTCCAATTTTTATTTTTTCCTCTATCCATTTTCTTTTTTCTGGTACATCAAATGTTTTTTTGGTCATATCTGTTAAAATGAAAGTAGGACATATAGTGTTGACCCTAATATTGTGATTACCAAATTCAATTGCCATTGCTTTAGTAAAACCCTCAACTGCATGTTTAGATGCACAGTAAACAGCTCTTTCCTGACCACCTACTAGCCCCATTTGTGAAGATATATTAATAAGTGAACCTTTTTTCTTTTCCAAAATTAAGTTTTTTGCAACTGCTTGTGTTAAGAAATATGCACCCCTTAAATTTGTATTCATAACTACATCAAAATCATGGAATACAGTATCTACAGAAGCAGAATGTTTTGCTATGCCAGCAGAATTTACAAAAATGTCAAAGGTCTCTAATTTAGAAATAGTATCTGAAGTTTTTGTAATATCATTAATATCTAACTCTATAATTTTAACTTCAAATTCTTTTTTTTCCATTTGATGTGCTAATATTTCAAGCTTGTCTTTTCTTCTTGCTGCTAGAGTAACTTTTGCCCCATGTTCAGCAAGGGCTACAGCACAAGCTGTTCCTATACCTGAAGAGGCACCTACTATTAAAGCTGTCCGCCCTTTCAAAGAAAATGATGGCATTTTTGGTAATTGCATAATCTATTGATCCTCTAGACTGGGAAGTGATCCTAAATTCCTAGCTTTATTAAATTCATTTAGTCTTTCAAAAACATTAATACCTACTTGATTAAAAACATCTAACAAATCTACAAGCACCCAATTCTCTCTTATTAAACCGGACTCTAATCGCCAAAAATCTAAGCTTTTTAACATAATTTCTTTGTTTACTGGTGCAATTCCTAACCAACCATCATTGGTTAAATTCATCTTCATGTTTGGCCAACCAGTTTCACATACATATGGACCAGATGCAATCCAATGTGTTTCAGCAATCCAATTTGAATTAACATCAGAATTTTTATCTACAGTTCTATTTGGCATTCCCCTTAAAAAAGGAATTTGATGCCAATTTCTAAAACCTGAAACACCCCTACAAGCTCCAATTCCAGCTGGCCCATACCAGTTAAATTTAGGGTGCCAATATTTATCCAAATTCATTATCTTGGGATCAGGATTTTCAGGATGTAGACACATGTCACTGAGCATCTTTTTTATATGATCCATACTTTCTTTACCATCACCATGATCATCCAAACCGTCTGATGTCATTGGGGATGGTGTACATAAATAAGCTCCTAGCTGGGGAGACATAGGCCAGGAATTTGTTTGCATCATTAGTTCTGGGATATCCCAAATTATCTGCATTTCAACAATTTTATTTTCTTCAATACAGAAAAATTCATGATATCTCATATGAACTAAATGACCATTTGGTGGGATTTTCAAAAAGGGCTTAACGAAAGTTCCCATGTAGTTACCCATTGAACCAACCCATTTGTTACCCTCTGGAGTAGTTCCTGCTATAAGAATCATATCTCTTCTTTCTAAATCTGGAAGAGCACTTAATAAGGGCTTGTAAGCAGTATTAAAAAAACTTTCTGAATCACTCAGTACCCCAAAAGGGTGGCACATTTTTAAATTTACACTATCACTGAAAAGCAATTCTAGTGACTTTTTAACATTATATTCATTAAAACTTCTCATAGAATTTGTTAATGGTTTTAAAAACTCTTTAAGTCCAAAATCTTTCATACTTTTACTCAGCTGAACTACCAAATGGTATATTTTTTCCACCATAACGACGAACTCTTAGGTTACACTGCTCTGCATGTCCTACAAAACCTTCTAGCATGCAAAGTCTTGAACCATATTCTCCAATTTTAACAGCTGCATCGTCAGTTTTAATTTTTTGATAACTATGTGTTTTTAAAAACTTTCCTACCCATAGACCTCCAGTATATCTACCTGCTTTTTTTGTTGGTAAAGTGTGATTAGTCCCAATTACTTTATCTCCATTGGCTACATTTGTCCTAGGGCCTAAAAAGAGCGCACCATATGAATGCATATTTTCTAAATACCATTCATCTCTTTCTGTCATAACTTGAACATGCTCGTATGCCATTTCATTGGCTACAGATAGCATTTCTAAATGATCATCACAAAGAATAATGTCTCCATAATCTTCCCAACTAACCTTGGCTGTTTCTGAAGTGGGTAAAATTTTTAAAATTCTATCAATTTCAGTTAAAGTATCTTGAGCCAATTTTTCAGAATTAGTAATTAAGCATGCAGGAGAGTTATAACCATGTTCCGCTTGACCAAGAAGATCAGTTGCACACATTTCTCCGTCAACAGTTTCATCGGCTATTACCATAGTTTCTGTTGGTCCGGCAAATAGGTCAATACCTACTCTTCCAAATAATTGTCTTTTTGCCTCTGCCACAAATGCATTACCCGGACCAACTAACATATGAACGGGTTTTATTGTTTCAGTACCTAAAGCCATTGCAGCAACTGCTTGTATTCCTCCCAAAACGTATATTTCGTGTGCACCACCTAATTTCATAGCTGCTACAATTGCAGGATGAGGCTTACCATTAACTGGTGGCGCTGAGGCTATAATTCTTGGAACTCCTGCGACTGAAGCTGTTAATACAGACATATGAGCTGAAGCAACCATTGGAAACTTACCACCCGGTACGTAACACCCAACTGACTGAACAGGAATATTTTTGTGACCGAGAATAACGCCAGGAAGTGTTTCTACTTCAATATCTTTTAAACTCTTAAGTTGTTCATTAGCAAATTTACGTATTTGCTCTTGAGCAAACTTTATATCGTTCATTTCTCTAGTTGAAACCTTTTGTATTGCTGCTTCTATTTCACTTGCTGTTAATGAAAAACTTTGTGGATTATATTTATCAAATTTTAAGGATAGTTCTCTTACAGCGTTATCACCTCTTTTTTCAACATCTTTAAGTGTAGCCTCAACCATTGTCTTTACTTTTATATCGTCCTCTTTTTTTTGCATTTCTGGTTTGCTACTCTTTAATCTTCTTACTGACATTTTATTCCCTTCTAAAAATTATCACTCAAAATCATGACATTCTATAATTAAATTTTTATAATCACGATACATTTTAACCTTTGACTGCTCCTGCAGTTAATCCACTTACAATTTGTTTTTGGAAGAACATAACCAATAAGAAAAGAGGAATGGTTGTAGAAACAACAGCTGCAACCGCAAACATAATGTTACCTTCCGTATAAGTTGTTCCAAGAAAGGCTGCTATGGCTGGAACCATTGTTCGATTATTTTCCGCTAGAAGCATAGAAGTAACTGCAAAATCATTGTACGCTAAAAGAAAAGAAAACAAACCAGTAGTAATTACTCCTGGCCACATTGCAGGAATAATAACAAATCGAAAAGCTTCAAATTGGGTACAGCCATCTACTTTTGCGCTTTCATCTAATTCCTTAGGAATATTTTGGAAAAAGGAATGTAACATCCATAACGTAAACGGTTGATTTATAGCTACTAAAACTACGATTGTAGTGGGTAAAATTCCCCATATATTCCACTCAAAGAATGGCAACATATAACCTGCTACCAAGGTAATAGGAGGCATTGCCCTAAATATTAAAGCAATTACCAATAACCAAAAAGTATATTGATAACTTGATCTAGATAATGCGTACCCACCTAATGTCCCAATAGTTAATGAAGTACAAACTACAAAAAAACATATTATAAAGGTATTTATAGAGTTTCGCCAAAAATGATTTTCTATCCATGCACCTTCATATCCCGTTGTAGTAAATGGTCTTCCATACTCAGCTTTAGTTCTTTCTCCAGTTAAAGCATTAGTCCAATCTGATATAGAGAAAAAATCTAACTCTACTTTAAAACTACCCCATACTGTCCAAATAAATGGAAATGCTGCCACAATTAACCAGATTACAATAAATGCATAAATTAAAAGCTTAAGGCTAGTTGGTCTTTTCTCTAATTTTATAGCCATTTCAGGTTCTCTCCCTAAAATCGCGCCAAGTCCGAAACAATACCGGAAACAATAAAATTGAAACTCCGATAATTGTTAAAACAGATGACGCTGCAGCTGAAGAGAGTTGTCTTGTTTCTCCTCCCAAATCATTGAAAATAAACCAACTCAGGCTTTGAGCATGTGCAGATGCATTAAAGCCTACTATAGGTTCAAAAACCCTAAAGTTATCCATTAATTGTATCAACGCAACAAAAGTTATAAGAGGAAATAAATGAGGAATAATAATATATTTAGTTTGCTGATAACGAGATGCTCCATCAATTTTTGCTGCTTCAATTTGGTCTTGAGGCAAAGTTTGAAGCCCTGCATAAAATATTACAAAAGCAAATGGTGCAGCATGCCATATACCGTAAATTATTAATGAAACCCACATTACTCCAGTTGACGCTTTTAAAGAAAGATTGGGATCAGAAGCAAGCCATTGTGCTGCACTTCCCAAAATCCCCCTACTATCAATCATCCAAAATAAGACTAGAGCTCCTATTAATTGTGTCACGACGAAAGGTAATAAAGAGAAGAAGATAACAAGTCCTTTTAAATGAGAACTAATAGCATTTACGGTAATAGCGATTAAAAAACCAAATATAATTACAAAAGGAGTAACTATAAAAGTAAAAGTCAAAGTGAATGCTAATGCCCTATAAAACGGTAGATTTGAAAGTTTACTGAAAGCCTCATTAAAAGAGTTAGAATTTCTTATTATCTCTCCAACTTCTTTAACTGCAAGATGTCCTCTATCAAAGAATATTTCTAAACCAATAAATCGCCCTAGTGGTTCTGCTTCCCGAATTGCTTTAGTAGCATCCTGATCCATTGTAGTTTCCACAGTACAACCCACTAAAGGTGTGCAGGTTTCAACTTCTACAAGTACTGCTGGATGTGGAGCATGAACTGATTGCAATAAAACAGAAATAATAGGAAAAGCAATGAAAAGAACCATTGCGCTAGCTGTTGGTAAAACAAACCAAAAAAAGGTACTATGTCGCATTAAACGTCTCTCAATAAAGAATTAAGGGATTGGGGGCTTAATAGCCCCCAATTTTATACGTTATTAATTGATAAAACCTTTTTCTTTGGCTGCAGCAACATAAGCTGCCTCCACATCAGAAAGGGCCTGACTTGCAGATTCTTTACCTTGCATAAAATCTGCCAGCTCATTACCAAGCGCTGTGTGTAAAAGCCCCATATAAGGCAACATAGGATATGGCGTTGTACTCATTTTTGCTGCTTCAAAAACTCCTATTGCAGCATCAGTTGGCTTGTAACCGTCTATTAACCATACCGCTTGAGTACGAATTTTTTCATCCTTCATTTTATCAGGATGAATAGCATTCATCATTGCTATGAAAGTTGCTTCTGCTTCAGCATCAGAAATATTTTTAGCAACTGTCCAACCATCCCACCATAAAGTTGATGCTGGTGTTGATCCACCACCCACTGTCATAGGTCCGGCTATTGAGTGATTACTCTTTACAGCATCTATAACACCTTCAGCAGTTGTTTGAGATGCCGCTCTTGATCCCCACATGTTCAACAAAGCAATATTTCCAGCACGATACTCAGCATTTGTAGCGTTTGAATCATGTGTTAAAAAATCAGGATTCATATATTCTGAAAGTGCTTTCATCATATTTAGAGCGTTAACACCTGCTTCAGAATTGATATTTGGTTGAGCAGAACCTGATTTAAAATGAGAACCACCGTATCCCAAAAACATATTATTAAATTCTTGTGCTAAATTCCATCCAGCAGCATAAGCTCCACCTACTGGATTTTCCATGATTCCTTTATCTCTGATCATTTTAGCAGCAGATAACATATCTTCATATGTCTTTGGAGGCTCCACTCCAATTTCTTTAAGTACATCGGCACGATACATAAGATGCTGAGCATTAGCCATAAATGCTACTGCCATAATGTTATCACCAATTTTTATAAGCTGGCTTTTTTGAAGTCCTTTACCATATTTTGCAACTAAATCATCAAGAGGTCTAATTACGTCCTCATTCATTAAAGCAACAATTGAAGAATTTGCTATTATGGCAGATGTATATTCTGCAGGATTTCCCTGCATACCTGGAACATTTATTTTCTGGTGTTCTGATGTAAGGTTTGTTTCAACCTTAGCTCCAGTACATTCTTGCGCACCAGCTCCCACAGTCTGTATTGCAGGAAATTCATTTCCTACTATACTTACTCTAGCAGAAATTTCGCAACCGGCAAAAACTGGTATCCCAAATAATAAGGTAGCCCCAAATATTACCGAATAAAAAAGTTTTTTTATCATTTTCTAACTCCATATTTATTGAGTACAAATTTAATTGTACTGATTGACATCGCAAAAGCGAATTCTATTAAGAGGTTTTATCCCCTTATACGTTCCCCCGTTATTTTATTAAACAGGTGACATTTTTGAGCAGGTATTTTAACTGAAACTTTGTCTTCAATATTTGCTCTAAAATTTTTACTTGCTTTTATGCTGACTAGTGATTTACCAACTTTTACAGTTACCATTGTCGCATCACCTAAAATTTCAAGTGTGAAAATTTTACTATTTAATTGACCTTTTTCTTTAATGACCATTGCATCTTCTGCTCGAAAACCCAGTATAATCTCACCTTCATCTGCTTTTAATCCTTTAATTAAGGTATTTTGAGATGAAAAAACTCCTTTACTGATTTTTCCTTCTATAAGATTCATAGCTGGAGAACCTATAAATCCTGCTACAAAGGAATTTGCCGGCATATCATAAATATCCGTTGGACTTCCAACTTGCTGAACAACACCTTGTTTCATTACAACAACTCTGTCTGCAAGCGTCATTGCTTCTACTTGATCATGAGTAACGTAGATTGTAGTTATAGCTAATTCATGGCTTAAATTCTTAATCTGGGCCCTTGTTGAAACTCTAAGTTTGGCATCTAAGTTAGATAAGGGTTCATCCATCAGAAAAACATTAGGCTCTCTAACAATAGCACGTGCTAGAGCAACTCTCTGCTTCTGTCCTCCAGATAATTCTGATGGTTTTCTATTAAGGTAATCAGTCAATTCAACCATTTGAGCAGCCTTTTTTACCTTACTATCCTGGGTACTTTTATTTATTTTTCTAACTTTAAGAGGAA
>CACESU010000012.1 GCA_902562285.1 uncultured Alphaproteobacteria bacterium | reverse complement strand
TAATGATTCTTCAATATTTTCTCTTATATCGTCATCAAAGCCACGTAAAATTCTGTCTCCTCGATAAAGTATAGTTACTTCAACCCCTAAGCCATTGAAAATAGATGCAAATTCACAAGCTATATAACCTCCTCCAATTATAATCATTTTTTTTGGTAAAGAAGGTAGATTAAAAACATCATTAGAAGAAATTGTAAGGTTACCGCCTTCAATGTCTAATTTTTGCGGTTCTCCTCCTGTGGCAATTAAAATATATTTCGCAGTAATTTTTGTTTTTTCATCTAGAATAACAGAATTTGAGCTATAAAGTTTTGCCTTATGTCTAAATACTTTTACATTAGAAGAAATAAGTAGGTCATTATAAATCTCTTCTAGACGGTCAATTTCAAAATTCATACTTTTAGAAAATTTATTCCACGAAAATAAAGCATTTTTTTGATCCCAACCATATCCTTTACCTTCTTTGAAAATTTTTGGATAAGAACTAGCAAAAACCATCAATTTTTTTGGAACGCAGCCTCTAATTACACAAGTTCCACCAAATCTATACTCTTCAGCTATAGCAACTTTTTTACCTAATTTAGATGCTAATCTAGCAGCTCTTACACCACCAGAACCAGCTCCAATAATAAATAAGTCAAAATCATATCTAGCCAAAACTTAACCTTCCTCTTTAATCAATTTAACATTCCCTTTATGGTCACCAACAATTACTTGATTTGCTATTTTGATAAATAATCCTGTTTCAACAACACCTGGTATATGATTAATAATTTTATGTAACAAAATAGGATCCTTAATTTTTTTTAGATGTAAATCAAGAATATAATGTTTTTCATCTGTTATAAAAAAATTATCATTTTCCATTCTCCAATTCATTGAAAATTTTGAATAACCTAACTTATAAAGCATTTTTTCAATCTGTTTCTTTGTACTATTACAGCCAAACTTTACAATTTCTATTGGAAGTGGGAATTTACCTAAGTTTTCTACAACTTTACTTGAGTCCACAATAACTATCATTTTATTACTATTTGATGCTACTATTTTTTCTTGAAGCAATGCTCCTCCTCCACCTTTTATTAAATTTAAATTCATATCTGTTTCATCAGCACCATCTATAACGATGTCTATTTTTGAAACTTTATCTATTTGAGTTAGAGGAAGACCTAAATTTTTTGCTTGAATTTCAGTTATTGAAGATGTTGATAACACTTTAATTTCTAATTTCTCTAAAAAAAATTTTTTTGCTAATAAATCAACAAAAATTTTTGCAGTTGATCCTGTACCTAAACCAATAACCATGTTTGACTTTATAAAGGTCAATGCTTCTTTTGCAGCAGCCTCTTTAGCTTTATCGAAATTTATTGAAATATCAGACACAATTTATCCTCTTTTAAAATTTTGCAATAATGTAAGTAATAGTTACTATAGTCAAATAAGAAAAAATAATTTATTAAATGTAAATGTTGAAATTTCAAAAGAAAGGTATTTAAGCTTGCAAGTAAACTTAGAAAATATTCAAGAAGCAAGAAATCTTTTAAACAACAATACAGTAATTACACCGGAAATTAAATCAAATTACCTGAGTAAGCTGATAAATGGGAATGTTTTTTTAAAACTTGAAAATTTACAACATACTTCCTCTTTTAAAGCTAGAGGTGCTTTTATTTCTATAGATAGATTAGAGGAACAAAACAAAAAAAAGGGTGTAATTGCAATGTCTGCAGGAAATCATGCACAAGCAGTTGCATGGTGGGCTAGAGAACAGGGAATAAAGGCAACTATTGTTATGCCTGAGCAAGCACCTTTTGCCAAAGTTATGAAAACAAAAGAATATGGAGCAAATGTTATCCTAAAAGGTCGAACCTTGGATGAGTCTCAATCATTTGTTAAAGAAAAAATTAAAGAAGAGGGTCTTACACTTATTCATCCTTATGATAACTATAATGTTATTTTAGGCCAGGGGACAATTGGCATTGAGTTTTTAGAAAGTATTCCAAATCTTGATTGTTTAATAATTCCAATTGGTGGCGGTGGGTTGATTTCTGGTATTGCAATTGCAGCAAAATCTATTAATCCAAAAATAAAAATATATGGAATACAAACAAAAAAATTTCCAGCAATGTATAATTTATTTAAGAATAAAGAATTAAATATTACTGGTGATACAATAGCCGATGGTATTGCTGTTAAAATACCTGGAGAAATTACTAGTTCCATAATTAAAAATTACATCGATGATATAATATTGGTCAATGAATTTGAGATAGAAAAAGCTATTAGCTCCCTATTTGAAAATGATAGAGTTGTTTCTGAAGGAGCAGGAGCAGTTGGTGTAGCTGCTATTATGAAAAGTCCAGATTTATTTCAAGGTTTGAATATTGGTACAGTAATTTGTGGTGGGAATATTGATGCAAGAGTTTTTGCAAGTATACTCAATAGAAAACTTTCAAGAGATGGTAGATTAGCTAAAGTCAGAATTGATATTTTAGACGAACCAGGAATGCTTGCAAGAATATCAAATTTAATTGCAGAGAATGGAGGAAATATAATTGAAATTTTTCACCAGAGAATGTTTCATGATGTACCTGTTAAAAATGCGAAAATAGATGCTGTGATAGAAGCTTTGAGTACTAATCATATCAAAACAATTATTGATTCACTAGAGAATGATGGTTTCACAGTGAATGAAATAAATGATAGATCTTAAAAGATCAATTATTTATATCTAAAAGTTATTATCGAAATTAATCTTATTTATTATTCTTATATACAGCATGGAATATTTATTACTAAGATTTAATATCTAGCTATCTTAAAAATTTTTGATTGAAATTTAAGATTACATCTTTAAAACAACTTTTGGGTAGAATTATTATCATCCCAGGACCATCAAGTTCAATTAAAACTTTTGTTCCAGTTACCTCATTTGAGGTTCCTAGACAGTTACTAGGAGCAAATTTAATATTTTTGATATCATATTTCAAACCTTTACTTTTTACACCACGCACTTTTTTTATGGGAAATAAAGATAATCGGATACCCTTTTTTAAATCTAACTCAATAGAATTTTCGATATGAAATAAAATATCTTTTTTTCCCAAAAGTATTACTTTTTTATTTCTCATTTTCACTATAGTCGAAATAGTAGCTAAAGAATGATCTATTCTTTTACCTAAAAACGCATTAGCTAGAAAATAAGGTGCGTTAAAAGAATAAAGGCATTTTTCAAAATCAGTAGTCTCTTGTTCTTCAATACCTTTAATTTTTGTTCCCTTTTTTTTCCATACCTCTAATTTTTTTGCAGAATCCAAATCTCCAATGACCCACTTTGGAATAGATTTCTTAACATTTAAATGATTTAAACCAGCATCAACGGCTATAAGTGTTGGAGCAATTCTCAAACATTTTGAAAAAATTTGGTACGAAAATTCACCTCCACCTATTAAGGTTAAAGGCTTATTGTAGCTTTTAACAAGCAAAGCAGAAATCCTATATGTGAATATTAAATCTTTTGCATTTTTACCTTGATGCTAACCCTTTAAAGATAAATTTAAATGGGAAAATCCATAATACACCTAATAAAACATAAATAATTAGTTCAATCCATATATTTAATTGGCTAAGGTAATTCATTATTGAAACCGCGACAATAATATAAACGGGTAGGAAAAAGAATAAAATCAAATAAGCTATTTTTTTTCGAAGATTTCTATTTAACATATTTTCACCTTTCAAAGGGATTTTGAACCTCTATTATGTCATCTCTATCAGGTGAAGTAGATATTATATATGCAGGACACCCAATAGATTTTTCTATTGCTTTGATATAAAATATAGCATTTTTTGGTAATCTTTCTAGTGATTTGACGCCAACAGTACTTTCATTCCATCCTTTAAAGATTTCATAAATAGGTTCAATTTTTTTTGCTAAATCAATACTAGATGGTAAATAATTATAAAATTTATTGTTTATGTTGTAACCAATACATATTTTCAATTCTTTCAAACCATCTAAAACATCTAATTTTGTTATCGCAATACCATTCACACCATTTAGTATACATGTTTGTTTTACTAGCGCCGCATCAAACCATCCACATCTACGGTCCCTGCCAGTTACAGTACCTTTTTCATGACCAACTGAAGACAGGTGATTGCCAACTTGGTCATTAATTAATTCTGTTGGGAAAGGACCCTCCCCTACTCTAGTTGAATAAGCTTTTACTATTCCCAAAACAGTTTTAACTTCTTTTGCCGAAACACCAGATCCAATGGAAGCAGCAGGAGCTAATGTATTAGAGGAAGTAACATAAGGATAAGTTCCAAAATCAACGTCTAAAAGGCTTCCTTGCGCACCTTCAAATAAAATTGTTTTATTTTTATTTTTTTCTTGATTTAATTCTTGCCAAACACATGTTGAGAACTTGGAAATAAAATGAGAAATTTCATCTAATTTTTTTTCTACCTCCAAAACACTATATTCAGATTTACCATAACCCTTCATTAAAATATTGTGATGAGCTACAGATCTTTCTAATCTTTCCCTAAGTAATTCTGGATTATTTAAATCAGACAAACGAACTGATCGTCTTCCGACTTTATCTTCATATGCTGGACCTATTCCTCTGCCTGTTGTTCCAATTTTTTTACCTCCAGCAATTTCTTCTCTAAGGTTATCTAACTCTTTATGGAAAGGAAGAATTAGTGAAACGTTTTCTGCAATCATCAGATTTTTTTTTGAAATTTGAATTCCTAAATTTTCCAAAGAATTAATTTCTTTTTTTAAAGCCCAAGGATCTAAAACAACACCGTTACCAATTATTGACAGTTTCTTATCTCTTAAAATCCCAGAAGGTAGTAATGACAATTTAAAAATTTTATCACCAGTGACAATTGTATGGCCTGCATTATTACCCCCTTGAAAACGTACGATAATATCTGCTTTATCTCCTAAATAATCAACAAGCTTACCTTTTCCTTCGTCACCCCACTGACAACCAACTACCACAAGATTGTTCATTAATTATCCTTTCCAGGTCAATTTTTAAATATTACTAGTTAAAAAAAAATTAGTCTATTTTAAAAAATTCAAAGATTTTGCTATATCTACTTGTGGAAGTTTTTTTATTTTTTTAATCACTAAATCAGAAATAGCTTCATCTACTCCTAACAATGCTAAAGCTTTACCATTTCTATTATCTCTCCCCAAGGAAAAAGTAGCTATGTTTACGTTAGCTTCACCTAATACCGTTCCAAGTGCCCCAATATATCCTGGTTTGTCGATATTTGTTGTATACAGCATATGATCAACCGGTTCTGCTTCTAGATTAATACTATTTATTTGGATAAATCTAGGTTTACTATCAGAATATATTGTCCCCGCTATAGAAAATATAGAACTTTTATGGTTTATATGAACTCTTATATAAGAGTCAAAAGTACCCTGAGTATCTCTTCTAATCTCTGATATTTTTATCCCTTTATTTCTTGCAATTAAAGGAGCGGATACCATATTGACCACACCACTACCAACTAATGGTTTTAATGTCTCAGCTATTAAAACTGATGAAATAGGTTTAAAATTTAATTCCCCTACTTTTCCTACATACTCAATCTCTATATCTAAAATAGGTGAATCTAAAATCTGACCAACAAACGAACCTAAAATTTTAGCTAATCTTATCCATGGATTTAATAAAATAGCTTCTTTTGGATCAATAGAAGGTGTATTCAATGCGTTAGTAATTGCACCATTTTTAAGGTAATTGATTATTTGGTCAGCTATTTGAAATGAAACTTTTTCTTGAGCTTCTGCAGTGGAAGCACCTAAATGAGGAGTGCAAATTACATTTTTTAAACCAAACAAAGGATTTGATGTGGCAGGTTCTTTCAGAAAAACATCAAATGCAGCAGCGGATAGGTGTTTTGCTTTGATAGCTTCGGCAACCGCTATCTCTTCTACTAAACCACCCCTTGCACAATTAACTAAGATTGAACCTTTCTTCATTTTAAAAATATTTTCTCTTGATATTATATTATGAGTATTTTCATTTTTTGGCAAATGAAGTGTTACAACATCAGACTGAGATAATAAATCATTAAGATCCTGAGTTTTATAAATCTTTAAACTCTTTGCTCTTTCATCTGATAAAAAAGGATCATATGCAATTATCTCCATACCTATAGATTGGGCCAAAGAGGCTACAATCGATCCAATATTACCAACACCAACTATACCTAATTTTTTTCTCGATAATTCAATTCCTATAAATTTTTTCTTTTCCCATCTCCCACTTTGTGTAGATTGATTAGCTGCAGGTATGTTTCTAGCAGCCGCAAAAATCATTGCTATAGTATGTTCAGCAGTGGTTATAGCATTACCAAAGGGGGTATTCATTACCACAATGCCTTTACTTGAGGCAGAATCCAAGTCTATATTGTCAACCCCAATACCTGCTCTTCCAATGACTTTCAATTTAATAGCTTTATTTAATACTATTGAATCTAGCTTTGTATCTGATCTTATAGCTATAGCATCGTAGTTACAAATTTCATTTAAAAGCAATGTATTATCTTTTCCTATTTCAGGGTTATAGACTACACTTATATCCTCCCTTTTAAATTTATTAACAATACCTTTAGATAAATTATCTGAAATTAAAACTTTATAATTCAATGTAATAAATTCCCAATTTAGTTAAAAAAATCACTTTTCACCATTTCAAAAGACCATTCTAACCAAGGTAATGCTGCTTTTAGGTCATCTTCTTCCACGGTTGGACCACACCAAATTCTTAAACCAGGGGGGGCATCCCGATGTCCTTTTATATCAAAAGCAGCACTATTATTTTCAAGAATAGAACACATTTTTTGAATAAAACTCCATTTTTTTTGAGAATCCAGTTTTAAAAACTTATTATCGGTAATTTCTAGACAAATAGAAGAATTTGACTGTATTTTTTTATCTTTAACAGAATTCGAAATCCAATCTCTAGTATCATACCAATTAGATATGACTTCAAAATTGCGTAAAGATTTTTTATAAGTTTTTTTCCATCCTCCTAATTCTTTAATCCATAACAACGAATCTAATGCATCTACTACACAAAGCATTGAAGGGGTATTTATTGTTTTCCCTTCATAAATTCCTTCATTTAAATCTTCATCTTTCATCAATCTAAATAATTTTGGTAATGGCCTATCTGGATTGAATGTTTTTAATCTTTCTATTGCTTTTGGACTCATGATTAACATACCATGGCCTCCTTCACCGCCCATTGACTTTTGCCAAGAAAAAGTTGTTACATCCATTTTATCCCATTCTAATTTTTGAGAATAGATTGCAGATGTTGCGTCACAAAAAGTTATTCCTTTTCTTTCTTCACTTATCCAATCAGCATTTGGAACTTTTACTCCAGAGGTAGTACCATTCCAAGTAAAACAAATATCCGTATCATCACCAATTAAAGATAGATCAGGGATATTACCATATTCAGCTTTATGTATCCTTAAATCATTTATCTTGAGTTGGTTTTTAATATCATTTACCCAGCCACTGCCAAAAGTTTCCCAAGCTAAAGCATCCACCGGCAGTGGTCCTATCATTGACCATAAGGCCATTTCAAAAGCCCCTGTGTTAGAACCAGGCACTATTGCAACTTTAAAATCCTCAGGTATATCCAAAGTTTCTTTAGTTAACTTGATTACATCATTTAGACAATTTAAACAAATCTGAGATCTATGAGATCTACCTAACACTTCAAAACTTTTAAGATTATCTAAAGACCATCCAGGCCTTTTTACACAAGGACCACATGAAAAATTTGGACGCTTTGGTAATTTCTTTGGTTTTTCTAACACGACTATTATTTAAAGGTTTAATAAGTATCGGATAATATTTAATTGAAATAACTGCAAGTATTACTTTAAAATAATTTAAAATATTTAAAAAAATGATCATTTCTCAAAATATTCAAACAAAAAAAATATCATCATGGGTTTTGCTTTCCACACTTGGAATACTATGGGGAAGTTCCTTTTTATCAGTGAAATATGCAATTATTGCTTTTGATCCTCTACAAATTGCATCTTTCAGATTAATAATTGGCTTTTTAGTAGTATTTGTATTTTCTTTAATTTTAAAGATTCACGTATTCAATGTTTTTCAATCAAAAAAATATTGGATATATTGCTTTTGTGTAGCAGTATTATCTAATTTGTTACCTTTTACAATTTTAGCTATAGCACAGGAACATTTATCTACAGTTTTTGTTGGACTTTGCATGGCTACTATACCGCTATTAATTTTGGTGTTCTCTCTTTTTTTATTAAAAGAAGAACCTTTCTCATTGAAAAAATTAATTGGACTTTTAATTGGTTTGTCTGGTTCATGTATTTTAGTCTTATCAAAAGCAAAAACAGATTTTGAATATAATCAAAGCTTAAATATTGTATTCATTTTTTTATGCATATTAGCCACATTCTCTTACTCATTAGGGGCAATAATTATAAGAAAATCAGAACCAGTAAATTTATTAGCATTTACAACACATGCACTTTTTATTGCATCTGTTTTGAGTTTACCATTTTTATTTAATAAAGGATTAATTTCTTCTAAATTTGATTACAAATCAACATTTGCAATTTTAAATCTAGGTTTATTATCAACTGGAATGGCGACAATCATTTTAATATATCTAATAAAAAAAGAAGGGCCAATTTTTTTGAGCTTAGTAAACTTTAAAGTGCCATTATGGTCTACTATATTTGGTTTTTTAATCCTAAAGGAAGTACTTCCAAACAACTTTATCTTGTCTGCGTTTTTTATACTATTAGGAATTTTCATTTGTCAGTCAAAAAAAGTAATTAAAATTTTATAATTTGGATATCATATAATTAATTTCTTCCAAAATTTCTTCAAATATCTTGGTATCTTTATGTTGTATCATAATTCTTATAACTGGTTCAGTACCAGATTTTCTTACTAAAATTTCACCATTATCTGAAATTTTTTTTCTTAATTCATTAATAGTTTTGTTGAATTCCGAGTTCTCTAACGGATTATCTTTTGATCCAAAGTTAAGATTTAATAATTTTTGAGGAGTTGGTTTAAAAACATTCAATAGCTGGCTAGTCGTTTGTCCTGAATCCTTAAGAATTGATAAAAAATAAAGTGCAGCCAATAGACCATCCCCTGTAGATGAATAATCAGTCATAATTATATGTCCAGATTTTTCACCTCCAAAATTTAATCCCTTCTTTTTAATTGCTTCAGAAACATATCTATCACCAACCGGCGTACGATATAGACTTAAACCTAAATCTTTTAGGTATTTCAATAACCCTAAGTTCGACATAACAGTTGAAACTATAGTGTTACCCTGTATCTTATTTTCAGATTTTAAATTTTTAGCAATAAGCGCTATTAATTGATCTCCATCTATTTCTTTACCTAATTCATCAAGTATAATTACTCTATCAGCATCTCCATCTAAACAAATTGCAAGATCTGCATTATATTCTTTTACTAATTCTGCAGCCCTTAATGTATTTGTAGAACCACAACTCAAATTAATATTATACCCGTTTGGCTCAACACCTATTGGTATAACATTTGCTCCTAATTCCCACAGTATTTGAGGAGCACATTTATACCCTGAACCATTGGCACAATCTATCACAATTGTTAAGTTTCTCAAGTTTAATGACTTTGGGAGACTTTTCTTAACAGCTTCAGTGTATCTACCTAGTACTTCATCAATTCTTTTAACACGACCCACTAGTGATGGTTCTACTAAGTTAATTTTTTTTGTAAGTGTTGTTTCAATATCTTTTTCAACTCTATCTGATAATTTAAATCCATCTGGACCAAAAAATTTTATACCATTATCTTCAAAATGATTATGTGATGCAGAAATCATAACGCCAAGATCTGCTCTCATTGATCTGGTTAGCATACCTACAGCTGGAGTAGGTATTGGACCCAAAAGAAACACATCCATACCAATTGATGTAAAACCTGATGTAAGAGCAGTTTCTAACATATAGCCTGAGCGTCTAGTATCCTTACCTATTATTACTCTATTAGATCCTTCCCCACCACTTTTTGATAAAAAATATTCTCCACAGGCAATACCCAATCTTTGTGCAAACTCTGCAGTTATGAATTGTGTATTAACTTTCCCTCTAATACCATCAGTTCCAAATATTTTCCTTATCATTACTTACTTTCAAAAATCATTTATTTAATTTCAAGCTATTAAAAATTTTAACCATTTCATATGTTTCTTTGATATCATGCACTCTTAAAATATGAACTCCTTTTTTGATAAGCTCAAATGCTAAAATAACTGAACTCAACTTTCTCTCCTTTGGTTGCACTTCACCAGTAATTTTTCCAATAAAACCTTTTCTAGATAATCCAACTAGGATTGGGCACCCTAATGAGTGGAATAAACTTATATTAGAAATTATTTGCAAATTTTGATATAGTGATTTTCCAAAGCCAATACCAGGATCAATAATAATTTTTGATTTTGGAATACCACAAGATAACAAAAAATTTATCCTATTTAAAAGATAGTCATAAATATCTAGCAAAAAGTTTTTGCCAGATATTTTTTTATGAAGATCTTTTCCGTTTCCAGAATTATGCATGATAGAAACATAACATTTATGTTTTTTTACAACATTTACATTTTCAGGATCAAACTGTAATGCAGAAACATCATTTAAAATCTTTGCCCCATTTTTTAAAGCATAATTTGCTACATTTGACTTCCTCGTATCTATAGAAAAAATAACATTAAAACGGTTTTTTTGTATTGATTTAAATGTCTTTTTAATACGATTTATTTCCAATAAATTTTCAACATCTTTAAATTTTGGTTTAGTTGATTCACCTCCAATATCTATTATATCTGCGCCCTTTTGAATTAAATTTTTTATGATATAAGATGGTTTGGTTCTATTCAATTCGTCAGTGCAAGAAAAACTATCTGGTGAGAGATTCAGTACACTCATCAAAAGAGGACCCTTTTTATGACTGCAAATATTAAATGGATTTGCGATTTCTTTAATTACTCGCTTGGGAATATCTTTTACACTTACGATTTGGGGTTTTTTACCTCTTTCCAATACTTTAACTCTATCATACCAAAAACTTGGGTCAGCTAGGAAAGTACTCCCAACTATAGGGTTGGAACCAAAATTTATTAATGGCTGAAAATATCTAGACAATAATTTATCCTCTAAAAAGCTATTTTTTTTATCAATTCAAGTAACTTATTGTAATCTGAAAAATAATAATCAGGTCTTAGTTCTGAAATATTTTCTTTTCTGTAACCCTCAGTAAATAAAATAAATATAGAATCTGAATTTCTGGAAGTTTGTAAATCAGTTTTACTATCACCTATATATATATTTTTTTTTGGTATAAAACTTTTTGTAGCATATTTTACCATTAATGGATCCGGCTTAAGTACCTCTAATGAATCTCCAAATGCAAACCCTGCAAAAAAATTTCTTATTTCAAAATATTCTAAAATTTTTAAAGCAGGCTCTTTATTTTTTTGAGTACATATTGCAATGTTAAAATTCAAGGATTTTAACTCTATTAAAATATTTTTAACACTAGGAAAAAGATATGTTTTAAAATAAGGATCAACATAATAAAAATCTTTAAATCTCTTCACATATTTATCGATACAACTATAACTATATCCGTAATGGGCTAGCAACCTTTGAACTTGTTTTTTAATACCACCGCCAATAAAAGTAGAATATAAACTTGGGCTAACTGCAGGTAAGTTTAATTCTCTAAGTAAGTCATTTGCTGCTTTTGTCAGGGCTGGTGCTGTATGTACCAGCGTTCCATCAAGATCAAAAATTATATTATATTTATGTTTCATTTTAGTTATTTTCATTAATTACTCTTATTCCTAATGAGCCTTTTATTCTATCTAATTTTTCAATTTGGATATCAACTTTCTCAACTCTAGAATCACTAAAACAAGAATCTGAAATCTTATTAGCTAGTGTTTCCAAAAGATTTAACCTCCGATCAGAAGTATGCTTTTCAATAGCCCTCAAAATGAGTTCATAAGTAATTACATCATCTATATTGTCATTCTTATTTTTTTGATCATAGTTGATTGTCAAAAATATATTAAACCTTAATCTTTGTTTTTTTCCAAACTCAGATTGATATACACCAATTTCAGTTTCGTGTACAAAATCCTTAACAAAAATCTGATCCAATCAGCACCTCCAATATGAAATATTGATATAACTTATAAAGAACTTAACTCATAAAATTAATTTATGGCAATTTATAAAAAACATGATTTCCAATTTCATTTGTTTTTATAAATTTCTTTGACCAACTAGGGCTTACTAACTTAGAATGGTAAAAAGTTGCTCCATTAGTAAGAAACCTAGCAGATGGCTCTAATAACATTTTAGATAATTTCAAAATTCTTTCATAAATTTTTTTCTCTGTAATAGTCTCTAATTTACCATCACAATTATAAGAAAATTGGCATGCATTTAGTCTAGTTGCCCCTTCTGAAATTACTCCACATACACTGTTTGGAAAATCTTTTGATAATACTCTATTAATAATTACTTCACCAACAGCATATTGCCCTTCAAGTGCTTCACCCCTAGCTTCAAAATAAATAGCTTCTGCTAAACATTTCATTTCAGAGGTTGCTTTGGGTTTAGGCAAACTATCAATAATATCAAAGGAAAACTTTCCTTTATCAAAATCAGAAAAACCTGAAAAATTCTTTAAAGTATTCTGACTTAATGAAGATATAAATAAAAGATCAGAATCAATAAAATTTTTTAAAAATACATAAGTATCTGTATAACTTTTTTC
Source organism: uncultured Alphaproteobacteria bacterium (assembly GCA_902562285.1). Classification (GTDB taxonomy): domain Bacteria; phylum Pseudomonadota; class Alphaproteobacteria; order Rhodobacterales; family Rhodobacteraceae; genus CACIIZ01. Next base: position 39,290 of record CACESU010000012.1, on the reverse strand, counting down.
AGTACTATTTTTTGTTTCTTCTGCATGCAAAGAATTAAAAAATAATATACAAAAGATTTTGAAAAAAATTAAATAATTTATTTTTGTATAAAATTTCATTTTCGTCTCGACAATTATATGGTCAATAGCTCATAATGCTACTGCAGCAATCATGCAAGTAAAATATGTAAGAAATTGAATATAAAAAATCAATAAATTTTAAAATTTATTGAGCAGCAGCAATCCTAGCAATTGGGACACGAAAAGGTGAACATGAAACAAAATCTAAACCAATTTTTTTGCAAAAATCAATTGATTTTGGATCTCCACCATGTTCACCACAAATACCAATTTTGATTGTAGGATTAGCAGCTCTGCTTTTTTTTGAGGCTATTTTTAGTAACTCTCCAACACCATCTAAGTCTAAAGATCGAAATGGATCATCTGGATATATCCCTTTTTCTAGATAATCTCGCATAAATGTTCCAGAATCGTCCCTACTTAATCCATATGTCATTTGAGTTAAATCGTTAGTTCCAAAACTTAGGAAAGAACTTATTTTTGCTAGTTCACCCGCTTTAAGTGCAGCTCTTGGTGTTTCAACCATTACTCCCAACTTATAGTTAATTGGAAAATTTATTTCTTCATTTATTTCAATAACTACATCATCAATTAGTTTTTTAAGAAGGTTAACTTCTTTATAAGAGGATACCATAGGTAACATAATCTCTGGAGGGTATTCTTTTTGACTTTTTCCATAAACAATTATGCTTGCTTTAATTATTGATTTTACTTGCATTTTATATAACTCAGGTAATAAAATGCCTAACCTTACCCCTCTTTTACCTAGCATTGGATTTATCTCTGCCATTTGTTTGCATCTTTCTGAAACTTGTAAGAAAGACATTTTAAGTTCATCAGCTAAAATTTCTAATTCATTTATACTATTTGGTAAAAACTCATGAACTGGTAAATCAAGTAATCTGGTAGTTACAGTTTTACCAAGCATTATTTTAAAAATTTTTTCAAACTCAAATACCTGAATTTTTGAAAGGCTAGCAATTGCATCAATTTTATCACTTTCGAGAGGAGAAAGAAGGATCTTCTGCATGATTTGCAATGATTTTTTTTCAAAGAACATATGCTCTGTTCTACATAATCCTATACCATCAACCTTAAATCCCTTGGCTTGCTTAGCTTCCTTAATGGTGTCAGCATTAGCTTTAATACATATATTTCCAAGGTCACGAGCCCAGTCTAAAATTTCAAAAAAATATTTTGGCAGCTTTGGTTTAACCATACTGGCACTGCCTTTTAAAACTTGGCCATTTGATCCATCAATAGTAACAATATCACCAGATTTAAGAACTTCTCCCTCTGAAGTCGTAATTGAATTTAAACTACTATTTATACTTAGATTTCTTACACCTACTACACAGGGTTTTCCAAGACCACGAGCAACCACAGCCGCATGACTACTCATTCCTCCCCTTAATGTTAAGACCCCAGCAGAAGCATGCATCCCTCGTATATCTTCAGAGCTGGTTTCACTTCTTACCAAAATTACAGTCATTCCCTTTGAACTCATTCTAATTGCTTCTTCAGCTCTGAATGCTACTTTTCCAGAAACTCCTCCTGGACTAGCTGGCAATCCAACCCCAATTATATCAAGTTCTGAATTTTGACTTATTTGTGGATGTAATGATTGAACAAAAATTTCAGGTTCTACTTTTGAAATAATTTGCTTTTTACTTAATATGCCTTTTTTTACGCTATCCATATGCAATTTTAATATTGCAGATGTTTCTAAATCAACTTGCTGAGCATCTACTAAAAAAATATCATCAGCATTTAATATGAATCTATATTTCAATTTTTTTTCAGAAATCTTTGAAGTTTTTTTATCTAACTCATTTATTTTTCTAAAAAAAGGATTTGAAAATAGATTGAATTTAGGTCTACCAACCTCAATATTTTTTGATAGCAAATATTTGAAATTAATACCTTCAAAATTTTTTGAAGTTGATTGGTTTTGTCCAATTTTTTTGTATCGGCCATTAATTTTTTCTTCACCAGTGCTACTATCAATAAATTGAATTTCTAAATCTATTGTATGAGAATTTGTATTCTTAAAAATCATTTTTTGAATTATAAAAGCTACATGATCTTCATTTACTATACCTAAAGAGTTTCTTAAAATTTTTGATGTTGGACTTTGCCATTCATTAACTAAAGCCTTTAAAGCATAATGTATTTGTTTAGATGGATCTTCTGGGAAATCAAAACCCAAACTACTCCTATAATATTCCTCAAATTCATTTATCAAAAAATTTAAAGATTTTATGTCCAAATTATTTACAGAACTTATTTTTTTTTTCTTTAAAGTTTTCGTAATAATATTTTCAAAAAAATCCACCTCAAGATCAAAAACTCTAATTCCAAAATTTTTTATAAAACTAAGGTAAATTTGATTTAGTTTTTTTTGCCCGTATTTATAAGATAACTCTTCAATTTTATCTTTATTAAGTCCTAAGAATAAAAAAGGTTCAAGTCCTGCAAATTCTTTCCTTTTTGTGCTAGATCTTAAACAAAAGGGTCCACACTCTAAAAATTTGCTGGGAATTTGTAGAGTTTTTTTTCCAATTTCTATTTGTTTCATAATTTCAGAAGAGATAAAAAAACCTTCAACAATAGGAAAACCAATCTTACTCAACTTGGACAAAATTGTAGATCTATAACCAAATTTTTTTTGAGATAATACAAGTTTTGAAGCAGTAGATATCAGTGATTTATGATTTTCTTTCATTTATACTCTTTAAAATAATATTAGAGATTTAATTGACCAAAATATGCTACTGAATGCATGAGCTTTCTTATTTTATAACACAAATTTAATCTATTAATCTTTATATTAGTTTTATCTGAGCTAATGACAACATTTTTAAAAAAATTTTCAATTTCATCGTCAAAATTTGATAAAGATTGTAGTGCTAACTTAAAATCATGTTTTTCAAGTGCATCACTAACTTCACTTTCAACTTCAATTAACTTTTTATATAATACTATTTCATCATTTTTTTCAAAAAGTTCTTTTGATGGCGCATCAGATAGAACATAATTATTTTTCTTTTCCTCTGCATTTAATATATTTATAGGCCTTTTGTAAGAATTCATTAGCTTTTTGAACTCATCAGTTTTTTTAAATTCTTTTATGCTTTGTATTTTTAGATAAATTAAATAAGGATTATTTAAATTGCTAAATTGCAAACAAGATTCTAATAAATCATGATCAAAATCTTTCTCTAATAAATAGACTCTAAATCTATCTTCCAAGAATTTAATTAAATCATTAGAGTCTCTGTTGTCTAATTTACTAGAGATTAATTTTCCAATGTTTATGTCTAATTTATTTTCTATAATTATACGAATTAAACCTATCGCAGACCTTCTCAATGCAAATGGATCTTTTGATCCAGTAGGTTTTTCTTTAATTTTCCAAAAACTTATTAAAGAATTGATTCTATCTGAGATGGCAATGACTATAGAAATTGATTGTGAAGGTACTCTATCATTAAGCTTGATTGGTAAGTAATGCTCTCTAATTGAATCAGAAATGACATGATCTATACCCTCATGATCTGCATAAATTTTACCAACTACTCCTTGTAATTCCGGTAATTCTGATACTACTTGGGTAACTAAATCTGCTTTACACAATCTAGCAGCAATTCTACATTTTGAATTATCCACACCTAATAATTTTGAAATTTTTTGAGAAATTTCTTCAATATTATTTACCCTATCCAATTGGCTTCCAATTTTATTATGAAAAGTTACTTTATTCAAATTATTTGTAAAACTTGATAGACCTTTTTTTTCAATAACTTTGATATCATTTTCAAAAAAGAATTTTGCATCTTTTAATCTTGATCGCAAAACTCTAGAATTACCCCTTAAAATGGCTTCTCCTCCATCCTCTGCAAGCATATTTGCAACTACTATAAATTTATCAATTACTTCAGTTTCTTTGTTAATAACTGATATAAATTTTTGATGTTCTTTCATTGTAACTTGTAGAATTTCTTTGGGTAGAGTTAAAAATTCTTCATCAATATATCCTAAAAATACTACAGGCCACTCAACCAAGCCAACTATTTCATCGATAAGATCTTCATCATCTATCACACAAGAATTTTCATTTATAAGCAACTTCTTATATGAATTCACTATAATTTTTTTTCTCTCACTTTTATCTAAAATAACTTTATTTTCGACTAATTGTTTTAAATAATCATTTACATTTTTTGGAAAGATTTTTTTAGAAGAAATCATATAATGACCTAAAGTAAAATTTACTGAAGAAATTTCTTTTAATCTCAAATCAATAATTTCAAAACTTGTATCATTTTCAAACAATGCACAATAAACAAATTTTAGAGGCCTTACCCACCTTAAATTTCCTTCTCCCCATCTCATTGATTTCTTCCAAGGGAAATTTGATATAATATCTGTAGAAATTTTTACTATAATTTCTTTTGCAGAATTTCCTTTTTGATGTACTTTGTGAAAATAAAAATCACCTTTTTTTTCTTTTTTTATAAATAAAGAAGATTTATCTATACTTAATGAACGCGCAAAACCTTCTATTGCTTTTTCTGGAGATCCAACTCTTGGCCCCCTTTTTTCTTCGAAATATGATTTAGAGCTATTTGAAAGACCCTTTACTATTAAAGCTAATCTTCTAGGTGTAACAAAGGTTTCGATTTTATAGTAATCTAAGCCAGCATCAACTAAACCTTCTGTAAAAATATCTTTTAAATCAATAGAAGCTTTTTTTTGCATTCTTGAAGGAATTTCCTCTGAATAAAATTCTAAAATTAAATCAGACATTTTCTATTTCTCATATTTTTCATTTAGTTGACGCCATTCATAACCAAGACCATTTACAGAAATAGCTACATATCTATCAATCCCTGGATATTCATTTTCTTCTGCGAGAAAGGCCTTTAGAATTCCATTATCAATATTAGTCTGAATTTCTTTATAATCAAAACAGTCAAACCAAAAAGGGGCCGATAAAGGTGAAGCTTTGACACTTACATCAAAAAAGTCAAACGCAGAAGGATCTATATTAAAACATCCTCTTAACTTTAATTTAGAAACATCTGACCTTATTCCGATATAATCTTCAACTTGGATATGTTTTCCATTTACTAATATTTTATTTTTAGCAGAAACTTGCGAATAATAAGCATAAGTTTGAAAATAAAAAAACACTATTCCAAATAATAAAGTTATCACAATTAATAAAATTACTGTAATTTTACCAGTCATCTCTATTTTACGCTAACCTTCTTCAGACATAATGTAAGCTTCAGCACAGCTTTTGGCTAAATTTCTCACTCTAGAAATATAATTTTGTCTTTCAGTAGGTGAAATTACTCCCCTTGAATCTAACAAATTAAAAATATGACTTGCTTTTATACAATAATCATAAGCTGGTTGAACCATTATAATAGACATACCAGTTTGTGGATCAATTTTTGGTTGAGATAAAATTCTAACACATTCTTTCTCATAGTCACTAAAATGATGCAATAGTAATTCTTGGTTTGCTATATCAAAATTCCAACGACTATACTCTCTTTCTGACTGTTGAAAAACATCACCATACTTTTTTGGATATAAGGATTTAGGATCATTGAATGGTAAGTTCATCACATTATCAACACCCAAAACAAACATTGCTATTCTTTCTAAACCATAAGTGAGCTCTCCAGTAACAGGATTACAATCAATGCCACCTACTTGTTGAAAGTATGTAAATTGGCTTACTTCCATACCATCACACCAAACTTCCCAGCCTAGCCCCCAAGCTCCTAATGTTGGACTTTCCCAATCATCTTCAACAAATCTAATATCATGATTTTTAAAATTAATCCCAATGGCTCTTAAGCTATTTAGATATAGTTCTTGAATCTCATAAGGGGAGGGTTTTAGAATTACTTGATATTGATAAAAATGTTGCAAACGGTTTGGATTTTCACCATATCTACCGTCAGTTGGTCTTCTAGAAGGTTGAACATAAGCAGCTTGCCAATTTTTTTTCCCTAAAGCTCTTAAAGTGGTTGCAGGATGAAAAGTACCAGCACCAACTTCTAAGTCGTAAGGTTGTAAAATTATACACCCTTCTGAAGACCAGTAATCGCTTAATTTATGAATAATGTCCTGAAATGAATAAGGCACGAAAAAATGCTTTCTAATTAAATTAACACTTACTTATATCTATTAATTACATCAAATTAATTGAACTATAAATGTTATTTTTATTTTTATATCAAATTTTCAAGCAATAAACTAATTGAATTCTAAAAATGATCTTCTAAATTCTAAATTTTTTTCTGCTTCTCCTATAAATGAACTAGTAAGCATTTTGGTCCCAGGTTTATTCACACCCCTAGTACACATACAATGATGTTCAGCTTTTATTGCAACTGCTACGCCCTTTGGATTTAGACTTTCATTGATTGCTAGTCCTATCTCTCGAGTTAGCCTCTCTTGAATTTGAAGTCTTTTAGAGTAAGCATCTACTACTCTAACTAATTTTGAAATTCCTACTACAAAGTTATTGGGCAGATAACCTACCTTGGCAACTCCTATTATCGGAGCAAGATGATGTTCACAGTAACTTTCTAATCTTATAGAATCTAAAATAACCCAATCATTATATCCTTTTACTTCCTTAAAGGTTTTACTCAAAATTGACTTTGGGTTCTCATCATAGCCTCTAAACCATTCACTGTAGGCCTTTAAAACTCTTTCTGGGGTATCTTTTAAACCGTCTCTGTCAGGATTATCACCTGTCCATCTCAATAGAGTTCTAACTGCTTCAAGCACTTCACTTTTTGATGGTTTTTTTGAATCTTTTATATCTTCTATTTTGTGATTAATAGAAAAATCGTGAACACCCATTACTAATCTCCTAAGCAATAACACTTTTTAAATGTAAATTGGCCAATGAATTTAACCTAGATTTATTGATAAAGTTTGATAAATATAACCTTAATATTTATAATCCTAATAATTTTACACTAACTATAAATCACATAAAGTAAAGGTGCAACATAGTAATAGAGATATTTTACTGATTTACACTAAAAAATATAATTTTTAATAACTTAAATTTTAGGAATGAAAATTTATTATAAAAATGCTAGAAGAAATCAAATCTATTGAAATTATTACACCCGACGATTGGCATCTACACTTAAGAGAGAGTCCCTTAATTGAAAAAGTGTTTCCATATACATTTACCAAATTTGGTAAAGCCATAATTATGCCAAATTTAAAAAATCCTATAATTAGACTATCGCAAGCTCATGAATACTATAAAAAAATAAAATCTTTAATTATACCAGGATATAACTTTGAACCATTAATGACACTTTTTTTAAGTGAAGAAACTCGATTAAAGGATATATATGACGGTGTTAAAAGTGGCACCATAAGCGCCATAAAATTTTATCCTCAAGGAGTTACAACTAATTCTTATGGAGGGGTAAAAGATTTATCAAAAATGTATAATTTGTTAGAAAAATTACCAGATCTCAATATTCCATTATTAATCCACGGAGAAACGACAAACTCCAAAGTTGATATTTATGATAGGGAAGCATATTTCCTAGAAGAAACTGTTTCTAAACTAATAGAAAAAATACCAGAGTTAAAAATTGTATTGGAGCATATTACTACAAAAGATAGTGTTGATTTTATTTTAGAAAATAATTCCAACATAGCCGCTACAATTACTGCACATCATCTCATTTTAAATAGAAATAACTTATTTGATGAAGGTTTAAGACCTCATTATTATTGTCGTCCAATTGCGAAAAGAGAAGAACATAGAATGGCAGTTCGGAACGCTGCAACTTCAGGAAATTCAAAATTTTTTTTAGGAACTGATTCCGCACCCCATTTAGATAAAAATAAAGAAAGTGCCTGTGGATGTGCTGGGATTTTTTCTGCACCTAATGCCTTAGGCTATGTAGCACAAGTTTTTGAGGAGGAGTCTGCACTAGATAATCTTGAAAATTTCATTTCAATTAACGGAGCAAAATTTTATAATTTATCCTTAAATTCTACTCTTTCTAAGTTTACAAAATTTAAAGAGGCTATAAAATACCCAAGCAAAATTGAAGTTGGAAAAGAATTAATAACAGTTTTCAATCCTGGTTACCCATTATATTGGAAAAATGAAATTGTTGGTGAAAAAAATCTTATTAAGGAAAAATTTTGAAAAATTTAAAAAATGAAGTAGCAAGAATAACAGCTAAATTACTGCTAGAAATAAATGCTGTTCATTTTAATTCAGTATCCCCATTTACTCTAACTTCTGGGTTAAAAAGCCCAGTTTATATAGATTGTAGAAAACTTATTTCCTATCCCAAGGCTAGAAGCATCCTAATAAATTTTTTTGGTGATATAGTTGTTAATAAAATTGGTTTAGATAAAGTAGAAAGTCTAGTAGGGGGTGAAACTGCTGGCATTCCATTTGCGTCATTTTTGGCAATTAACCTTGATTTACCTATGCATTATGTGAGAAAAAAGCCAAAAGGATTTGGTGTTAATAATTATATTGAAGGCAATAATATTGAAGGGAAAAAAGTTATACTTGTAGAAGATCTCACAACTGACGGAGGAAGTAAAATCAAATTTTGTGATACTATAAGAAAAGCTGGTGCTATAGTTGAAGAAACTATCGTATTATTTTACTACAACATTTTTAATGATGTTCCAGACAAACTAAAAAACTCTGGTATAAATCTTAACTATTTGGCATGCTGGTGGGATATTTTAAATTATTGTAAAGAAGATAATTCTATAATAGATAACAAGACAATAGATCAAATAGAAAAATTCTTAATTTCTCCAAAAGAGTGGTCAGAAAATCATAGCCAAAAAATTTAAAAGATATTTTATGGATAAAAACTCAAAAAATAAACTAATGAATAATCTAAGTTTGCTACAATATAAAGTTACTCAAGAAGGGGCAACTGAGCCACCATTTTCACATAAAGGTTTTGAAAAAGGGACAAAATTTTTTGTCTGTGTTTGTTGCGGCTCTAAACTATTTAAAATAGAAAATAAATTTGAAAGTGGTTCAGGTTGGCCAAGCTTCTATTCCCCCTATTCCTCTGAAGTAATTACTAATCATAGTGATGTAAGCTATGGAATGATTAGAACTGAAGTAAAATGTAGTAAATGCAAAGCTCATTTGGGACATGTTTTCGAAGATGGACCTGAACCAACTGGGTTGAGATACTGTATCAATGGTGTAGCAATTGAAGGGAAAAAGTGATTTTTCATTCTTGTTGAAAGTTTTGTGATGAAAAATTACCAATGTTTCCGAAGATTTGTTGCAAGACCGTAAGCTTCCTACCTCCAGAGATGACTTTTTTAGTACTTAATTCAATGACTTTAGAATCTTTCTGAGAAAAGATTTCCTTTTTGATTAGTATATTATTGTTAAATGATAATAAAATTACTTTTCTAGTTGATAATTTCGGCTCAAAAAAAGCAAATTTTTCAATTTTTTGACTGAAATAAATCCAAGTCTCTACTAGCTGATCATCAATCATCACAGGATCACCAAGTATTTTTTTTACTTGGCTTTTAGTTGATTTTCCAATATCTAATTTTTGAAATTTTTCGTCATTTGTTGGAACCCCATTTTGTTCAACTATTTTGCTACATCCAAGTGGGTTTAAAAATAATGACAAAATTAATAAAGTTTTGAAATTAATTTTTTTTTTTTCATTCATTTTAAAATATTTGCATATAGGTGATAATTAGTGATAAACCTTCTTAAATCAAGCTAACCTAATCTAAATACTGTTTCAATCATTTGATTTAAAAACTTTTATACAAATGCCAAAAAAAAATAAAGAAAATTTCAATAAAATTAAATGGAGTAATCCTCCCTTTTCTAGATATATAAAAATATCAGAGCTCAATGTAAAAAAAAATAATCAATTCAAGTTTAATTTATCTCAAAAAGAAAATAAATCATTGGTAAAATTTTTAGATATTCTATCAATAAATTCATTTAATTGCATTATCAATTTAGTCCCATTGAAAAATAAATGGGAAATAAATGGTCAAGTATCAATAAATTGTACTTTACAATGTGTTATAAGTCTTGAAGATTTAATATATAAGTTAAAAATACCTATCAAAAGATACTTATCATCGAATCTAAAAATACGAAGCAATAAAATCATTGATTATGAAAATAATGATTGTGAAACAGATCCTTTAACACAAAATATTGATTTAGGAGATATCGTCAGTGAAGAAATTTATCTTGCAATACCAAAATATCCGAAGAAGAGAGGAGTTAAGCTTCAAAATATAATTATTACTGAACAAAATTCAGAATCAAATCCTTTTAAAAAGCTTGAAAACTTAAAAATTTGAAATTTTTTATTATTGTAGTTATAAAAAAAACATAACAATGCGTAATTTGGGATTGAAAATAATTATTTGATTATTTAGTACTGACAAACTTAACAAATTTAGAGGGTATAAAATGGCCGTACCAAAGAGTAAAATTACAAGATCTAAAAGAGGGATGAGAAGAGCTCATGATTCTTTGAGGGCAATTAATGTAATTGAATGTTCAAATTGTGGAGAGCAAAAAATTACTCACCACATATGTAAAGCTTGTGGTTATTATGGTGATAAAGAAATTACACCAATTATAGAAGACATAGATGTTGATGAAGATGCTGCATAAAATATAAGAACTTTATTCTTATGTTGTGTTAAGTTATGTCTGAAAAAATATATAGAACCATTATATCCATAGATTGCATGGGTGGGGATCTGGGTGAACAAGAAGTTCTCAAGGGTATAATAGAAGCATATAAAAAAAATAATTCTTTATTTTTTATTATTCATGGTTCGGGGACAAAACTCCCAAAATTACTTATTAAACAAAAAATACTGTTAGGAGCATTTAAATATATTGAAGCAGATAGCATAGTGAGTATGAGTGATAAACCTTCACAAGCATTAAGAAAAGGAAGAAATACGACTATGTGGAATGCCTTAACTTGCGTTTCAAATGGAGAGGCAGAGGTAGCAATATCTTGCGGAAATACCGGAGCATTAATGGCAATGTCTATGATGAAACTTAAAAAATTAAATGGTATCAATAGGCCTGCAATTGCAGTACTTTGGCCATCAACTAATATTCGAGGTTTTAATATTTTATTAGATGCCGGGGCTGATATTAAAGCAGATGCACAAGACCTTTGTCAATATGCTTTAATGGGTGTCTCTTATGCTAAAAGTGGTTTCAATATAGCAAATCCGAGAGTTGGAATTTTGAATATTGGCACAGAAGTTCATAAAGGAAGCTCAGAATTACTGAAGGCTGCGGATATCATTGATAATTTATCATCAATTTTTGGTTTCAAATTTATAGGTTATGTAGAAGGAGATGATATACCATCATCGAAAATTGATGTAATAGTAACAGATGGGTTTACTGGAAATATTGCTTTAAAAACTGGCGAAGGTACAGCGAAATTAGTTAGAACACTTTTTAAAGAGACATTCAATAATTCATTAATGGCTAAAATTGCTTCATTAATCGCTTTCAAAAATCTTAAGAATTTAAGAAAAAGAATCGATCCTAGAAGAGTAAATGGAGGTGTTTTTCTTGGACTTAATGGTACTATTGTTAAATCACATGGTGCAGCAGATGCTATAGGTATTAGTGCTGCTATAACACTTGCAAGTAAATTATCAAAAAATAATTTTCAAAAAAATCTAGAAAATAAAATTTTTCAAATAAATAATTTGAAAAAATTTTAATTGAAAATTTATTTAAAAAAAAATTATATTATATCACCCTAAATATATATATTGACACTAAGTTATTATTTAAAATATCATTTTATTAATGAGGAATAATATGAGTAACAATAGTCTCACAAGGTTGGAACTGTCTGACGCAGTAGTACGAGAGGTAGGTCTTTCTAGACACGAATCTATGCAATTAGTAGATGAAGTTTTAGAACATATACTAAAGGCTTTAGTAGAGGGTGAAAACGTAAAAATATCATCTTTTGGTACTTTTTCTTGTAAACAAAAAAAAGAAAGAATTGGTAGGAATCCTAAAACTGGTATAGAAGCACCAATAATTGCTAGAAAAGTGGTAACATTTAAATCCTCTCAAATAATGAAAGAAAAGATTAACGAAGGGAACCAAAACAACTAATTTGGTTATTTTATTTGGTTATTGAAAAATCACCTGAAGCTTTTAGAACAATCTCAGAAGCATCTGAAATGTTATCTTTACCTTCTCATGTTTTAAGATTTTGGGAAAGTAAATTTACACAAATCAAACCCTTGAAAAGAGCCGGTGGTAGAAGGTTTTATCGACCAAACGATATATTATTTATATTTGGCATAAAAAAACTTTTACATGTTGATGGATTGACGATAAATGGTGTGAAAAGATTAATTAAAGAGAACGGTATTAATTTCATTACAAATATTGGCAAAGATATAAGAGATAATAATTCAAATTTACAAAAAAAAGAAAATATTTCGAAAAAGATTAATATTCAGAAATCTAAAATTGACAAAGAAAAAATAATTGAATTTATTAATAAATTAGATTTTTTAAAGTCAAGAATTGAAAGTAGGATATTAAATGATTTATGAAATATTCGTAAAAAATAAATAAATTACGGGCTATAGCGCAGTCTGGTAGCGCGTTCGTCTGGGGGACGAGAGGTCGTGAGTTCGAATCTCGCTAGCCCGACCATTTTGTGAGGAAAAAAATATGTGTTCAAATGAACATACGATTTATAAATATGTACTCCCATCTCAAAAAATAAGAAACTTATTACAAAATCAGCAAATTTTCTCTAATACGAAATTTGAAAATGAACAAATACAACCATCGAGTATGGATCTTCGTTTAGGACCAAAAGCATGGCGTATGCGAGCCTCATTTCTACCAGGGATAAAAAGAACTGTTAGTTCTTGTATATCCGAATTTGCAATGCACGAAATTGATTTATCAAGTGGTTACATTTTAGAAAAAGGTTCAGTTTATTTGGTAGAGCTAAAGGAAGCTTTAAATCTACCAGATAACATTGAAGGGTTTGCTAACGCTAAAAGTTCAACAGGTAGATTAGATTTATTTACTAGACTAATAAGTAATTATTGTACTGAATTTGATAGAGTAATAAGAGGCTACGAAGGACCACTGTACGCTGAAATTGCACCAAACTCCTTTTCAGTATTTGCTAAAGAAGATATTAAATTAAATCAAATAAGATTCAAATTATACCAGTCTTGTATAACTAATCAAAACAAAATAAAAAAAAGCGCATTTACACCAAAGAATTTTTCTATCAACTTAAGTTGTAATAATAATAGTTTTATAGGATATCGAGCAAAACCACATACTGATTTAATTGATTTAAGTAAGATAAATTATTACCAAATCGAAGATTATTGGGAAAAAATCATACCAAACAAAAACCAAATAGTATTGGATCCAGGAGCTTTCTATATATTAAGCAGTAGAGAGTTCGTAAGTATAGCCCCAAATCAAGCAGCTGAAATGGCACCATACCTACCATTAATTGGCGAATTCAGAGTACACTACGCAGGATTTTTTGATCCGGGATTTGGTTATAGTTCTGACAACACTCAAAAATCAAGAGCAGTTTTAGAAGTAAGATGTCATGATACCCCTTTTATTTTAGAACATGGACAAAACATGGGACAATTAATATTTGAAAATATGTTAGAGCAACCAGACCTTATATACGGTAAAACACTAAAATCAAATTACCAAGGACAAGGATTGAAATTGTCAAAACACTTCAAGACTTGATATGGTTTTTCAAGTTTTATATTCTAAATTTTAAAATGCTTCACTTTTAAAATCAGCTAAAAACCAGCTTCTTTTAATTCTTTGTAATTCGGTAAATCCTTTTCTGTATTTAATCCAAAATGATCAAGAAAATCATTGGTTGTAATATATGTAACTGGCATTCCTGGAGTATCCCTTCTTTGACCAATATTAACCCACTTAGAATCTAATAAAGTATCCATTAATCCTTTATATAAACTTACACCTCTAATATCCTCAATTTCTGTTCTTGTAACTGGTTGATGATAAGCAATAACTGCTAAGGTCTCTTTAGCAGCTTTAGATAATTTCACTTTTTTTTCAACTGTTTGTGTTATATGATTACTATAATATGGTAAGGTTCTAAATGCATATGTATTTTTTATTTTAACCAGATTTACTGCACGATTACTATAAAAATTAGTTAAATTCTTCAAAGATGCATTTATATCCTCAATAAATGGGCATGATTTTTTCAGATCATTAATATTTACTGGTTCTTTAGAAGCAAATATAATAGCTTCAAGAATTTTCTCATCTTCAAGCTTAAATTTTTTTTTAATGTCAGGTAAATCATCTTGAGAGCCTGAAAAACTTTTATTTTCATTTTTATTGATGAAATTCATTTTTATCCTCTCTCTTTGCTTTTTATTTTTAGGGATTTGAATGGAGAACTTTGTTCTAAGAGACAATCTCCCGATTTAGCTAACTCCAATGATGCTGCAAAAGTAGTAGCTATTGCTGATCTTACTTTTACTTTACTACCTCTCCAGTCCTTAGGGATTATTTCATGTAAAAGAGTCCATTTTTTACCTCTATTAATAAAACCTAGGATAGACTTAAGTGCATCATCAATTTTAAAGATAGATTCTCTAATAAATCTTAATGGTGAAAAAATTTTTTTACTATTAATTTTTGCAAAAGCGCGCAATATATCAATCAAAGAAGCATCTAACTTCTTAACAATCTGTTTATCCGAATTCTCGTAAAAACCTCTTTTGAAAAAGTCTATACCCAATTTTGGTTTTAAAAAAAGTTCATCTGTACAATTTTTAATTTCTGACAGTCTTTTTAATTTAAATGCAAGATTTTTTTCCATCTCAGATGCAGATAATTCATCTTCAAGACAATCCTTAGGTAATAAAATTCTACTTTTTAAATATGTTAAAAAAGAAGCCATCATCAAATATTCTGCCGCCAATTCCAATTTAAGCTTGCTAACATTTTTTATAAAAAATAAGTATTGATCAACTAATTCTGTTATTGAAATCTCTTTTAAATCGACTTTTTGTTTTTGTGCTAGGGACAATAAAAGTTCGAGAGGCCCATCAAAACCTTTTAGATCAACAATAAATTTATCTTGTTTAATATTATGTTGAAGCATTTATTCATAAATCCGATATAATTTTACATTTTAAATTATGAGAAGAAATATCATTACAATAATCTAAAGCTTTTTCATGAAAAAAACTATTACTAGATATTACACTGTAGCTACTTTTATTATCGCTTGATATTTTTTTTACTATTGAAAAATCTGTAATTAACTTAATTTTATCAATTTTCTTAATTTCTGATAACTTTTTATATGCATTTTCCTGATTTTCAAAAGACCCTAAATACAAGTAAAAAGATTTTTCTGAAGAGATTATTTCAAGATTTTCTAGACTTTTTAATGCTTGAGAAATAGAATTTTGAAGAGCTTCTTCCATATCTAATGAAACTGCTTTTTCATCTTCTAATAAATTTGGTTCCATTGTATTTTGTAATTTATGATTTTTATAATCCTCGATGAGCTTACCTTCTTTCAATATGTTTACGGAAAAATCTAAATTCTCTATCTCAGCATGCCCATTTTTTGTAGATGTTTTGAAATTTTCATTCAAAACAGAAATAACTGGTAAATCTTCTATTTCTACTTTACTCAATTCTACTGTCCAAATAACCATAAAATAAATAATCATTGTAGATAAACAGAATCCAATAAACTTAATTACTAAATATTTATTTCTATTTGGACTTACCTGTAATTCTTGGTCAACCAAAATGTGCCTCAATATTAAAACTGCTCTATATTATTTTTTTTTATATTAATATAAGTTTTATAATTTTACAACATTTCATCTATTGGTTTAACTCCTAATATTTTTAATCCTGAAACTATAACTATTTGAATTGATCTAATTAAGGCAAGCCTTGCATAAGTTAATTGCACGTCATCCTCAACTATAAACTTCATAGTATGATCTATTTTGCCTAGGCTTTGTAAGCTGTGAAAAAGTTGTGCTAACTCATATAAATAAAAAGCTACACGATGTGGCTCATATCTAGATACTGAAAAAAATATTACATTTGGCCATTCAGCAAGTTTCCTGATGATTGATACCTCACTATCAGTTGATAATTTATTTAAATTAGTGCTAAATAAAGTTTTATCATTTACTATAATTTTCAAAGATTTTGCTCTTTTTAATATTGAAAATATTCTGGCATTCGCATATTGAACATAAAAAACAGGATTATCTTTTGTTTGATCTATAGCCTTAGAAAAATCAAAATCTAATGGGGCATCATTTTTTCGCATTAGGAAAAGAAATCTTATCGAATCTTTTCCTACTTCATCTAGTAAATCTCCAAGAGTAATGTAAGTACCTGCTCTTTTTGACATTTTTACTGGTTTACCATTTTTATATAATTTTACAAGTTGACAAAGTTTTATTTTTAATTCTTTTTTACCTTCAGAAAGTGCCTTCACAATGGCTTTCATTCTAGCGGTATATCCACTATGGTCAGCTCCAAATATGTCTATTATTTCATCGAAATTCCTTTTAATTTTGTCATAGTGATAAGCAATGTCTGGAGCAAAATAAGTCCAACTACCATCTATTTTTTTTATAGGACGATCTATATCATCTCCAAACAAAGTAGATTTGAACAAATCTTGTTCTCTTTCTACCCAATCTGAGGCTTCACTTCCTTTAGGTTTTTCAAGTACTCCTCTATAAATCAAACCTAATCTAGAAAGATGATCTATTGCCTCTTGAACTTTCCCGTTTTTATAAAGTGAGCTTTCAAAAACAAAACTATCCATTACAACACCGAGAGCCAATAAGTCTTTCTTGATTTCATCAATCATAATTTTGACAGTGTATTCTTTAATTTTTTCTAAATTAGAATTATCATCTATAGATGAGAGTGTTTCTTCAAATTCATCTTTTAACCTTTGGCCTACTTTTTTTAAATAATCTCCAGGATATTCATTTTCAGTTTCACTATAATTTTTTCCTAAAGCTTCTTGGTATCTAGAATGTGCAGATCTAGCAAGTGAATCTATCTGAGTACCAGCGTCATTAATGTAATATTCTCTAGTAACAATAAACCCAACACTTTCTAATAGATTAGCCAATACGTCACCAAATATCGCTCCTCTTGTATGCCCTACATGAAGAGGACCAGTAGGATTTGCTGACACAAATTCTATATTTACTGTTTTATTATCACCAATATTTGTAAAACCAAATTTTTCTCCATCTTCCAGAATTTGTTTTATTAGTTTAAACCAAAATTTTTTGTAAATTCTGAAATTAATAAATCCAGGTCCTGCTATTTCAGCACTGCTAATTATTTCGTCTTTTTTTAATATATCTACTATTTTAATGGCTAAATCTCTTGGTTTAATTCTAGCGTCTTTAGCTAAAACCATAGATACATTTGTAGAAAGTTCACCAAAACTCTCATCTTTTGGTTTTTCAATTGTGATTAAAGATTTGTTGAGATCAGATGGTAATATTTTTTGTTTTTCTAGTAGTTCTACTGCTGATATAACTTTATTTCTTAAAATACTTAATATTTCCATAGTTTATATCCAATGTTAAAAAGAACCACTTGATTAATTAACTAATACTGTATGCTGGTTTATAGCAAACCTATCAGTCATACCAGAGATATAATCACCAATAATCCTTTTTGGAGATTCTGAGTTAGAATATTTAATTTTTTTTTGCCAATCATAGGGCAGTAAATTGAGATTAGTATTATAAAAATTAAAAAGATCCATTATAACTTTTGAACTTTTTTTTCTTTCAAAAATAACTTCTTTGCTTCGATACATATTTTCAAAAAGATATTTACTTATAATTTCCAAATCCTTCTTAGTATTGTTACTTAAATCTATTAATCTCAATTTCTCATTTCTAAAACTTTTTAAGTTTTTATCTTTTATTAGTTTTAATCTATTTGAACTTTCCTCAATCAAGTTCGTTACCAAATAATTTAGAAAGTATCGAATAATTTCGTAACATTTGGTTTTATAATTTACAGATTTATATTTTTTTTCTACTGTTTGATATGCTTCTTCTACTATAGGAAGTGATTTAATGTCGGATAAATTAAAAAAACCAGCACGTAATCCATCCTCTAAGTCATGACTATTATAAGCAATATCATCAGATATAGCAGCAATCTGAGCCTCTATACTTGGTGATTTCTCAAAGTTAAATTTCTTTAAATTTTTGATATTTTCAGTTATATATTGATTAATACTTTTTAAAGGTCCGTTGTGTTTTATTATTCCATCTAATGTTTCAATTGTGAGGTTTAATCCTGGGTGTGATGCATACATTTTCTCTAGTTTTGTTACAATTTTTAGAGTCTGGATATTATGATCAAATCCTCCTTCGTCTATGAGTAGATTATTTAATTCTTCCTCCCCAGTATGGCCAAAAGGTGGGTGACCTAAATCATGAGCCAAAGCTATAGCTTCTGATAATTCTGAATTTACCCCTAATTCTTTTGAGACTGTTCTAGCAATTTGTGCGACTTCTAAAGTATGGGTTAACCTAGTCCTATAATAATCTCCTTTATTTTCCAAAAAAACTTGCGTCTTAAATTGTAATTTTCTGAAAGAACCACAGTGCAAAATTCTATCTCTGTCTCTTTGGAAAACAGATCCATAATTAGAAGGTTCGACTGGATATTCTCTACCTTTGGATTGAGCAGGTAGTATTGCGTAGCTTTCCATTTTTTTAAAAACTCCTTGTAACTAATGTTCCTTAGCATTACATTATTCATTAATTATTGTATGCAGAGAAATCAATGAAAGTTAAAATTCCACCTAAAGTAACTGCTAATGCGTTTAACAAGATTATGCTTATTGGAGGTAACAAATGTCTAAGAGTTGCTGTTGAAGGAGGCGGATGTTCTGGTTTTCAATATGAAATATCAATGGAAAGTAATATAAAAGAAGATGACCTAGTTTTGTCAGAGAATGACTGTAGAGTTGTAATTGATCCAATTTCACTTGAGTTTTTGTCTGGTGCTGTTATAGATTTTAAAGAGGAGTTAATTGGATCAAAATTTATAATAGAAAATCCAAATGCAACTTCTTCCTGTGGATGTGGAACTAGTTTTTCAATTTAAATAATAACTTGTTTAATAATAAAAGATATGAAAATTGCTAGCTTCAATATTAATGGTATTAAAGCAAGACTTCTATTACTTAGAGAGTGGTTGGCAAAGGAAAAACCAGATGTAGTCGGTTTACAAGAACTAAAATCTGATAATGATACATTAGAAAAAGATATGTTTGCTGATTTGGGGTACAGCTTCATATATAATGGTCAAAAGTCTTATAATGGATGTGGTATTCTATCAAAATACGAAACTAAAAATACTTCCTTTTTCTTTATTGGAAACGAACATGATAAACAAAGTAGGTGGATAAGCGCTGAAATTAATGGAATATTATTTTGCAACCTTTATCTACCAAATGGTAATCCCCTGGGAACTGATAAATTTGAATATAAAATTAATTGGATGAACCTTTTATATGAGTATATTAAAAAATTGGAATCATTTGGCAAACCAATTATAATCATGGGTGACTTCAATGTAATTCCTCAAAAAATTGATTGTAAATCACATCAGAAATGGACTAATGATGCCTTGTTTGACAAACAAGTCCGATCCATTTTTTTTAAGATTTTAAATCTAGGCTTTTATGATGCTTTAAGACTTAAAACCTCTGAACCCAATATTTATACTCAATGGGATTATCAAGGAGGTGCCTGGCAACAAAATGAGGGGGTAAGAATAGATCATTTTTTACTAAATCCACTAGCTGCTGATAAATTAAATTCGTTTGGATTAGATAAGTATATGAGGTCTAAAGATCGACCATCAGATCATATACCCATTTGGATTATAATTGACACAATTCAATAAAGTTATATAGGACCACCTGAATAAATCCAGCTAAACCTCTGTAAAATAAAATTTGGAAAATAACCTGCCATTTTTAATGAAAAATGGAAAACTAATCTCAAAACTGGGTTTCTTAAATGGTATAAGGTCGCATTTTTTTTTGAAGCTTTTTTTATCTTATTAACTCTTAAATATCTTATCGACGAATACTCTTTTAAGAAATCTGTTGAATAATCTTCATCACAATTATTTTGCATACATTGATATAAAACATAAGAATCTTCAATTGCCTGAGATGCCCCTTGAGCAAGATAGGGTAGAATAGGATGACTAGCATCACCTAATAGAAGTATTCTGTTTTTATACCACTCTTTCAAAATAGGATAATCAAACAATCCCCATTTTTTTAAAGATGTGATTTCCTGAAATACATCCTTTAACACGATAAAATTAGAAAAGTTTTTACTTAACTCTAATGGTGGTACCTCTCTAGTCCAACTTTGATCATAAAAACTATGGGAGTCCATGCAAAAAACAAAATTTACTAAAGATTTATCTTTAATAGGATATGAAACAACATGTTTACCTGAGCCAAGAAAAAGAAGAGTTTTATCCTGAGAGAAAAACCCAGGTAATTTTTTAGATGGAATTAAAGTTCTGTATGCAACTTGTTTTAAAAAATTTGGTGGTTTATCAAAGAAAATTTTTTTTCTCACTAACGAATTAATACCATCCGCCCCTATTACAAAATCAAAATTAAAATGATCTTTCTCAAATTTAAGTGTTGCCTTAGATGAATTTTGTAATAGACCTGTTATTGCACTATTATAATGTATTTTTACACCAATATCATTGGCTTTATTTTTTAAAATTGATATTAAATCATTTCTGTGAAGCTGATAAAATCCAGCATTAAATTTTTTTTTTGCATATTCTCCAAGTGGTATAGAAGTAATTTTTTTTGCACTGTGACCATCTATACAATCAACCACTAGAGGATAATTACCACTTTTAATTATGTCATCTTCTAAGTCAAACTCTCTAAGAATTCTTATAGCATTAGAACTAATTTGTATTCCTACCCCTGATGAAAATGATTCTGGCTGTTTTTCAAATATAGTAACTTGATGACCAGATGTTCTTAACATTAATCCAGCTGAAAGACCTCCTATCCCAGCTCCTACAATACCTATATTAAACACTTCAAAAAATATTTAATTTTAACTTAGTATAAAATAAAATATTCCAACTAGTCGTCTCGATGCACTCTCTCTCTTCTTTCATGCCTTTCCTGCGCTTCAATACTTAATGTTGCAATTGGTCTTGCATCAAGTCTTTTAAAAGAAATTGGATCACCTGTTTCTTCACAAAAACCATAAGTTCCATCTTCTATTCTTCTTAATGCAGAATCAATTTTAGAAATAAGTTTTCTTTGTCTGTCACGTGTTCTTAATTCTAGTGCTCTATCAGTCTCTTCAGATGCTCTATCGGTAAAATCAGGAATATTCCTAGTATCAGTTTGCATATCTTCAATAGTTTCTTTACTTTCTTTTAGGATAGATTCTTTCCAAGCAATTAATTTGCTTCGGAAATACTCAATTTGTTCAAGGTTCATAAACTCTTCATCAGGTAAAGAAGAATGCTTAAGATTATTTTTTTGATATACTACCATCTTTTTGACCCCCCACTCTATGTCTAGACAGCTTATTACAAGTTCAATAATTAATAACTGAGTTGTAAATGGAATCAAATAGTTTGTCACTAAAAAATTTTTAAAATTTGGAGAAAATAATGCAGTTTAAAAATACTGAGAATTATATAACAACTGAAGATCTTGAGATGGCGGTAAATGCTGCAATCAATTTGGAAAAACCATTATTGGTCAAGGGTGAACCTGGTACTGGAAAAACAGAATTAGCAAAACAAGTAGCAATAAAACTTGGATTAAAATTGTTTGAGTGGAATATTAAATCTACAACCAAAGCACATCAAGGTTTATATGAATATGACGCAGTTAGTAGGCTAAGAGATAGCCAACTTGGTGATAAAAAGGTTAATGATATTAAAAATTATATTAAGAAAGGAACAATTTGGTCAGCATTTTCATCTGAAGAAAAGGCAGTACTTCTTATTGATGAAATAGACAAAGCTGATATTGAATTTCCCAATGACTTACTTCATGAATTAGACAAAATGAAGTTTCTTGTATATGAAACTGGTGAAATTATTTCTGCAAAGAAACGTCCAATTGTTATAATTACTTCTAATAATGAAAAGGAATTACCTGATGCTTTTTTAAGAAGATGCTTTTTTCATTATATTCAATTTCCAGACCATGAAACTTTAACAAAAATAATAAATGTGCATTTTCCAGATATCAAAAAAACCCTCCTTCAGTCTGCATTAGAAATATTTTTTGATATAAGAGAAGTTCCAGGATTAAAGAAAAAACCTTCTACTTCAGAGATTTTAGATTGGATAAAATTACTTTTAGTAGAGGACATTTCTGTTACAGACTTGAAAAAAGAGCCAAAAGATATGCTCCCTATTCTTTACGGAGCGCTTTTGAAAAATGAACAAGATGTTCAGCTTTTTGAAAAACTAGCTTTTATCAATAGGAATCAATGAATGTATAAAGTATTTTTTTTAATCAAAATAAAGTATAACCCTTGAGATATGTTATTAATATTTACAATTATAATGCTTGGTTCCATTTTGGGATATTATTTGGCAAAAAAAAGAAATGGAAAACTTTTAGATAAACTGCAATATATTGCTGTATTCGGAATAATTTTCTTATTAATTTCTATAATTATTCAAATAATTATAATGAGATCTGGTATTTTCTGATGTATACAAATTTTTTTTTAGAATTAAAAAAATTTGGTATTCCTGTTTCAATACAGGAATTCTTAACTTTTTTAAATTGCTTACAAACAAACCTCACTGAATTTGAAATTGAAAAATTTTATTTTTTGGCAAAAACTTCTCTGGTAAAACATGAAAAGTATTTTGATACGTTCGACCAAATATTTAGTTCAAATTTTAATGGACTTGAAAAAATAGAATTAGAAAAATTTCTTGATAAAATGAACCTTCCTTCTGAATGGTTAGAAAAATTAGCCGAAAAGTTACTTACCAAAGAAGAAATGAAAAAAATCAAATCATTGGGGAATTTTGAAAAATTGATGGAAACTCTCAGAAAAAGGTTGAAAGAACAGAAAAAACGTCACCAGGGTGGAAACAAATGGATTGGCACAGCAGGAACCTCACCTTTTGGGGCATATGGCTTTAATCCAGAAGGGGTAAGGATAGGACAACAAGAAAGCAGACATCAGAAAGCAGTGAAAGTCTGGGATAAAAGAGTTTTTAAAAATCTAGATGAAAATACAGAGATTGGATCTAGAAGCATGAAAATTGCTTTAAAAAGACTCCGAATTTGGGCAAGGAATGGTCTTGATGAGGAATTAGATCTTGATAACACCATTACATCAACTGCACGTTCAGGTTTTCTTAATATTAAGACAAGACCTGAAAGGGAGAACGCAGTTAAACTACTTATTTTCTTTGATGTAGGTGGCTCAATGGATATGTATGTTTCTAAAGTTCAAGAACTATTTTCAGCTGCCAGATCTGCTTTTAAGCATGTAAAATACTATTATTTTCATAATTGTTTATATGAAGGGGTTTGGGAAAATAATGAAAGACGATGGAAAGAACAAATACCCACTTATGATTTATTACATAAATACAATAAAGATTACAAATGCATTTTTGTAGGTGATGCAGCGATGAGTCCTTATGAAATTGAAATGGTTGGAGGAGCTAATGAACATTATAATAATGAAACTGGAAGAATATGGCTGCAGAGAGCAAGAAATCAATGGCCTAATAATATTTGGATAAACCCAGCCCAAGAAGATTATTGGAAATTCACCCAATCTACAGTAATTCTTCAAGATATATTTGAAAGTAGGATGGTTCCCTTAACTCTTAATGGTTTAGACGAAGGGATGAAATTACTTAATTAAAAAATGATAAAAATAATTTCTATATTATTTCCAATATTTTTAGGGATTATTGGATACAAAATGTCTTCAAAAAAAATGTCAAAATATTTGGAGAGAAATTCTTTTATTCTTAAAGATCCTATAATTAACTCTCTTTTAAAAAAGTTAAGCTTTTCACTTAATCTTCCTCAATTGGAAGTTTACATTTTAGAAGATTTAAATATCAATGGCTTGGCCTCTAACGATGGAAAGGTATTTTTAACCAAAGGTTTTTTAGACAAATATTATTCAGGAATAATTTCAGCTGAAGAATTAATAGGCGTTATCTCCCACGAACTTGGTCATTTAGCTTTAGGACATACAAAAAAAAGAATGGTGACTTATAGTTTACAAAATGCTCTTCAAATGGGCTTAGGATATTTAATATCTAGGTTTATACCTTTTATTGGGATATATATATCTTCTTTCATTACTAGCTTGTTAACCGCTAAACTTTCTAGATTAGATGAATACGAAGCTGACAAATATGCCTCTGCTTTAATGATTAAAGTGGGAATTGGAATAGAACCATTAATCACTTTATTTGAAAAACTAGATAAATTAACTGTAAACAATGATAATTTAAGTTGGCTGAAAAGTCATCCAAGCTCAAAAGAACGTATTGCAGAAATAAAAAAAAATGCCAAAGGTTGGTCATTTGTAAAATAAAGCAGTTAAATCATTCTAAAAAAATTTGATAATTGATTTTTCGTTAGCCGCGTTACATAACCATTTAAAAAAGAATTCTTTAAACGACCTTCCACACACAATGTAGACCTGATCAGTTTTTACCATCCAAAATGCGGTACTAACCTGTCCTAATCTTGTTCTTCTAAATGACTTAGACGTAAATTTATTTGGACATAAATTTATAGGAGTTCCTTTAGCTAGTAACTCCCTCCATAATGACCCTTTAATTGAAAAAACAGTTCTTGAACTTGATACGTCTAACACAAGTGATTCTATTCCCTTCAGTGTATCCTCAATAATTGTTATTAGTTTTAAAATTTCATTTAAATTTTTTGAAAATAATAATAATTCATTTGGGGACATCCATGCTAAATAAAGATTTTTGTTAAATGTAAATTCTAATTTGTTAGGCACATTAATTTTTAAAATATCTTTAATAATTTTTTGAAATTTCTTATCAAAAAGATGAGTCCTTATAGAAACCATTCCAGGCAAATAAAGATCTTTAATAGTGAATAAATTGTTAGAGAATTCTAATTTATCAGACATTTTGCCTCTTCCCCTCAATGTCATAAAATTGAGGATCAACTACAATTGCTCTTAATTTATTGCCACTTCCTAAAGGTATATCGACTTCTTGCCCTTTTAATGATTTCCCATTTTTGAGCAACGCCATAGCAATAGGTTTATCTAAAGAGGGAGAAAAATATGTTGAAGTTATATGACCCAATACATCTTCTGCACCATTACCACCAGATTTCAAAGCATATGCTCCATCTGGTATTTTCTGTGTACTATCCTTAAGAGATAACCCAACCAAAGTTTTTCTATTTGGATCTTGCATATATATACGTTCATGCGCTCTTTTACCAATAAAATCCTTCTTTTTTTTCGATACAGCCCAATCCAAATTTAGATCTTGAGGAATTACAGTTCCATCAGTTTCATCTCCTATCATAATGAAACCTTTTTCAGCTCTCATTATATGAAGTGCTTCTGTTCCATATGATGTTATACCTAATTCACTTCCAAGTTCTAAACATCTTATCCATAAAGCTTCACCGTTCGCGCTAGGTGTCGCAATTTCAAAAGATAATTCTCCAGAAAATGAAATCCTAAAAACTCTTACATCAAAATTTCCTAGCTTACCTTCTATGAAATCTAAAGGCTGAAATTTTTTACTTTCTACATTTAAACCGCCTAATTTCTCAAGAAGTAATCTAGCTTTTGGTCCTGCTATTGTGATTTGGGCATATTCTTCTGTTAAATTTTGAATAAATACTTTTTTATCCCACCATTCCGTTTGGTGCCACTCTTCCATCCACGAGTATACTCTATCTGAACCACCAGTAGTAGTATGACATAAAAAAGTTTTTTCGTTTAGTCTAGCGACTACACCGTCGTCAAAGAGAAACCCATTTTCATTGCACATTAATCCATATCTACATCTTCCAGGTTTTAAAGTAGACATCATATTAGTATAAATTAAATCTAAAAATTCTCCTGCGTCATTACCACTAACAATTATTTTTCCGAGTGTAGAAGCATCTAACATCCCTAAACTATTTCTAGTATTCTTAACTTCTCTGTAAACCGCCTCTTCTTTTGTTTCATTATTTCTCAAATAAGTATATGGTCTTTGCCAATCACCAACAGGTTCCCAAATTGCCCCATTCTCCTGATGCCATTTGTGCATAGGTGTTTTTCTTATTGGTTTAAATAGTTCTTTTCTTGCTTCACCAGCGATAGATCCCAATGAAATAGGCGTATAAGGTGGTCTGAAAGTAGTCGTGCCAACTTCATTTATTTCTTTTCCAACTAAGTGGGATAAGATTTTTATACCATTAATGTTGGATAATTTTCCTTGGTCAGTTGCCATTCCAAGAGTTGTATATCTTTTCAAGTGTTCAACACTTTCAAAACCTTCTTGAGTTGCAATTCTTAGATCAGTTAGTTTTACGTCATTCTGGTAGTCAACAAAGCTCTTTCCTTTTAAATTTTCATCTGCAGATTCAGGCACACAAGATATAGGAGATGTTTTTTCATGTATAATTTCTTTGATTTGGTATTTTTCATATTTAATCTTTTTTAAATTAAATATTTCACAAATATTTTTAATCACTTTTTCCATATTATCAAATAACTCTGATGGCCAAAATTGACCTCTTGCTGATCCGACTACAGAAATAAAACTTTGACCTAATTCATTAGTAGATTGTTTAGTTTCGTCAGGTACTAATGTATTGAGTTGATTATCCCATTTTATTTTACCACCACAATGTGACCATAAATTTAGTGTAGAGGTCCAACCACCTGACATTAATACTGAGTCACAAATTATGGTTTCCAAAACAGATCCTTCACCCACTATCGAGCATATTTCTACTGCTTTAACTCTTTTCTTTCCTAAAACTTTTGTAATTGCTTTACCGAATTCTACTCTAATTCCTAAATCTTTAACTTTGAGCGGAAGTTCACCAACACTTTTCTCCCTGACATCAATTACAAGAGGAATACTAATACCTGCATTGAATAACTCAACTACAGCGGAATATGCAGAGTCATTATTTGTTATGAGTATTACTCTATCACCTTGCGATATCCCATAAAGCTTATAAAACTCATTTGCTGCAGAAGATAAAATAACTCCAGGTATATCATTTCCAGCAAAAACTAGGGGTCTTTCAATAGCTCCTGTTGCTAAAATTAGATGTTTAGTTCTTATTCGCCAAAGCCGATGCCTTATTGAACTATGGTCTTCACTTTCAAGAACTTCAAAATTTTCTAACCCAAGTAAATAACTATGATCATGAACTCCTACAATGGAAAAGTTTTTCTTTAAAATAACATTCTCATTCTTTGATAAATCATCTTCTAAATTTTTTATAAACTCAGATGAATCTAAATTATTAATTTTAAATTCTTCTGAAAGCGCATACCCCCCAAAAAAATGTTTTTGTTCAACTAAAAGTATTTTTAAACCTAAACTCGCTAAATTTTTTGCGGTCACTAATCCAGATATCCCCCCCCCAACGATTACTACATCCAAATGAGCATAAAAAAAATCATAGGAAGATAAATCATGTTCCTTAGGAGCCTTACCTAATCCCGCTGCGCTTCTAATCGTAGGTTCAAAAATATGCTTCCATGCAAATCTAGGCTTAATGAAAGTTTTATAATAAAATCCTGCCGGAAAAATTTTTGATAAAAAATTACTTATTGAACCTATGTCCCATTCTAATGACCCAAAATGATTTTGAGACATAGCTTCAATACCATCAAATAATTCTAATGTAGTAGCTGACCTATTTGGTTCTAAGCTTCCACCACTGCCAATACTTAATAAGGCATTTGGCTCTTCTACTCCACTTGACACAAAACCTCTTGGTCTATGATACTTAAATGATCTTCCAATCAGGACCTGATTATTTGCTAATAAAGCAGAAGCTAATGTATCTCCGGAAAAACCAAAAAGATTTTTGCCATTGAATTTAAATGAAAGTTTTTTCTTGCGATTGATTAATATACCACCCTTTGAAAATCTCGAGGTCATTTTACATTCTTTCCATTAGGTAATTTTTTCTTAATAGCATCCAATATTTTTTTTGGTGGTTTTGTATCTTGAGCACTATATGTTCCAAAAACTTCCATAGTTTTAGTACATCTTACAACATGAAACCATTTACCACAGCCGTAGGAATGCAACCATCTTTCAAAATGAATACCCCTAGGATTCTTTCTTTCAAAGAGATACGTATAAAAGTTTTGATCACTGCTACCTGGTCCCATTCTTTTTAAATGAGCTTCACCACCAGGCGTTAGTTCAGTTTCGTCAGTTTCTATTTCACAAATAGGGCATATAAATTTAAGCATTAATTATTAACCTCATGTTAATGTGCTACTGCCGCTGCAACACTTTCATCTATCATTCTACCCTCTTTAAATCTTGCTAAAGAAAACGGAGCAGCTAATTCCCCAGGCTCACCATTAGCTATAAGTTCAGCGGTAGCCCATCCAGAACCTGGTATGGCTTTAAATCCTCCAGTACCCCAACCACAATTTACGTAGATATTTTCAATTGGCGTTTTTGAAATGATTGGGGATCTATCGCCAGTCATATCAACTATACCACCCCACTGCCTTAATTGTCTCAACCGACTTATAAAAGGAAAAGTTTCTATAAGAGCCCTAACAGTTTCTTCAATATGCTGAAAGCTTCCTCTTTGAGTATAATTATTATATCCATCTGCCCCACCACCAATTACCATTTCTCCTTTATCTGATTGGCTCATATACCCATGAACTGTGTTGGCCATAACGACACAGTGCATGACTGGTTTAATTGGTTCAGAAACTAGTGCTTGAAGAGCCACAGATTCAACAGGAAGTCTGAAACCACATAATTCAGCTAAAATACTCGAACTTCCTGCAACTATAAAGCACATTTTTTCACAATTGATAGTACCTTTTGTGGTTTCAACAGAATTAATTTTATTTTTATTTTTGTTTACTCCAATTACCTCACAATTTTCAATAATATCAACACCCCAATTTGAAATAGCTCGTGCATATCCCCAGGCTACTGCATCATGTCTTGCTGTTCCTCCACGGGGTTGCCATAATCCACCTAATATTGGAAATCTTGGACCATTTATGTTTATAATAGGTATCATTTCCTTCATTCTAGCTGGACTAACCATTTCCGTATCAACCCCAAATATACGATTTGCATAGTACGTTCTTCGCATAGCCCTTAATTCGTGCTCGGTTTGGCATAGCATCATTACCCCTCTTGGGCTAAACATCACATTATAATTTAGTTCTTGGGAGAGTTTTTCGTATAGGGATCTAGATTTTTCGTAAATTGCAGCAGATTCTTCTTGTAGATAATTTGACCTAATAATTGTAGTATTTCTTCCAGTATTACCACCACCCAACCAACCTTTTTCAATAACAGCAACATCTCTTATCCCAAAATTTTTTCCAAGATAATATGCAGTTGCTAATCCATGACCTCCAGCACCCACAATAATAACTTTATAACTTTTTTTAAGATTGTTTTTCTTCCATGCTTTTTCCCATCCAAAGTGGTTATTAAATGATTCTTTTATTAAGGAAAATGCTGAGTATTTTTTCATAATGAGTAGTATTACCTAAGTTTTTTTTTTTGATTGTAAGAGTTGTTTCAAATGGACACTATTTTACATATATCAATTTAATTCAATAGAAAAATTTTATAAGTTTTTTATTGAAGCATATCCTTTGATTATATAATAGAATTAATATGCTATTCTTTTATTTATTCATTATTTCCATATCAATTATTTTAATATTTATTTTCTTAAAAAATAGTTTCTTAATTAAAAAAAATATTATTAGTAAAAAAAATCCTTTGCTTATCGAGCTCAAATTACAATTGAATAATCTTGTTCTTGAATTTGAAAAAAATGAGATTGATGAAAGTGAATATATTTCAACCAAATTTGAAATTGAAAAAAGAATTTTAAAAGAACTTAGTTATAGCGAGGAAAAAAAATCAAGTAAGTCAACTTCACCGATCCTTTTTAATAAAATATTTTTTTTCATATCCTTTCTTCTGATTTCGACGGTCACAGGTTTGATTTATTTGCAAATAGGTAACTATAAGTTAGAAGATAATCCCTTTAGTGATATCAATTTAATTGAAGATAATCTTAATCAAACCCGACTAAATCAAATAAATGCTGAAAATCTAATTGAAAATAAAGATACCAATTTTCTTAAAAATGATCAATTGAGAGAACTTGTAAATAAGCTTAAGGAAATATTAAAAAATCGTCCAAATGATTCAAAGGGATATAATTTACTAGTAGAAAATTCAGCTAGACTTGGGGATTTCAAAACTGCATATTATGCAATGGAACATATTATCCAAAACATAAATCCTACTGTTAGTGCATCAGATTATAGTAAACTATCTGAATTAATGATAGCAGCAACTGATGGTTATATTTCAATAGAAGCGGAAAATAATTTAGTAAAATCACTTCACTTAGACGGCTCTGACAAAAGAGCTAGATATTATTATGGACTTCTTAAGTTACAAAAAAATAAATTAGAGGAGGGTTATAAAATCTGGAAGAATTTGTTAAAGGAAGAAACTCAAGAAAGTCCTTGGTCACAATTAATAAAACAAGATATTGTTAGGTTAGAAAATTTAATAAAAACTCAAAATAATATTGAAATGACTGAAGATGAAAAAGATATGATTTATGATATGGTATCAAATTTAAACGAGCGCATTAAAAGTGAAGGTGGTACTTTTGAAGAGTGGTTTAAACTCATTAGATCTTACTTAGTTTTAGGTGAAAATGAATTAGCCCTTGAAAGATTTACTGAGTCTAAAGATATCTTCCGGAATAGTGCTGATTTAATTTTAAAGTTAGAAAATCTGGTTAAAAGTTTTATTAATTGAATAGTTATGAATAATTTAGTTACACAAAGCGCAGAAAAATTTGAAGAGTATATTAACACAAATGGTCCTCTTATCGGTTTTGATTTAGGAACTAAAACTATAGGTGTAGCAGTGTCAGACATTACGAGGACAATCGCTACTCCTGTAACTGTAATTAAAAGAAAAAAATTTTTGGATGATCTTGAAAAAATTAAAGAATTAGAAAAAAAGTATGCATTTGTTGGTATAATTTTAGGTTTGCCAATAAATATGAATGGAACTGAAGGACCAAGATGCCAATCTACTAGATCCTTTGCTACAAAACTGTCACAAATAACAAATCATTTTATATGTCTATGGGATGAGAGATTATCGACTTTGGCAGCAGAAAAAAGTCTTATATCTTCAGATATTTCAAGAAAATCTCGAACTAAAATTATTGATAAAATTGCAGCCTGTTATATATTACAAGGATTACTTGATAGATTAAAAAATTCATAATTTTTCTATTCCAAATTAATCCAATCATTAGGATTAATAAAAACTGGTCTAAAATATATAACAATCCTACTATCAGATAAGTTGTTTGATAACATATTATTTTTGAGATTATATTTTACATTTTTTTTTTCTGGCCATGCATCGATACCATGAAGTACATGTCTATCTAATAAATAGGGCTGTTTGAATTGAGGAGTAATTTTTTTCACTTCACAATTTTTAAAAACTTTTTTTCTACATTCACTATATAACTCTGTAATATCAATACTAGATATCTTATCAGAAGTAATACCTTCATAAATTTCTTTAAAAAAGTTTCTAAAAATTTTGTGAGACCCCTCCCATAAAACTAATGGAGCACTTTCCAAACAATTATTTTGTAATGGAAACCCTAGAATAAATGCATGAAATTCTTTTGCAAATCTTCGTTTTTTTTTGCCAAAAGGGATTATACCATCAATGTGCGACGCAAACCTTTTAATTCGAAAATTAAAAGATTTAATTGTTTCTTTATCGTCTTTTCTAGGATAACCTGGCCAACAAATTGAAACCTGACCTTTATCCCAATATTTAATATTGTTTCCAAATTTTTTTGAAATGTTGTTAAAAATTTTTCTACTCATTAATTTTGTTCCAATATTACCATTGGAACTATTATCTAAAAAATTTGTTCCAACAAACCATGTAGAACCACATCTTAAATCTTTACGATCAAATAATTTTTGATGAAATTTAGTTTGTAATTGTTTTTTTGCTTCAACTATCCATTCATAATGTATATGGTCAGCATTTAAAAAAATCCAGCCATTTTTTTTTAAATTAGACCAATCCTGATTCAAACTGGGTACCTTCTACATCTATTTTTTTATCTGAAAAATTGACTAATTTTAATGCTTTTTCGAATATCTCTGGTTGATTTTTTTTATTCATATTTTCTGAAAGAGTTGATCGAAATAATTTTGCCCCTTCCAATCCAGAAACTGAATTAATGAGATGCCTTAGCACACTAGAAGCTTTACCACCCTCTAGAAGATGACATTCCAAATATGGAATCATTTTTAAAAGTGCCTCATACAATCTTCGTTTTTTTGATTTTCCAGATAGGTCCATTTTGTTAAAAATTTTCTCATCAGCATTTTCAAGAATTTTACTAGGGTTCTTGTAAACTTCTCTCCCTATCATACAGCCATCAATGCCATCACTTATAAAATTCATGACCGAACTTAAATCTTTTATCTCTCCGTTTAAACAAATTTCTAGTTTTGGAAATTGTGCCTTAATTTTTTTGACCAAATTATAATCAATTGGAGGAATCTTTCTATTATCTTTAGGACTTAACCCACTTAGAATTGCCTTTCTAGCATGAATAATAAAAATAGATACACCTGAGTTTGAAATAGTTTTTATAAAACTAGGAAGAATTTCCTCGGGATCTTGATCATCAACTGCTATTCTACATTTTACACTTATTGGAACATTAGAAGAAAATTGCGCCATAGCATCAACACATTTTGCAACATGATCTTTTCTTTTCATCAAAACTGCGCCAAAATCACCTGAACTCACTCTAGAGGAAGGACAACCTACATTTAAGTTGATTTCGTCATATCCCCAATCAACCCCAATTTTCGTAGCCTCCGCTAGCAATTTAGGATCACTTCCTCCTATTTGTAGTGCTAAAGGATGCTCTATTTCAGAGAAATTAAGTAATCTTGTCTTATTTCCTTTAGTAATTGCGTTGGCATTAATCATTTCGGAATATAATAAAGTTTGCCGGGATAGTAACCTAAAAAAATATCTACAATGTCTATCTGTTCTTTCCATCATAGGTGCCACCGATAGAAGTCTTGAAATATTCATAATTGAGCCTTGAGAGTTAAAGTATATTGCAAAATTTGTTAATTTTAATAAGATTATATAAATTAAAACTAAACTTAAGTAATGTAAAATCATGTTTCTTTCTAGAAGAAAACTTCTAAATTACATAAATTGTACAGGAATAGTAGCTATTTCAACACCTATATTTGGAGGGTTGAATACTAATGGTAATACTCATCACCTAGATTATTTTAAATTTACAATTGGAAATATTAAGATAACTGTAGTTTCAGATGGAGGATTTCAACTTCCAATATCTTCAATTGATATAAATAGTACAGAGGAAAGTTTAAAAAAGCACCTAAGAAAATATTATATGCCGGATGACCATATATATATGAATACTAATCTTGCAGTAATTGAAGTTGGAGAAAATAAATTAATAATTGATGTTGGTTCTGGATCACGTTTTATAGGAAGTACTGGAAAACTCTTTGATAATTTATCTAAAGCCAATATAGATCCAGATAGTATAACACATGTTTTTTTAACCCACGCGCATCCTGATCATATTTTGGGGATAAGGGATGATTTTGATGAGACTATTTTTCCTGATGCTAAATTTATTATTTCTGAAAAAGAATATAATTGGTGGACAAAAAAGGATAGAGTAAACGAAGTAGAAGAAACATTTATACAAATGGTTTTGTGGGCACAAAACTCACTAAACGCAATACCTGAAATTTCACTATTTACAAATGAAAAATCAATTCTTCCTGGTATTACAGCTTTTGATACATCAGGACATAGCCCTGGTCACTCAAGTATACTTGTTGAGAGTGAAGGAGCAAAATTAATAATAGGAGGAGATGTTTTTAGAAATACTTACACAAGTTTAAAAAATCCAGATTTTATTCCAGATACTGATATGGATCCGGTTAAAGCAAAAAAAACAAGAAATGAAATTTTAGACTTACTTACTGAAGAGAAAATTGCTTATTTAGGGTATCATTTCCCCTTCCCGGGAGTAGGACATATAATTGCGCATGAAAAATCCTATGAATTTATTCCAGCATCAATTAGATGGTAATCTAAGGTTCTTTCCAAAATTTTGAAATAAAGGTTTTGAAACATTATCATAGGATGCATTCCACTCTGGATGCCATTGAACTGCTAAACAAAAACCAATGGAATCTTTTATAGATAAAGCTTCAGGTGTGCCATCATTAGCATAACCATCTATGATCACTCTGGTGCCAGGTTCTTTAATTCCTTGTCCATGAAGAGAATTAACCATTACTTTATTTGAACCAAAAATATCTTCAAAAACACTATTTTTGATAATTTTTACTTCATGTCTAATAGCAAATTGTTCTTCCAAAGTACCATCTGGAGGCATCCTATGGTTCATTCTACCGGGTAGCTCTCTTATTTCTGGATGCAGTGTTCCACCAAACGCAACATTGAATTCTTGAAACCCTCTACATAAACCTAGAATTGGTTTACCTATTTTTTCACAAGCTTTTATAAGTGGTAAAACTAATTCATCTCTGTCTATATCAAAAACACCATGCGCTTCCGTTGCTTTTTCTCCATAATATGATGGATGTACATTAGGTCTTCCTCCAGTAAACAGAAAACCATCAAAAGAACTAAGTAATTCATTAATAGTAAAGTAATTAGGCAAACTGGGAATAATGACTGGCAAGGCTTCCGAAACTTCAGCAATAGCCTCTATATTGATTGTTCCCGAACCTTGTGCTGGATATTTGTTATCAATTTTGTAACTATTTCCTATAATGCCTACGATTGGTTTTGACACAACTTTATATTCTACCTCTTTTAAAAAATTATCTGATGTTATATCTAATTAAAATAAATATTTTTTTAAAGTAAAGGTCAAAAATGAACCCTCAAGAAATCTTTTTATCAGATTATAAAAAACCCGAATTTAAGGTCATCAATATAGATTTATGCTTCAAGCTTGATCCTGAAAAAACAATTGTCTCTTCAGAAATAAAATTTAAATTTATTAAAAAAAATCCTAATATTGATTCATCTCTTATATTAGATGGAAAAAATTTAAAATTAATTTCTCTAGCTATAGACGGCATTAAATTAGACAGAAATAGTTATAAATTACGAGAAGATAAGTTAGAAATTCTATCTAATAAAATAATAAACTCTGAATTTAAATTAAATTGTATTACAGAGATTAACCCTAAAGATAATACTGCTCTTGAAGGTCTTTACTTATCAGAAGGAATTTATTGCACCCAATGTGAACCAGAAGGCTTTAGAAAGATAACCTACTTTCTAGATAGGCCCGATGTAATGACAAAATTTAATGTTAGAATTGAAGGAAATTATAAATTTTTGTTATCAAACGGTAATCTGATTAGTCAGGGCCAAGGTTGGGCAGAATGGAATGACCCATGGCCAAAACCATCTTATTTATTTGCTCTAGTTGCAGGAAATTTAAAGGTAATTGAGGATGAATTTGTCTCGATGACAAACAAAAAAATACTCTTACAAATTTATGTTGAAGAAGGAAATGAAGATAAGTGTGAACATGCAATGAATTCTATAAAAAAATGCATGAAATGGGATGAAGAAATTTATAATAGAGAATATGATCTAGAACGGTTTATGGTAGTTGCTATAAACGATTTTAATATGGGGGCTATGGAAAATAAAGGACTGAATATTTTTAATTCAAAGTATGTTTTATCAAATAAAAAAACTGCCACTGATATGGATTTCGAAATGATAGAAAGAATTATCGCTCATGAATACTTTCATAATTGGACTGGAAATCGCATAACCTGCCGAGATTGGTTTCAATTATGTTTGAAAGAAGGATTGACAGTATTTAGAGATCAGCAATTTTCAGCAGATATGCAAAACAAGGAAATTGTTAGAATTGATGACGTAAAATTATTGCGTAGTAGACAATTTAGAGAAGATGCAGGTCCATTAAGACATTCAGTAAGACCAGAAAAATATTCAGAAATCAATAATTTTTATACTGCTACTGTTTATGAAAAAGGTGCTGAACTAATTAGAATGTTGAATTTGATTATTGGTGAAAAGGACTATTTTGATGCAATTAAATTATTTTTTAATAAACATGATGGGGAAGCAATTACTGTTGAAGATTGGATAGAAGTTTTTGAAGAGAGTACAGGAAAAGATTTAAAACAATTTTTTTTATGGTACATACAATCTGGTACTCCAATTGTAAAAGCAGTAGAAAAATATAGTTCAGGGGATTTTATTATAGAGCTAACACAATTTATGCCTACTCAAAATGAAAGTGTAAAAGCCAAATCCATGGTCATACCAATAAATTTATCATTTATCGATGATAATGGATTAAAGATTGCTAAAGATGAGCTACTTATTCTTAATAAGAAAAAACAAAATTTTAAATTTTCAGGATTTAAAAAAAAGCCAATTCCCGTTTACCTAAGTGATTTTTCGGCACCTATTAAATTAGAAATTAATCATTCTTTAGATGATCACATAAGGATTATGAGGAGTAATGCAAATTCGTTTTGTATTTGGGATTCTGCACAAAAAATATATCTTAATTTAGCTGAGAATATAGTAAATGGTACCAATTATGAGATTAATTTGGCTGAAATTTTAAATGATTTACTATCACGTTTTCATTCTAATCCTGGCTTTTTAGCAAAACTATTAACACCACCATCTGAAGAAGATATTTCGGATCATTTGCTAAAATCCTGTAATTTCATAATCCCAGAAAATATTTATGAGGCGAGAGAACAGATAAATCAAATTATTGCTATTAGCTTTAAAAATAAACTTTTAAAATTATATGATAAAATCGGAAAAATTGGTGACGAATTTAATAATAAAAATACAGGTCTAAGACTATTGAAAAATAGATATTTAGAACTTATCATATTGTCAGGTCAAGAGAAAGATATTCTTATTAATGCATTTGAAAACTCTACTAACATGACTGAGATACTTAACTCTTTAAAACTATTAGTTAAGACAGAAAATGCAATTATTGCCTTGCATTCTTTTTATGAGAAGTGGAAAAAAAATCCCTTATTAATTGATAAATGGTTCTCCATACAAGCAATATTCACACCCTCTAAAAATATTTTTTGTACAATTGACAAACTTAGTATTCATCCAGATTTCAATTTTAAAAACCCCAATAGATTTAGAAGTTTAATCGGTTCGTTTGCTTTTAACAACCATGTAGCATTTCATTCAAAAGATGGTAGTGGTTACAAAATTGTTTCTAAGTGGGTAAAAAAAATTGATAAGTTAAATCCACAAATAGCAGCTAGATTGTCTACAGCATTTGAGACTATGAATAGAATAGAACCAAAACGAAAATTATTGATGAAAAATATTTTAAAGGATATTCGTTATTCTAAGGATTTATCAAAAGATACCTTAGATATAACTGATAGGATACTTAATACTTAATAGTTAATTAATTACTAAAAATAAAAATTATTATTATGACAGATTTTGATTGTAAATTACCAAAACCTCAAATTATCAAAGGAAATAAATATAGTTGGGAATTAGTTATTGGCATGGAGGTTCATGCTCAAATTAAATCAAAAGCAAAACTATTTTCTTCTGCCTCAACAAATTTTGGTAGTGAACCAAATTCAAATGTAAGTATAGTTGATGCAGCAATGCCTGGAATGTTACCTGTATTAAATATGTTTTGTATTGAGCAGGCAGTAAAAACTGGGCTTGGTTTGAAAGCTAAAATAAATCTTTACTCCCAATTTGACAGAAAGAATTATTTTTATCCTGATTTACCCCAAGGATATCAAATAAGCCAACTTTATCATCCTCTTGTGGGAGAAGGCGAAATTACTATAAATATTAAAGACAAAATTAGAAATATTGGCATAGAAAGAATACATGTCGAACAAGACGCTGGTAAATCCATCCACGACATGGACCCAAATCTGTCTTTTATTGATTTAAATAGAACAGGAGTAGGTCTAATGGAAATAGTATCACGTCCACATATTAGAAGTTCAGAAGAGGCAATTTCTTACTTAAAAAAATTAAGGCAAATTCTACAGTATCTTGATACTTGTGATGGAAATATGCAAGAAGGATCCTTGAGAGCTGATATAAATGTTTCTGTTCTAAGAAAAGGTAATTATGAAAAATATTTGGGAAAAGAAGACCTTTCATTTCTTGGAACTAGGTGCGAGATTAAGAATATGAATTCTATGCGTTTTATTCAACAAGCAATAGACTATGAAGCCAAGCGTCAAGTTGGAATTCTAGAAGATGGTGGTAAAATTATTCAAGAAACTAGATT
Source organism: uncultured Alphaproteobacteria bacterium (assembly GCA_902562285.1). GTDB lineage: Bacteria > Pseudomonadota > Alphaproteobacteria > Rhodobacterales > Rhodobacteraceae > CACIIZ01. The sequence goes on along the minus strand of CACESU010000012.1, from coordinate 342 downwards.
ATATGATCCAGATGCTGGAAAAACAAAATCAATGAGATCAAAAGAGGAAGCACATGACTATAGATATTTCCCTTGTCCAGACCTTCCGCCATTAGTTATTGAACAAAACTGGGTAGATGACATCAAAAAAAATCTTCCTGAATTACCTGATGATAAAAAAAATAGATTTATTGTAGAATATGGAATTGGTGATTATGATGCTGAAGTATTAACTTCTGAAAAAAACACTGCTAATTTTTTTGAAAAGGTATCAACAAAAGAAACAGGTAAATTAGCAGCAAATTGGGTTATCAATGAACTCTTTGGAAGGTTAAATAAAGAAGGTATTTCTATAAATGATAG
>CACESU010000011.1 GCA_902562285.1 uncultured Alphaproteobacteria bacterium | reverse complement strand
AAGACCTAATTACTTTGCTACAAAAGATTTTAACGATCTTGATTCAAGAAGTTTTAGAAGAGGTAAATGGTGGGAATATACTAAAAATGAGGCCAAAGCAATAAGAGAAAAAGTAGGATTAATCGATATTTCTGCATTCACTAAACATTTAGTTAAAGGACCTGGTGCTACTCTATTTTTGGATTGGTTTACTTGTAATAATTTACCAAAAATAAACAGGATTAGTTTAACATATTCCTTAACTTCTACAGGTACAGTTAGATCTGAATATACAATAGTAAGAAAGAGTCAAAATGAATTTTACCTTATTTCAGCAGGAGCCCTTACTGATTATGATAAAGATTATTTGATTAAAAATGCTGAAGATAAAGAAAAGGAATTTGGATATATTGAAATTCAAGATGTTACCAGTCAATTTGGAGCTTTTGCGATAGCAGGACCTAAATCCAAAGAATTTTTAATTAGTATGATTAATGATAAAGAACCAAGTGAATTATTTTCTAATAAAAATTTCCCCTGGTTATCATCTAAGAATATTGAATTAGATATGATACCAATACTTGCCATTAGAGTTGCATATACCGGCGAATTGGGTTGGGAATTACACTACCCTGTAGAATTTCAAAATAAACTTCTAGATATACTTTTGAAGGCCGGTAAAAAATTTGACCTTAAATTAGTAGGATCAAGAGCACAAAATTGGCTGAGGCAAGAAAAAAGTTACAGAGCCTTTGGAAACGAACTTGGTAGAGATGCAGGTTTAGTTGAAGCAGGATTAGATAAATTTGTAAATTTAAACAAAGAGTTCTTAGGAAAAAGTGGGCTTCAAAACCGTAGTATAAAATCAAAATGTGTAACACTACTAATTGATGGTCCAAAAGATTGTGACCCTTGGGGAAGAGAAGCTATTTATAAAGAAGGTAAGACTGTTGGAAGACTCACGTCAGGTGGATATTCTGTTGTTTTCAAAAAATCAATTGGGATGGGTTATATAAAATACGAATTAGCAAATCTTGGTGAAAAATTAGAAGTAAAAATATTAAATCAACTCTGGCCTGCTAAAATAGTAGAAGATAGTCCTTATGATACAGATAATTTGAAACTTAAGAATAGATAAAGGATTATTTAATAAATTTAATTTTCTGATATTGCTTTAGAAAAAACTTCACTATCAACGTTTCCTCCACTCACAACAACAATGATATCTTTTTCTTTAAGTTTGTTTTTTGAAAAAATTGCAGCTGCAGCCGCTACTGCTCCTCCTGGCTCTGAAACAATCTTAAAATGCTCATACAAAAGTTTCATAGCTTGTAAAACTTCAGTTTCACTAGCAACAAGACCTTCTCTAGCATTTCTTTTTAATATGGGAAAAGTTATTTCTCCTGGTGTAGGCGTAAGAATTGCATCACATATTGACGGATAAGTAGTTTCATTAATTTCTCTTTTCCCTGATTTCAAAGACCTAGCAGTATCATCGTAAAATTCTGGTTCACAAGTTCTTAATTTATAATATGGGGCATATTTTTCTAACGCTAAAGAGATTCCTGCGGATAATCCTCCACCACCGCAACATACTAATACCTCTGCCTTTTCTAGTCCTAATTTTTTAGATTGTTCTATAATTTCTAAACCACATGTACCCTGTCCCGCGATAACTAAATGCTCGTCATATGGTTTTATAAGTGTTAAATTTTTTTCAATAGCTATATTTTCTCCAATTTGTTCTCTTATTTCATTATATCTATCATAAAATACTACTTCAGCATTATAACCTAAAGTATTAGAGATTTTTTGTTTAGGTGCATCTTTAGGCATTACAATAACAGAAGATATACCGTGAGTCTGAGAAGCTGAAGCTACAGCTTGAGCATGATTTCCAGATGAATATGCAACAACACCATTTGAAATTTTATTTTCTTTTTTTAAATGTGAGATTGCACACCAAGCCCCCCTAAATTTAAAACTACCAGTTACTTGAAGACATTCAGGTTTTATAAAAATATTTTTCCCTACGATTTCATTAAATTTTTTATTAAATAAAATAGGTGTTTCATAAATAAAATTTTTACCATGTTCTCGAGCTTTTAGAATAAGATTTATATTAGACAATTTGTTAGTCCCTCTCTTATATCAGATTCAAAACTGCTTTAAGGTCACAACTAGTCCAATTTGGTTTCCACTGAACTTTTTCCTCTGGTAAATCATTTCTATTTACCCATAAACTTGAAAATCCAAAAGCTGACCCTCCAGCTGCGTCCCAACCATTGGATGAGATAAAAATTACATCTTTCTTATCACAAGAAAAATATTCATTTACTATCTCATAGACTTTTTTATTAGGTTTAAATATACCCAATTTCTCAGCAGATAAAATGACTTCTAAATAATCACCTATTTTTGAGCTCTTAACTGCATCATTAAGCATTTCAATAGTTCCATTTGATAAAATAGCTGAAGAAAAACCCCTTGATTTTAGATACTTTAAAACTTCCATAACTTCTGGGAATGTATCAAGTTTTCTATAAAGTTTTAGTAAGTTATGTCTTATATTTTTGTTGTCTTTTAAATTATAAAATTCCAATGCATAATCCAGGGCATCTTCTGTTACTTTCCAAAAATTAGTTTTATAACCAATTGAAGTATAATACCATGTGTATGCAATCTGTTTGTCACGCCATAATTTAGAAACCTTTTCCCAAGTATTTATAAAATTTATATCAGCTGTCTCTTTGGAGTAATTCCTTGCAGCAGCATTAACATCAAATAAGGTCCCATAAGCATCAAAAATCACTACCTTTTTCATTTAAAAACTCCAAAAAAAAGGAAATATTAGTTAGATATTTTCAATTTGTGGAAGACCCATTACATGGTATCCACCATCAACATATATTATTTCACCAGTAGTGGAAGAACTACTATCACTTAATAAATAAAGAGCTGCATTTCCAACAGCTTCAAGATTTGCATTTTGTCTCAGTGGAGAATTTTTTTCAGTAGCCCGAAATACTTGCCTTGCTCCTCCAATTGCAGCTCCTGCTAAAGTTTTCATAGGGCCTGGACTAATTGCATTAACTCTAATTTTATCAGGACCTAAATCATTTGCAAGATACCTTACAGAAGACTCCAAAGCTGCTTTTACGGGCCCCATAACATTATAATTTGGAGTAACCCGTTGACTTCCCATGTAAGAAACTGTCAGTAAAGAACCTCCATGAGGCATTAATGGAATACATCTTTTTGCTAAATTTACAAAACTATAGCAAGATATGTCTAAAGATTTTAAAAAATTCTCTCTTGAAGAATTAACAAATCTACCATTTAACTCTTCTTTATCTGAATAAGCCAATGCATGAACTAAAAAATCTAACTTCCCCCACTTTTCCCTAATCTCTTTAAAAAGATTATCCAAAGAATTTTCATTTTGTACATCTGCTAACATACAAATTTTAGCATTTATACTCTCTGCAAGTGGACCTACTCTCTTTAATAAATTGTCATTTTGATAAGATAAAGCTATTTCTGCACCAGAATTAGATAATACTTTAGAAATACCCCAAGCAATAGACCTTTCATTAGCAACACCTAGAATTAATCCACACTTATTTTCAATTGTAATTGGCATTAGTCTATCACTTTGCTAAAAGCTAGAGTTGCATTAGTACCACCAAAACCAAAACTATTAGATAATACTGTATCAAACTCAACATTCTGTCTAGATTTGATCAATATTTCATTGGATTTAACAGATTCATCTAAGTTAAAAACATTTTTACTTGCCGATAAAAAGCCTGATTTCATCATTAAAATTGAATATATAGCTTCATGAACACCAGCTGCTCCTAAACTATGACCAGATAGAGACTTTGTGGATGAAATAGGTGGCATATTTTGAATTCCAAAAATTCTTCTAATTGCTTCAACCTCAACTACATCTCCAGCAGGTGTTGAAGTACCGTGAGCATTAATATAGGTAATTTTTCTATCTTTAATATTAGACAATGCAAGTTGCATTGATCTTTCACCACCTTCACCTGAAGGAGCTACCATATCATGACCATCTGAAGTTGCACCATAGCCTGTTATTTCTGCATAAATATTTGCACCCCTAGCCTTGGCATGTTCATAACATTCTAGCACCAAAACTCCAGCACCTCCTGAAATTACAAAGCCATCTCTATCCTTATCATAAGCTCTAGATGCAATTTCTGGTTCATCATTATACTTACTAGACATGGCACCCATTGCATCAAAAAGACAAGACAATGTCCAATCTAATTCTTCACCACCCCCTGCAAATATAACGTCTTGTTTCCCTAATTGTATCTGCTCTAATCCATTTCCAATACAGTGAGCTGATGTGGAGCAAGCTGATGAGATTGAATAGTTAACTCCTTTTATTTTAAATGGAGTAGCTAAACATGCCGAATTAGTAGAAGACATTCCTCTTGTAACCATAAAAGGACCCATCCTTTTAGGACTCTTTTTTTCTAGTACTATTTGATGAGCGGCAAATAAATTTTTTGTAGATGGCCCACCAGACCCAACTATAAGACCAGTTCTTTCATTAGATACTTCCCTCTCAGTTAAACCACTATCTTTTATAGCCTGTTCCATTGCAATGTAGTTGAAAGCAGCTCCATCCCCCATAAATCTTAATTGTCTTTTATCTATTCGATCAGATAGATTAATTTTTGGCATACCATGCACTTGAGACCTAAAACCATGAAATGCGTATTCTTCAGAAAATGTTATACCAGATTTTCCATTTTTTAAAGATTCTGTTACTTCTGTTGCATCTACCCCAATCGATGAAATAATACCTAAACCTGTTACAACTACTCTTTTCATAAAATTTTCCCCTAGAAATTAACTAAAAATTATATTCTTTTAAAAATATTAATTTTCAAATAATCCAACTTTTAGTCCTTTAGCAACAAAAATTTCTTCACCATCAGCGAATACTTTACCGTCAGATATTCCTAACTTAAGCCTTCTATCTAAAACTCTTGAAAAATTAATCTCATATCTAACTAGTTTTGTACTTGGAGTTACCATTCCCTTAAATTTTACCTCTCTAACTCCAAGTGCCCTACCACGTCCTTTAAGTCCTCTCCAACCTAGATTAAATCCCGTTAATTGCCACAGAGCATCTAGGCCAAGACAGCCTGGCATTACTGGGTCACCAACAAAATGACAATCAAAAAACCACAAATCTGGACTAATTATCAATTCTGCAATCACATGCCCCTCTTTATTTATTCCACCATCTTTAGAAATATCACAAATACTATCGAACATAAGCATTGGAGGCATTGGCAATTGGGGGTTTCCAATACCAAACATTTCGCCACTAGAACATTTTAATAATTCCTCTTTGCTAATTTTCATATTTTGTACCAATTTATTTTTATATTTAACTATTCATATCACTGTTATTAATAGAGGCGCAAGAAATACCTAGAAATATATCAAAACAAATAGAGGTTTAATTTAATTATAGTTTATTAATACTAAAAAAAATTTAATAACATATTGATGAAAAAAATTTTAAATATTATCATACAGTAAAGTAATTTAGTATATACATGATGAATCCGAATAAATTTTGTGCAACGAATTGGCTTTATAAAGTTGGCTTACGCCCCACAAAACAAAGAATATTGTTGGCAAACCTTTTAATGGGAGATGGCAAACATCAACACTTTACAGCTGAAGACCTTTTTGAAAAAGCAAAAATATGCAAATTAAAAGTTTCACTAGCAACAGTTTATAATACCTTACATTCTTTTTCAGAATCCGGCCTTTTAAATAAAGTTATTGTTGATGGTTCCCGCTGTTATTTTGATACGAGACTCGATAATCATTCTCATTTCTTTTGGGAAGAAACAGGTAAATTAACTGATGCACCAGGTAATTTTTTAGAAATCAAAAATTTGCCAAAACCGCCAAAAAATTCAAAAATAACAAATGTAGATATAATAATTCGTCTTAAAGAAAATTAAATTTTTCTTCAGCTTTTCTTGATATTTACTTATTATAAACTAACCTATTATTAATAATTAATTTTGTTTTAATGATGTTTAATTTATTCAAAAAGAAAAAAAAAGAGTCCTCTAGATTAGTTGGACTTGATATAGCTCTGAAAGTAAGTGGTTTTGTAACAGGGAAGGAGCATTTACATTATGGTTTGTGGGATAAATTAGACGTTAATCTTGATAACCTAGGGAAAGCACAGGAAGCTTATACAGATCTTTTATTTAAATATTTACCTGAGAAAAAAAAAAATAATAAATTAGAAATTTTAGATATTGGCGGTGGTGCTGGTGAGAATGCAAAAAAATTAATTGCTTTGGGACATAAAGTGACAATAATAGTTCCTAGTAAAGTCTTGGCTGAGCACGCAAAAAAAAATACAAACAATAAAGCAAAGATATTAATTACAACATTTGAAGATTATTTACCAAAAAATAATCTATTTGATTTGTGCCTTTTTGCCGAAAGCTTTCAATACATTCCTATAAAAATAGCTCTTCAAAAAGCTAGTAGTCTTTTAAATGATGATGGTGAAATCTTAATCGCAGATTGTTTTAGATCTGAAAAAAAACAAGAAGGAATATTTCGTCAGCCTGGTGGTGGAGCATCTTTAATAAGTATGGAAAAGGAATTGAGAATACAAAAAATTAATGTAATTGTAAAAAAAGAAATTACTAAATTAGTGGCTCCATCTATACAATTAGAGCAAAAGTTTTACAATACTTTGGGTTTTTCAATTAATAGAATTATAGCTAGTCTAAAAATAAATAGACCATTTACTTTAAAATTTTTTAATATTTTCTACAAAATTTTAATTAGTAAAAGAAAACGATTACGTTTAGAGAATAGACTATTTAAAAACACGAGAACAATAACTTCATTTCTAGAATATAATAATTATATGATATACAAGTTAAAGCCTCAAAAAGAAATTAATTCTTGAGTAATTATTTGATAATTTATCAATAAAAACTGAGAAGTTGTATTTAATTACTGCATCAACCACAAAAAACATTAGTTATTCTTCTGTCTGACCCAATTACTAAATTTAATCGAGAACTATAATTTTCATCAATGCTTTGATCTTGATATTCGTTAAGAACTCTTGTGTCAGCAGGATATTCCATCGCAGCTAAAGCTGTTTCAGGTTGTCCTATAAGAAAACTTAGAGTGTCTGCTAGACACTCACCAGTTGAAGTTGATTTACTTTCCTCTGTTTCAACTTTCAAAGGCACAGGACCACCTTGAATAAATTCATAATTATTATAGGCACCTTGTGTTGTAGTATTACAGGCAGAAATTAAACAAAAACAAACATAAAAATACTTTTTCATAACAAATATAATTCCTATAATTTAATTCTAAATTCAATACTTATTTATTTAAACGATTTTCGATTAAGTTATTAACAACAGTTGGATCAGCTAGAGTTGAAGTATCACCTAAGTCTTCATATTTATTTTCTGCAATTTTTCTTAATATTCTTCTCATAATTTTTCCTGATCTTGTTTTTGGAAGATTGGGGGACCATTGGATTAAGTCTGGTTTCGCGATAGGACCAATTTCTTTTCTAACCCATGCCTCTAGATCTTTGGTTAATTCTTCAGTTGGATTTTCTCCAACCATAAGAGTTACAAAAGCATAAATTCCTTGTCCTTTGATCTTGTGTGGATAACCCACTACAGCACTTTCTGATACTAAAGGATGGGATACTAGTGCACTTTCAATTTCAGCAGTGCCCATCCTATGACCAGAAACATTTAGAACATCATCCACTCTTCCAGTTATCCAATAATATCCGTCTTTATCTCTTTTACAACCATCACCAGAAAAGTAATATCCTTTAAAATCACTAAAATAAGTTTTTACAAATCTTTCATGATCACCAAAAACTGTCCTCATTTGGCTAGGCCAACTATCCTCAAAAGCTAATACACCTTCAACATTATTACCAAACAATTTTTGACCTGTTTTAGGGTCCATAATCACAGGCTTAATGCCAAAAAAAGGATTGGTTGCTGATCCTGGTTTGGTAGGTGTCGCTCCAGGCAAAGGAGTAATTAGTATTCCTCCAGTTTCGGTTTGCCACCAAGTATCTACTATTGGGCACTTACCTTTGCCTACTACCCTGTTATACCACTCCCATGCTTCAGGGTTAATAGGTTCACCAACTGTACCCAAAATTCTAAGACTTGATAAATTACAATTATTTACAAAATCATCACCTTGTCCCATTAATGCCCTTATAGCTGTGGGAGCTGTATAAAATTGATTTACATTATGTTTTTCACATACTTGCCAAAATCTTGAACAATCCGGGTATGTTGGTACCCCTTCAAACATTAAAGTGGTTGCGCCATTCGATAATGGTCCATAGACAATATAACTATGCCCTGTGATCCAACCAACATCAGCTGTACACCAGTAAATATCATCATCATGATAATCAAAAATATACTCATGCGTTAGAGAAGCATAAACAATATAACCACCACTAGAATGCTGTACGCCCTTAGGTTTTCCAGTAGATCCAGAAGTATACAAAATAAAAAGAGGGTCTTCGGCAGACATCTCTTCTGGAACATTCTTATCACTTACGAGGTCATTCATTTCATTATATGAAAAATCCCTATTTTCTTTCATATAGACATTAGCCCCTGTTCTCTTAACAACTAATGTTTTTATATCACCAGAAATTTGTAGTGCTTTATTTACATTCTCTTTTAAAGGCACTGGTTTTCCGCCTCTAGGCCCTTCATCTGCTGTAACTACTAAACAAGCCCCGCAATCAGTTATCCTGCTTGCAAGTGCTTCTGGGGAAAAACCTCCAAAAACAACTGAATGTATAGCACCTATTCTAGCACATGCTAACATAGCATATGCAGCCTCAGGTATCATGGGCATATAAAGAATAACTCGATCTCCCTTATTCACACCTAATTCTTTATAAATATTTGATAGACGACAAACTTGCTCGTGTAATTCTCCATAGGTTATGTTTTTTGATAAGCTTGGCTCATCTGACTCCCAGATTATAGCAACTTTATCCCTATTTTTTTTAAGATGCCGGTCAATACAGTTATAACTTATATTCAATGTTCCATCTTCATACCACTTTATAGATACATCATCATGAGAAAAAGAGGTGTTCTTTACTTTTGTAAAAGAATTTATCCAATCAATTCTATTTCCCATCTTTCCCCAAAACTTTTCTGGGTTAGAGATAGATTCTTTATACATCTCATTATATTTTTTTTTATCAATTTTAAATGATTTGGAATTTTGTGAATCGGGATAATAGATTTTTTCATCCATGATATTTTTCTTTCTTTATTTTTTTTCGACCTTAGTATTACTATAATTCATAAACACAGCCTTTCAAATAACTGTAGCTATAGATGAAGAGAAATAATCAATTTGATCTTTATTTAATCCCGCAATGTTAATTCTTGAATCTCCTACCATATAGATACCAAATTCTGTTCTTAATCTTGCAACTTGATCAACCGATAAACCCATAAGGGAAAACATGCCTCTATGCCTTTCGATAAAATCAAATCTAGTTGAGTTAGTGCTCCTTCTTAAAGAATCTGACAATAACTTTCTAAGTTCGAGCATTCCATTTCTCATACTATTTAATTCTTTTTCCCATATGTGTATTAATTCTTTATCTTGAGAGTTATTCCCTCCCAATATAATTTCGACAAGAGATGCTCCATAATCTGGAGGAAAAGAAAAAGTTACTCTATTAAATGATTTTAAATTTTCTTCCACTAACTTGTGAATCTTTTTATCAGAAACTACCATCAAAGCAGCTCCTACCCTTTCCCTATATAAACCAAAGTTTTTTGAACAAGAAATCCCAATACATACTTCTGGCAAATTAGAAGCCATATATTGGACACCTTTAACATCATCATTTATTCCGTCCCCAAAACCTTGATAGGCCAAATCAATCAAAGGAAGAATATTTTTTTTTTCACAAAATTGAGTAAGTTCAGTCCAATTTTCTAGGGATAAATTAGCCCCAGTTGGATTGTGACAACAACCATGTAAAAGTAAAACATCTCCAGGACTGATTTTCTGAAGATCAGACATCATTCTAGAAAAATTTACTTCACAAGTATCATAATCGAAGTAATTATAATTATTAAATTGAATACCTAAATGATTTAATATTGCAGCATGATTTGGCCAAGACGGTGATGAAATCCAGACCCGCTTATCCTTTTCCATAGACCTTATTAAAAGTAATAACTGATGAAAAGCTCCCGTTCCACCCGGAGCTTGAGCGCCTATAATCTGATTTTTTGGAACAACATCTGCTAAAACTAATTGACTAATATTATCTATAAATCCTAAATTTCCAGAAAGGCCTACATAACTTTTAGTTTTTTGTGTATTGTTGAGTATTCTTGAAGCTTTTTGTACTGCATCCATGATAGGTGTTTGGCCTTTATTATTTTTATAAACTCCAACACCTAAGTCTATCTTTTCTTTTCTTTTATCGGCTTTATATAAAGACATTAAAGCCATAATTTTGTCTTCTGATTGTAATTTTAAATTTTCAAACATATTGAACCAACTTAATATTTTATTTTAAAGTACATCTTATATTAAAATTTACAAATTAAAGATTTTTTAATTAAATTTGCCCCATTCACACCACGACCCATCATAAACAGAAACCCTTTTTGCACCAAGCCCTTTAAAAATAACATACAGAATTGATGCAGTCACTCCAGATCCACAGGATGTAATTAAATGTTTGGTTAAGTCAATTCCAAGTTCGTCTATTTTATTCTTAAGTATATCGTTTGATTTTAAAGTATAATCAGAGTTTAATACGTCACCATAGTAAAGATTTATTGAATTTGGTATGTGACCACTTCTAAGACCCTTTCTAGGCTCTTTTTCAATTCCTAGAAATCGACTCGAAGATCTTGCATCTATTATTTGAATATCTTGTGAATTCAAATATTTCATCACAAATTCCATAGATACTATTAAATTTTTTTCATAAGAAAAATTAAGCTTACAGGGTTTTAAATTTAAAAACTCTCTGTTAGTTGGCTTGTTTTCACTAATCCATTTCGGAAAACCTCCATCTAATATAAATACATTATGAAATCCATATAAATGTAGTAACCACAATAATCTTGGAGCAGAAAATAACCCTAAACCATCATAAACAACAATATTTTGATTTTGTTTAATTCCAAAAATTTCAAATTTATTAGAAAAATCTTTTTCGTTTAATGCCATATGTGGTAAATCTGAGTTTGCATCAGAAAAATTGTCTAAATCAAAAAAACTCGCGCCAGGAATATGTTTGCTTTCAAACTCCTTCAACCCTGACCTATCTACATTTGGTAAATACCAGCTTGCATCTATAATTCTAACACTGGGATCGCTTAATCTTTGCTCCAGCCAATTTGTAGAAACAAAATACTTATTATCACATAAATCATATTTTTTCATCAGATTAATCTTAACAAATCTTAAGCAACAACTAATTTCTCAGCTTTATCTAAATCAACGCTTACGAGCTGGCTAACTCCTTTTTCTGCCATAGTTACACCATAAAGTCGATTCATTTTAGACATTGTAATGGGATTATGAGTAATGATTATAAATCTGGTGTCAGTTCTAGAATTCATATTGTCTAGTAGATTACAAAATCTAACAATATTTGCATCATCCAGTGGTGCGTCTACTTCATCCAAGACGCAAATTGGACTTGGTTTTACCATAAATACTGCAAAAATTAATGAAATAGCAGCAAGAGTTTGTTCTCCTCCCGAAAGTAATGCTAAGTTGGATAATTTTTTCCCCGGAGGTTGACACATGATTTCAAGTCCAGCCTCTAAGGGATCATCACTTTCAACAAGTAATAAATTACTTTGTCCACCACCAAATAAATTATTAAACAAAGTTTTAAAATTTTTATTCACTTCATCAAATGCTTTTAAGAGCTTTTCTCTTCCTTCTTTATTTAAATTGGTGATCGCATTTCTAAGTTTTTTTACGGCGACCTCAAGATCTTCTTTTTGGTTAAGTAGTTCTGAATATTCAGCATTAATCTCTTTTTCATCTTCTTCAGCTCTTAAATTAACGGGTCCTATAAAATTTCTTTTTCTTGTTAGCTGATCCAAATTTTTTTCAATTATATCAATTGAAAGCTTGTTAGTCAGCTGGTCGATATATTTATCTTGAAAATCCTTAGGACTGTGTCCAGTTTCTGCCTCTAAAAGACTCGCAAGTTCATTTAGATTATCTTTTGTAGTCTCAATAGAAACTTCAGCTCTAACATACTTTTCTTTTAAATCCTCGGCAATCTTGAAAGCTTCTTTTTCATTAAATAATGCATCTCTTTGTTCCTTCTCTGCATTTACCAACGCATCAGTTGAAATGCTACATTTCTTTTCAGCTTCAGTAATTTTTTTATTAAGATTTAAAATGTCATTTTCTATTTTTTCTGGCTCTAATTGTGCAGTTTCTAAAAATAATTCAAGTTCATTTTTTCTTGACAAAATATTATCCTGTCGATCAACTGATCTTTTTTTTCTGATTGACCAATCTTCTAATTCTTTATCAAGCTGAACTAATCTATTTTTATAAAAGTTAAATTGAGAAGTTAAATCTTCAAGAACCAACCTTCTATCAAGATTTTTATTCCTGAAATCCTCTAATATTTTTTTCTTTAAATTAATATTTTTTTCTTCTACTTGATAATCAATCTCTTGATTGTCTAAATTTTTAATTTCTTCAATATTTTTAATTAGTTTATTGTAATCCTCATTAAGATTAAGGTAGTTATTATCCAAACTCTCAATTTGAGCACTATTAATTTCAAATTCTGCTTCCAATTTGCTTAGATTTGTTTTTAGTTCATTTAATCTTTTTTCCTTAGAAATATACTCTTTTTTTAAATTATCTCGTTCCTCAATTTTTTGTTTAATAACCAGTTCTTGATTAGTTTTATGATAAGACTGGATAAATACTTTTTTTTCAATTTCTTTTTGTAAAACTTTTAAATTTTGTAATCTATTTAAATTTTTGACTTTTTGTGTATTGCTTGTATTTACGTCAGCGGATGTTGTTGAAAAACCGTCCCATCTCCAAAAATCTCCATCCATTGATACTAAAGACTGACCATTTTTTAACTTCGAGTGAAGTAAATAACCATCTTTTGAATTTACGATACCAACATTTTTTAACCTTTTATTTAACTCTACAGGATGTTTAACTAGATCAGCTAAAACTTTTACACCTTCAGGAAATGAATAAGATTGTTTTTCATTTTCACTATAATGCCATCCACTTTTTCTGTCAGAGGACTGTGGCGGATAGTTTAAATCGTCATTCAAAATAACACTAAATACAATTTCAAAATCTTTTGATATTTCAATTTGATTTATAATGGCATCTTCAAAAATTTCTTGCTCACTCAAAAATTTTTCTAAAGTTTTTATTTCAGATTTAATAGCTAATAATTTACTTCTTTCTTCAGATAGTTTTTCTTCAGAATTAAGTAAATCTGCTCTCAAAGTCTGAACTTCATCTTCTGTTTTATCAAGCATTGAAGATTTTTTATCTATTGCCTTTTCAGATAATTCTAATTCATTCCTAATATTAATTAACTCATTGTCAATTTCTTCCTTTCGAAGATTTACTTTAGATTTATCATCTTTAACTTTGGTAATTTTCTCTTCAACTTGTTTTAAACTTTTATTATTTACTTCAAAATTTGTTTCAAGATTATTTTTTTTTGCTAAAGAAGTTGCGAAATTATTAGCCTCAACTTCATATTCTTTCTCAATTTTGTTAAAATCTATAATTGATAAATCTAAATCTTCTTTTGTACTTTTAATTTTGTTGGTTAAATCACTTTGATTATTCAGAATGCTGTTTTTTTCATTTGCTGATTTTTTGAGAACACTTTCTGCATCAAGAATTAATTCATTTTCTCTTATATAATCATTTTCTAATTCCGAAATTCTTTGATTTAACTCATTAACTCTTGATAAGGCATTTTTATGCTTTTCATCGATATTTGTTTTTTTAGACTGTAATTGATTTGTAGCTATTTGGTCTGCAGCTTGCTGCTCCCTTATTTTTGGTAGTAAGTTTTCTTTTTGTTCTTTTACTGCTATTAATTTTCTTAGAATTTTTTCATGATCAGTTCTTTTTTTGAGTATATTATCTAACTCGTGTTTAGAGTTATTAAACTCTGAATGTTTATTTTCCCAACGAACAAATAAAAGTAGTGATTCTTGTTTTCTAATTTTTTCACCCAATAAACGGTAATCTTCTGCTTGCTTGGCTTGTTTTTTTAATGCTTTCAGTTGTTCTTCTAATTTTGAAAGAATATCATTAATCCTTTCCAAATTATTTTCAGAAGCATTAAGCTTTAATTCTGATTCATGTCTTCTGTGATAGAGACCAGATATTCCTGCTGCCTCTTCTAATATTCTTTTACGAGATTTAGGGTTTTCATTTATTAGATTTGAAATTTGACCCTGTCTTACTAGAGAAGGAGAATTAGAACCCGAAGAATAATCTGCAAAAAGCAATCTTACCTCCCTAGCAAGTATCTCTTTTCCTTCTACTCTATAAGTAGACCCAGATTCAAAATTTATTCTTCTAACAATTTCAACAGTACTTTCACTTGTATTGATAGGTAAGATATCTGAATCAAAATTTTCAATTTGTAAATTTACTTCAGCATAAGATCTTGCAGGTCTTAAACTAGTCCCACCAAATATAACGTCATCCATTCCATCGCCTCGCATGGAGGTTGGTCTGTTTTCTCCCATAACCCATCTTAAAGCATCTAATAAATTTGATTTACCACATCCATTAGGACCTACTACTCCTGTAAGTCCTGGCAGTATCTCAAATTCAGTTGGATCTACAAAACTTTTAAAACCATTCAGTCGTAACTTAGTGATATTCAAACTAATTAACCTTAATGAAAAACAGATGTACACACAATATATTGATAAATAATAAATTTCAATCAAAGATGTAGTAAATAATCATTAAAACTTGTGTCCAAAATTTTTTCTTGCACGATCAAAGGTTATAATACTATCACTAAGTTTATGTCTATAAATTAAATCATTTGATAGTACTCTTTTAACATAGTTTCTCGTCTCATAATAAGGTATCATCTCAATCCAAATCAAAGGATCAACTCCAAATTTTCTGGGATCACCATAATTTTTCAGCCATCTATTTATTGTACCTGGTCCAGCATTATATGCTGCAGTACTCAATACTATTGAACCTTTGAATTTTTTTAAAAGTTTTTTAAAATAAAAAGATCCAATTTTGATGTTATAAATTTCATCTGAAGAAAGTCTATTTTTACTGTATTTAATTCCTAAATCACTGGTTACTTGTTTGGCGGTGGCCGGCATAACTTGCATCAATCCTAAAGCACCTGTTCTAGAGATTGCACTACTATAAAATCCACTTTCCTGCCTAATAATCGAGTAAACAAGCTGTAAATTATCAATTTTGTTCATATCTAAATTATTTATTAAAGGGAAAGAATATTTAAGAATTAAATCACTTTTGATTTTGAATTTGTTTGATATAGCAATGATCCCTGAAAGATTACCAATTCTATCTAAGAAAACTAGTAAACATTTTCTTTCTTCATCTAATAAAGTTTCAGCGGCATGTTTGAAAAACCGTACTCCCAAAACTAATCTATCAGCATCTAATAATTTCTCACCCAAATTAATTATTGAATTTTCCAATAGATTTACTTTTTTGCAATCATACTTCCTATCTTCAATTTCTGATAAATCTAGAGAATTTTTATTAATTCTTTCAGCCGAAAGTTGTCCATAGAATGTACTTATATATATGGATCCTTTCTTATAATAATCTTGTGCCTCATTAATTCTTTTTAGCTCTTCAAGTGATCTAGCATACCAATAATAATTTTTGCTTAAGAAATTTTTATTTGTAACTATATCTAAGATATTTGAAAAATGTTTTATAGCAACTTCTGGCTTTTTTAAAAAATTGAGAGCAATGAAACCAGAAAGCCATTCAAGTTCCACATAGCCCTGATTAGACTCTTTAAAGTCATCATTTACAAAAAACTCGTTAATTATTAAATGATTACTGCTAATTTTATAAGCTTTCATCATGTTACCGAGACGAAGCTCTCTTCTAGCATGATAAATTCTCAATTCTGACCACTTATAAGATAATCCCAATTTCATGGGATTTTTGGATAAATTAAAAATTATATTAGAAACTTTCTTATATTTTCCTTTTGATTGAAGATAATTTGCATAATCAAAAAGAACTCCTGGATCCTTGATGTTGTATTTTTTGAGTTTATCAATTTTATCTTTACTTTTTGTAAGTTTTTGAAGTCTTACTCTTTGTTCTGCAATAAAAAAATCAGCAGCAGTCATTATTTTTTTAAGTTGATTAACCGAAGACAAATCCCGCTTCCAAAGTAAATTGTTTAATCTTTTATTATTATTAATTGAAATTACATTTTTAAAATTTTTTATCATTAGTTGAAAATTTTTTTCGTCAAATTTTTGGTCCAACCAGCTAATTGCAGCTATTTTCTCTGCTTGCTTTGTATCTCCAACCTTTAGATGAGCTAAAGATAGCATCGTTGAACCATGGCCTGTTACAGGAAAATTATTTTTAAATAAATCAATTATAAGTTTTGGATCTTCATCTAAAGTGATTTTTGTTTCGGCTTGCTTCATAAGATAAGGCATGCCAGGCCATTTTGATTTAGTTTCTATAAAATTAATATAATCTGAGAAAATTGCATCCCCGGCTCTTAATCTTAACCAATTTGTTAGATCAATTGCTAAATCACTGTTACTATTTTTCGCATAAATGTAAGCCTTATCCCAAATTTTTGCATCAGAGTATTTTAAAGCTTCTTTAAAATTTTCTATCTCAAATTGTTCAGCATTTATTTTCTTATTTATAAATATTACTTCTTGTATAAAGAAAAATACAGAAGATATAATAATAAAAAATAAATATCTAACTTTGATTTTCACTAATTTTTACCTTTAATTAAAAGATCGTTTTTTTATATATTTATTTAATTCAAAATATACGATTTAACATAATAAAATGATGTGCTAATATTGTGAATAAAAATTATTAATCTAAGGATTTTATTATGATAAAAGGATCGATTCCTGCACTTATAACTCCTTTTAAAAATGGGGAAATCGATAAAAATGCTCTTGAAGATCTTGTTGATTGGCAAATTGAAGAGGGAAGCAACGGATTAGTTGCAGTTGGAACTACTGGAGAAAGTCCAACCTTAAGTCATGAAGAACACCAAGAAGTCATAGAAATAATAGTAAAAAAATCAAAAGGAAGAGTACCTGTTATTGCAGGGGCAGGTTCTAATAACACTAGAGAATCTGTAAACCTTATGAAGTTTGCAAAAAAGGTAGGGGCAGATGCAGCCTTAATTGTTACACCTTATTATAATAAACCCAATCAAAAAGGACTACATTTACACTTTAGGAGTCTTAATGATTGTTGTGATTTACCAATTATTATTTATAATATTCCTGGAAGATCAATTGTGGATATGGATTTATTAACCTTATCATCACTTTCAAAATTAAAAAATATAATTGGAATTAAAGATGCAACTGGTGATGTAAGTAGAGTATCAGATACCAGAAAATACTGTGGTGAAAATTTTATTCAATTATCTGGTGAAGATGCATCTGCGCTCGGTTTTAACGCACATGGTGGAGTTGGATGTATATCTGTAATAGCAAATGCTGCACCAAAATTATCAGCTGAATTCCAAAAAGCTATGCTTCAGGGTGACTATAAAAAAGCTCTTATATTACAAGATAAATTACTACCACTTCACAGAGCTACTTTTCTAGAACCAAGCCCCGCACCAATAAAATATGCGCTAAATAAATTAGGAAAATGTGTTAATGAACTGCGAGCACCTTTGGTAACAGTAAATGAAAACACTCAAAAAATTATGGATAATGCATTAAGACATGCAGAATTATTAAATTAATATATGCAGAAATTAGTGAACCTAAAAAATCAGAAATTAATCGCTGATAACAAAAAAGCACGTTATAATTATTTTATAGAAGAAGAAATTGAATGTGGCATCGTTCTAGAGGGCTCTGAAGTAAAAAGTATGCGTAATGGTAGAGTAAGTATTCTAGAAAGTTACGCAAATATTGAGCAACAGCAGCTCTGGCTAATAAATTGTCATGTTCCAAATTATGAAAATGCTAAAACATTTAACCATGTAGAAAGAAGAAGAAGGAAATTACTTGTTAAAAAAAGAGAATTATTAAAGTTAATAAAAAATAAAGGACGTGAAGGTATGACTCTAGTACCTTTAAAACTATATTTTAATGAAGCAGGAATTGCCAAAATACTAATTGGAATTGGGAAAGGTAAAAAAAATGTAGATAAAAGAGAAACAGAAAAGAAAAGGGATTGGAATATTCAAAAAGGTCGTCTTTTAAGAAATAAACATTAGCTCATCTGAAATTATATTTAGAAAATACAAATAAATTAATTACTTGAATTTAAATAAAATTATATGTTTTCTTTCTTTTGGAGTAAAACAATTAAAAATCTAAATGGTATTAACGAAATAGTGATTAAAGAAAGCTTTACTAAGAAATCTGCAAAAGCAAGTGACACCCACAATGGGGATATTCCAAACATACCCAGTATAGGAACTTTCTCTACAGCCCACGAAACATCATTCGAAGGTTCCAAAAAAATAAAAAAACCAGAAAACGCAACAAAAAAGAAAATAAGAGTATCTAATGAAGAACCTACTATTGAAGATATTAATGGTGCTTTCCACCATCTTTCCTGTCTTAAATAATTAAAAATTGAAATATCTAATAAATGAGAAATTATAAAAGCTGTTGCAGATCCTACTGCTATTCTAAAAGTTACTAATGGTCCAAATTCACCTTGCAGTTGAGTCCCAACTAGTGAGCAAAATATACCTATAATAAAGCCAAATAAAACAACCTTTCTTGCTGCGGATAGACCGTAGAATCGATTTGTAATATCAGTTACAAGAAAAGCAAATGGATAGGTCAATGCTCCCCATGTTAACCAGTTACCCAATAAAAACTGGACTAGTATATTTGATACTAAAACTATAATTGACATTGTCATTATAGGCACAACTAAAGATTTTAAATTTATCATGACTATTTTTAAAAAATTGAATTTATAATTTAATTTTTGAAATCACTTTATCCCAAACTTTCGAAGCAAAATTATTATTTTCAAACCTCTCTAACTCCTGCAAACCAGTAGGTGATGTAACATTGATTTCAGTCAATTTTCCTCCAATGACATCTATACCAACAAAAATTTGTCCATTTTTTCTTAAATTGTCTCCAATTTCATTGCAAATATTTATTTCGTCAACAGATAATTCTGTCGCAACAGCTTTCCCTCCAACATGCATATTGGATCTAATCTCACCTTTTTTGGGTATTCTATTAATAGCTCCTAAAATTTCACCATCTAAAAGAATGATTCTTTTGTCACCTTTACTTACTTCAGGTATAAACTCTTGGGCTATTAAGGGTTCGGAGGAATTCATTAGAAAAAGTTCCATTAAAGAAACAAAATTTTTGTCATCATTGTCTAATTTAAAAACACCAGCACCACCGTTTCCGTATAGTGGTTTCAAAATAATTTCACCATATTGTTCCCTAAATTTCTGTATTACATCTATTTTACTGCTAATTATAGTTGCAGGCATTAAATGCGAATAGTTGAGTACTAATAATTTTTCTGGAAAATTCCTAACCCAAAAAGGATTATTAACTATAAGCGTTTTATTACCTACAAAATCTAAGAGATATGTAGATGTTAAATAATTCATATTAAATGGAGGATCTTGTCTTAACCATAGGACGTCTAAGTCATTTATAATATCAATGGTTTTATTCTCCATGATAGAAAAGTGTGGTTTGTCATTCCTATTCAATTTAACAAAATTACCTTTTGCAAATATTTTGTTTTTACTATAGGTCAATTCATAGGGAAGATAGTGAAAAACTGAATATCCTCTATTCTGTGCTTCTTCAGCAAGACGAAAAGATGTATCTGATAAAGGATCTATATTTTCCAAAGGATCCATTTGAAAACCAACTCTTAGCATTAAAAACTCCAAAAAACGTTATTCAATTATTTAATATCTTCAAACCAAGATTATAAACCTCTTTTTTAGATAATGAGTATTTTTTAGAGACAATAGCAACAGAATCCCTAAAAGTATTTTTCTTTAATAAATAAATTAGATCAGATTTTATTAAATTTAAATCAGGCTTAATATTTTCTTTTCTGTTAACAACTACAGTAAATTCACCTCTAAAATTATTTTCTTTCCTTAAAATTTTAATAATTGAATCAATTGTTCCACGTTTGTTTTCTTCAAAATTTTTAGTTAGTTCTCTGCAAACAACAATTTGCTGAGAATTACCAAAAGTATTTCCCAAATCTACTAAGGTATTTAATATCCTTTTTGGACTTTCAAAAAAAATTAAAGTAGAAGGAACTGATAACAAATCATTGAAAAAATTAATCCTTTGATTTTTTTTCGCTGGTGGAAAACCTCCAAAAAAGAACTTGTCAGATGGTAACCCTGACTGACAAAGAGCTACTATAACAGAACAAGCTCCTGGTATACATATCACTTTGTAACCATCTCTTATAACTTGTCTCACTAGTTTGTATCCAGGATCAGAAATCAATGGTGTTCCAGAATCACAACATAAGGCAATCGATTTATTTTGTTCTAGTTCAAGAATGTATTTTGATCTTAGCTCATCACCTGAGTTATCATTATATGGACTTATATTTCTTCCATTTAAATCAATATCCATTAAGTTCATTAATTTTCTTAAGACCCTAGTATCTTCAGCTAATAAAACATTTACGTTTTGCAATACGTTAATTGCTCTAAAGGTAAAATCAGAAAGTGTTCCGATTGGAGTAGAGATCAGGTATAAAGCAGGTTCTAATTTAGGGAAATTTATTTTCAATTTTTATAATCCTGAAGAATTTAAATATTTTTATTTATTTTATTCTATAGTACAAAAATTATGAGAACTAAGAATTTATTTATTTATAAACTGACTATAAACTATGACAAAGATTAGAGGCCAAAGAAAGTATTACTTTTATATTATTTATTTAATATTTGTTACTATTTTAGTCGGGTGCGTTTCGAATATTGAAGAAAATTATAATTATAATGGCGTGACTGGCACAAAAAGTAAAATTGGACTACTACTACCTGTTGGATCTAAAAATAGAGACTTATCATATTTAGGTAAAAGTTTTAGAGATGCTGCATTATTAGCTAAAGAAGATTTAGTTGATAGTTCATTTGAAATTAAAACTTATGATACTTTAGGTAAAAGTAAAGAAGGTTTAATTGCCTTTAACCAAGCCTTAGAAGAAAAAAATGATATCGTAATAGGACCATTTGTTCCTATTATTGCGAAAGCAATTTCAAACAATTTTCCTTTTAATAATTTGAAAGTTATAACTTTGTCCAATGATCCATCGATTAGTGGTACAAATTTTTTAGTATTAGGAGATACTATTACAAATAGAGCAAATAATCTTATTAAGTTTGCTATCAATGATAATAAGTTTCGATTTGCATTAATCAATCCAACTAAAAAACATAATAATGAAGTAATGAAAATACTTTTTAATAAGATCAATATGAATAGAGGTGTAGTGACTTTTTCTGAAGATTATTCTGAAGATATAAGTGAAATATCTTATAAAGCTCAAACTATTAAACAAAAATTAGAAAGCAGCAATACTGACGTTATTATTTTTACAGGAACACCTGATCAACGAATGAAACATTTAGCAGCTGAACTTGCTGATATTACAAAAAGCAAAAAAGAATCAGGTATTCAAATCATGGGTTTATCAAGTTGGAATAATTCTACTTCTATACTTTCTGAACCTGCATTCCAACATTCATGGTTTACCATGCCAGATTATAGATTTCGAAAATTTTATGAAAACAAATTTATAAAAAAATTTGGATATAGACCGCATCCAATATCTAATCTTACGTATGATGCTATTGCTGCTTTGGGAGTTTTAGAAAAAAATTTAAAAAATAAGAATATCAGTCATTCAAACAAATTCGATGGTCTATTTAATTCTAGTGGATTTATAGGAATTGATGGAATTTTTAGATTTAATTATGATAGAATTGCAGAAAAAGAATTATCTGTCATTCAGATAACTAATGGTCAACCAAAAGTACTAAAACAAGCAAGAAATAGTTTTCCATAAGTGATTAAAATTGAATATTGAATTAAAAAAAATATCTTTGAGCAAATCATTTCAAATGATTAACTCTTATTTAAAAGAAGAAAATATAATTGGGTGTATTGATTTAAATAACAATAATGACATTAGAAGTAATACACTTGCTCAATTGAAGAGATTTAAAAAAAATATTTCTGGAAAGATAGAAGTAATACTAAAAAAAAATCCTTACTTAGCATCTGAGTCTCTTTCTGCATATACACTTATGAATGACATCATGATTCAGTCAGTTTCTAAAATTGTTACAGAATATATGTTCCCCTTAGTAAGCCCAACTAAAGGAGAATATATATCTGTCGTCGCATTAGGTGGGTATGCAAGAGCAGAGATGGCACCATATTCGGATATAGATCTCTTATTTTTAACACCCTACAAGCAAACAGCTTGGGGTGAAAATGTTATTGAAACAATTTTGTATTTATTATGGGATTTAGGCCTTAAAGTTGGTCACGCAGTTAGAAATATTGAGGAATGTTTAAGAATTGCCAAAAAAGATATTACTGTTAGGACATCACTTTTAGAAAATAGATTCCTATTTGGAAACATTGAATTAGCTAATGAATTAAACAAAAGACTTTGGAAAGATATTTTTGAAAAATCTGCCTCTGAGTTTATTGAAAAAAAATTAGAAGAAAGAAATTTAAGACATAAAAAACAAGGATCTGAGAGAAATTTATTAGAACCAAACATTAAGGAAGGCAAAGGAGGATTAAGAGATCTACAAACACTTTATTGGATTTCAAAATATGTTTATAAGATTTCAGATAAAAATGATTTAATTAACTATAAAATATTTACAAAAAATGATATGGATATTTTCTTCAAGGCTGAAGATTTTTTGTGGACTATAAGATGCGCTCTTCATATTTTAACCAAAAGAGCTAATGAAATACTAAGTTTTGATTTACAAGTACCATTAGCAAAATCTTTAGGTTTTAAAAAAGGATCTGGTTTACTAGCTGTAGAAAACTTTATGCAAACATATTTTTTACATGCTAAAAATGTGGGTGAGTTGACAAGAATTTTGCTCGCTAAAATGGAATCTTTACATGTAAAAAAAAATCCAAGTTTTGTATCAAAATTAAAAAATGTTATAACTGAAAATAATTTAAAGTTGGATAAGGGTTTTTTTATCTCAAACGGTCGGGTAGATGTAAATGATTCAATTAATTTTCTTAAAAATCCACTCAATCAAATAAAACTATTTCAAAATGGACTAAAAAGTAGAAGATTAATTCATCCAAATTCACTTCATTTAATTTCAAAAAATATAAATAATATTAACAAAAACTTTATAAAAGATCCTGAAGCAGCAAAAATTTTCATTGATGTCCTTCTGAATTATGGAGATCCAGAACGCGCTCTTAGAAGAATGAATGAAGTAGGATTTCTTGGGAGATATATACCTGAATTTCAGAAAATCATAGGTATGATGCAATTTAATATGTACCATAAATATACTGTAGATGAGCATACTATTCAGTGTATAAAAATATTATCTCAAATTGAACAAGGTTTTCTCACAGAAGATTTACCATTAGCATCAAAAATTTTAAAAGAGGGAGTTAATCGAAAAGTTTTATATATGGCTTTACTTCTTCATGATGTAGGTAAAGGAAGGCCAGAAGATCATAGTGTTTTGGGATCAAAAATTTCAACTAAGGTTACAAAAAGACTTGGCTTTGAAGATCATGAGATCAAATTAACATCATGGTTAATAGTGAACCACTTGCTTATGTCTGATATCACTCAAAAGAGAGATCTATCAGAAGAAAAAACTATTCGTGATTTTGCTAATATTGTAAAATCTACAACAAGACTTAGGCTTCTTACAGTTTTAACCGTATGTGATATAAGGGGAGTTGGACCTGAAGTATGGAATAACTGGAAGGCTGTGATGATAAGAACTCTTTATTATAAAACAATAAATATCTTAAAAGAAAACTATGAAATTACTTCTAGACCAGAACAAATTCAAAAGGCAAAATCTGCTTTAAAGGATGAATTAAAACACTGGGGGAAAAAACAAATTGATACTGAAATTAATAGGCATTATGCTGGTTTTTATTTGGGTTTAACCACCCAAACACAAGCAATTTTTTCTAATCTTTCGAAAAATATTGATACATTATCCTTCAATTCAAAAGTTGAAACTGATCTTGCAAGAGACGCTACCAAAATTTGTTTCTTGATTGAAGATCACCCAGGAATTTTTTCAAGACTTACTGGTGCAATTGCATTATCAGGTGCAAATGTAATAGATGCTCGAACCTATACAACCTCAGATGGCTTTGCTACTTCTGTTTTTTGGTTACAAAATAAAGAAGGTAAACCATTTGAGGAAAATAGGTTAAATAAATTAAATCAAACAATTAATGCAGCATTAAAAGGCCAAATAATTGCACGCGATATTTTGAAAGAAAAAGGAAAAATCAAAAAGAAAGAAAAAGATTTTATAGTGCCTACTAACATAACTTTTGATAATGAAGGTTCAGAAATACATACTATCATTGAAATTGAAACAAGAGATCGACTAGGTTTACTATATGATTTAGCTAAGACGCTAAACAATAATTATATATCTATCTCTTCTGCCATTATAGCTACGTTTGGAGAACAAGCAGTAGATACCTTTTACGTAAAGGATCTATTCGGACTGAAATTACATTCCCTTAGCAAAAGAGAAAAATTAGAACATAAACTTAAAGAAGCTATTCAAGCTGGGACTTTAATAGACCCTTATTAATTTTGATAACACTATGCACTTTAAATCCACTTTTTTAAAAAATTTTCTAACTGTAGGTTTATGGACTTTTGTTAGTCGTATATTTGGTTTTTGTAGAGATATAATGTTAGCTGCATTTTTAGGTTCAGGTCCTATAGGAGAGGCCTTTATTATAGCATTCTCCCTACCTAATATTTTTCGAAGATTCTTTGCCGAAGGAGCTTTTAATGCAGCATTTATTCCAATGTTTAAAAAAAATATGCATAATAAAAAACAATCCATTGAATTTACCAATAATACATTGTCCATGATGATTTTGATATTATTTATCTTCACAATTATATCGATAATAATTATGCCTCTTCTAGTTTTTGCCATGGCAAGTGGTTTTGAAAATGATATAAGGTTTGAAACTTCTGTTATTTATGGACGGATTACATTTCCATACATTTTTTTTGTTTCATTATCATCTTTATTTGCAGGAATATTAAACTCTTATGGAAAATTTGGAGTAGTTTCTGCAACACCAATTTTTTTAAACCTTTTTTTAATTTTTGCAATGATCCTATCCTACATTCTAGATTGGGAAGTAGGAATAATGCTTTCTATTTCAATTCCTCTTTCTGGGATTTTACAACTGATAGTGTTAATATATACAACTAGAAAGCTAGGATACTTTCCAAAATTAAAAATACCAAAATTTAATGGAAAGATTAGAAAACTCCTTATTATTGCTTTACCAGCAGTTCTTACTGGTGGAGTAATACATATAAATTTGCTGGTAGGTAGACAAATCGCATCTTATTACGAGGGTGCAATTGCGTGGCTTAATTATGCAGATAGATTATATCAACTTCCTCTAGGTGTAGTAGGTGTGGCTTTAGGAAGTGTACTTTTACCAAAATTATCTGAAAAAATTCAGTTAGATAATTCATCTGAGTTGCATAATGTCGTAAGCCATGCACTTAAAATAGCTGCTATTTTAATTTTTCCTGCCACAGCAGCTTTAATTATTTTACCAGTACCAATTATTACTGTACTCTTTGAAAGAGGAGAATTTTCTATCATAGATAGTAAAAATACTGCTTCAGCATTATCAATTTATGCTACTGGTTTGCCTGCATTTGTTTTACATAAAATATTTACACCTATA
The DNA here is from genome assembly GCA_902562285.1 of uncultured Alphaproteobacteria bacterium. Lineage (GTDB taxonomy): Bacteria > Pseudomonadota > Alphaproteobacteria > Rhodobacterales > Rhodobacteraceae > CACIIZ01. The sequence goes on along the minus strand of CACESU010000011.1, from coordinate 28,032 downwards.
TTTTTTTCAAAGGGTGATACTAAAACTCCATTTAGAATTGCAGTTTTTTCTATGTTGGCTAATATAATATTAGCTATAAGCCTAATAGGTCATTTTGAATTTTTGGCTCCAGTTTTAAGTACAAGCATATCTAGCTGGATAATGGCTTTCGCACTATATCATAAATCAAAAAAGCTAGGATTTTATTTTGATTGGAAATTAATAAAGGAGATAATTATGATTTTGATATCTACAATTATTCTTTCCTTAGTTCTTATTTTGGCTCAAAAAGAGTGGTTTTATTTATTAACTACTAATAATTTTAGTTTATTTTATTTGATTATACTAATCTCTGTTAGTAGTAGCATTTACTTTTTAACTTTATGGTTTTTTGGTATTTTAAATAAAAATAAATAATAACCTAAATATTGCCTTTTATTATTAAAAATATATTTATAAAAAACTTATAAAGTATACGAAAGTGTAAAATATGAATGAAATTAAACACAAAAAAAGAATTTTCTCAGGTGTGCAACCTACTGGAAACCTTCACATAGGTAATTATTTAGGAGCAGTCAAAAATTTTGTTAAGTTTCAAAGTGCTGGTAACGAAACATTATACTGTATTGTTGACTTGCATGCGATAACTGTATGGCAGGATCCAGAAAAACTTAGAAATTCAATCAGAGAGTTAGCAGCAACTTTCATTGCTTGTGGTTTAGAATCAAACAAATCAATTTTATTTAACCAGAGTCAGGTTAGTTCTCACTCTGAATTAGCTTGGGTATTTAATTGTGTTACAAGAGTTGGGTGGTTGAACAGAATGACACAATTTAAGGATAAAGCAGGCAAAAATAAAGAAAATGCATCTGTTGGACTTTATATCTATCCCTCTTTAATGGCTGCTGATATATTGGCGTATCATGCGACCCATGTGCCAGTAGGGGAAGATCAAAAGCAACATTTAGAATTAACTAGGGATATAGCTACTAAATTTAATAATGACTATAAAGTACCCAATTTTTTTCCTTGCCCAGAACCAATTATAGAAAAAACCTCTCCAAGAATTATGAGTTTAAGAGATGGTTCAAAAAAAATGTCTAAGTCTGAAACCTCAGATATGAGTAGAATAAACCTGACAGACGTTTCAGATCAAATAGCTTTAAAAATAAGAAAAGCTAAGACAGACCAAGATCCTATACCAGAAGATATTTCTGGACTTGCGTCTAGACCAGAAGCTAGCAACTTAATAAATATATATTCTTCCTTTAAAGAATGTAATGTTCAAGAGGTTTTGAATGATTTTAGCGGAAAGCCTTTTAGTTTTTTTAAACCTAAACTCACTGAGCTAATTATAAATGAAATAAAACCTATTTCAAAAAAAATAAATGATCTTTTAAAAAATCCTGACCAGATAGATAATTTAATGAATAATGGTGCCGAAAAAGCTAGCGAAATTTCAAGTCCAATTATAGACTCTACTTTTAAAATTTTAGGTTTAAAAAATAATTAAATAAATTTTAATTATCTTTATCTTCTTCCATATTGATATTTTGTTATTATACTGATGACTTAATTCTATTTTATTTTACTGTGTTTAAGATTTTTTTAAATTTTGAAAGTCACAATAATGAGAAAATTTTTAGTTGTAATGGATGATAGCCCTGAATTTGTAAATGCATTGCGTTTTGCAGCAATAAGAGCTTCTAAGACAGGTGGTCAAGTCGAAATTTTAGGAATAATTACTCCCGAAGAATTTCAACATTGGATAGGAGTAGCCGAACAGATGCGATTTGAAGCAGAAGAGAGAATTAAGGAAAATTTTAATATTTTTGCTGAAATCATAGAAAAAGAGGAAGGCATTGTACCTGAACTTGTTATAAGAGAAGGGGAAAAAGTAACACAAGTTTTGGAACAAGTTAAAGAAGATCCTGAGGTTGGAATAATAGTACTTGGTGCCGGTATATCTTCTGAAGGACCTGGCCCCCTTGTTACACAGCTAGTTGCAAGACAAGGTGGTAGTTTACCTGTACCAGTCACAATAGTACCTGGATCTATGACGAAAGAAGCCATTATTTCTGTTTCATAAAAAATCTAGTTTAGAAAGATTCTAAATTTTGATTGATATTTTTTTATTAATGTTGCATACTTTTAACTAAATTGGAGTAAAAATAAATGTTTATACAAACAGAGTCCACACCAAATCCTGCAACTCTTAAATTCCTTCCTGGGCATACAGTTATGCAGAATGGAACTGCTGATTTTCCTTCTAGAGAAAATTCAGATATATCCCCATTAGCACAAAGAATTTTTAGTGTTGAAGGAGTATGTGGTGTATTTTTTGGATCTGACTTTATTACTGTGACGAAGGACAGCGATACTGAGTGGGAACATATTAAACCAGCAATATTAGGTGTTATTCTTGAGCATTTTCAATCAGGTGAACCTACACTTCTCGAGGAGGCCACGCAAAATAATCATATTGAACATGATGGACCTGATGCAGAAATAGTAAATAAAATTAAAGAATTACTTGATACTCGTGTTAGACCAGCAGTTGCTCAAGATGGTGGTGATATCACTTTCCATGGGTATGAAGCAGGAATTGTTTATCTTCACATGCAGGGTGCATGTGCAGGTTGTCCATCTTCAACAATGACATTAAAAATGGGTATAGAGAATCTCTTAAAACATTTTATACCAGAAGTGCAGGAAGTTAGACCAATCGCAGCTTAGACTTAATAATAATGCCTAATTTTAAGACTATATTGGCAATAGATACAGTACACCCATTATACTCCATAGCTATTATTAATTCTAACGATGTTGTGTCAGAAATTTCTACCAAAAAGGATGAGAAACCTTCTGAACAAATAATAGAATTATTAGATAATTCACTTTTACAAGCAAATCTTGGAATGCATGACTTAGATTGTATTACTGTGGGTGTTGGGCCAGGTAATTTTACTGGTATTAGAGTAGGAATATCTTTTGCAAAAGGTATCGCTTTTGCTTTGAATATAAAGTGCTTTGGAATTAATAGATTTCAAACTTTAATTGATTCTGACCTTCCAACATTAGGAATTATTAGTACAAGAGAAAATTTGTTCTACACCCAGATGTTTATTAAAAAAAAACCCATTTCAGATCCTATTGAAGAAAATTTAATTAAAATACTTAATACCAAATATGCTAAAGACACAATTATTTCTGGTGATCATGCTTTAACAATTTCACAAAAATTGGGGTTGAACTATGGAAAAGAAACAAGCATTTCTAAAGCATCAGAATTAGGTTTTTGTCTTAAGGATTTAGATACTAATGGACTTATGCCTTCACCTATTTATGTAAAAGAACCTGACGCAAAATTACCTCTAGAACCAGCTCCCAAATTTTTATAAATTAATGGAAAATAAAGTTCTAAAATCTCTAGCAGATGAATTTTCAAATATACATTTAAAAAGTTTTAATCAACAGAACTTAAGGTTTTCTTCAAGATTTATTTTCTCTTTATTAATAAATCCCTTTATATCATATATTTATAAAAAAAATAAAGGATTTTGTATTTTTAGTATTAATAAAGAAGATGCGGAAATAATTACTATGGCAATAATACCAGAATACCAAAATCATGGTATTGGATTTTTAATTCTAAATGAGCTTGAAGAGTTGTTGATGAAATCTAATTGCAAAAAAATTTTTTTGGAAGTTGCTTCAAATAACCTGATTGCTTTGCATTTATATAAAAAAGTAGGTTTCAAAAAGTTTGGTGTAAGAAAAAATTATTATAAAATCTTAAAAAATAAAAAAGTAAATGCTATTTTAATGGAAAAATTTTTGAGCTAAAAAATAAATATTTTAAATATATTGGCAAACTAAATTCTTTTTATTGCACCCAATTAACAAAAGTTTAATAATTAGATATTATTAAAAAGATTTATGAGGACTAGAAATGAAACTTAAGAAACTATTAAAAATATCAAGTGGAGCATTCGCTGGTTTGCTACTTATGGCAATAAACTCGGCTAACGCATTTACAGCTTGTCAAGTAACTGATGTAGGTGGAGTTGATGATAAGAGTTTTAACCAAACAGCTTGGAAAGGGGTTCAAGATGCCGTAGCTAAACACGGTATAGACTCAAAATTACTAGAATCAAAAGCAGAAACTGATTATGAACCACATTTAAATTCTATGGTTAGTGCTGGTTGCGATATTATTGTTGCAGTTGGTTTTATGATGGGCGAAGCTACAAAAAATGCTGCTGAAGCATATCCTGACACAAAATTTACAATTATTGACTTTGCATATGATCCAACTCTTGCAAACGTAAAAGGTCAAGTTTCTGCAACAGATCAAGCAGCCTTTTTAGCTGGATATTTATCAGCTGGTGTAAGTAAAACTGGTATGGTTGGAACATTTGGAGGAATAAATATACCTCCAGTAACTGCTTTTATGGATGGCTTTGCTTGGGGAGTTAAACACTACAACAAGGTGAAAGGCACAAATGTTCAAGTGCTAGGGTGGGATCCAGATGCTAGAGATGGATTATTTACAAATAATTTCGATTCTCTAGATGACGGTAGAGCCTTTGCTCAAAACCTTTATGACGAGGGAGCAGATATTGTTTTACCAGTTGCAGGACCTGTTGGATTAGGTTCAGCTTCATTAGCAGCCGAATTAGGGAGTGATAAACTAAAGATAATTGGTGTTGACGCAGATATGACTATGACTGATCCAACTAGAAAAGAAGTATACCTTACATCAATTTTGAAGCATATGGACGTAACAACCTTAAGTGTTATTGAAGAAGTTAAATCAGGCAACTTTTCTGGTGGCGTGATAGTTGGAACTCTTGAAAACAATGGAGTTGGACTTGCTCCATACCATTCACTAGCCAATGTAGTGTCAAGTGATCTTTCTGCAGAAATAGAAGAAATACGTAAAGCAATTATATCCGGTTCTATCGTAATGAATAAATAAATTTTATAAAAAACTGGGACGAAACAAACCTGTGAAATTAAAGTTAAATGAAATCAGTAAAAGTTTCGGCCCAGTTAAAGCTAATTCAAAAATAAATTTAATCGTTGACCGAGGTGAAATCTTAGGTTTGCTTGGTGAAAACGGTGCTGGCAAAACTACGTTAATGAATATATTGACTGGTTTATATAAACCTGATAGTGGCAAAATATTAATTAATGATAAATTAAAGGAATTTGATAATCCTAGAGAAGCTAATCAAAATGGTGTAGGAATGGTTCATCAACATTTCATGTTGGTGCCAGTTTTTTCAGTTACAGAAAACATAATCTTGGGTACTGAGCCTACAACTATATTTAATAAAATAGATCTAACTAATGCTAAAGAAAAAATATTAAAAATAAGTTCAGAATATAATTTGGATGTTGATCCTGACCAACTAATTGAAAAATTACCCGTTGGAATACAACAAAGAGTTGAAATAATAAAAATATTATTTCGAGATGCCGAGATCTTGATTTTTGATGAACCTACTGCAGTCCTTACACCACAAGAGGTAGTAGAATTTTTTGAAATAATTAAAAACTTAAAAAAGGCTGGGAAGGCTATCATCTTTATAACTCATAAATTACATGAAGTATTAGAGATATGTGACCGTATAAATGTTTTGAGAAGTGGGAAAATTGTGGGAGAAGAACTTCCAAAAAAAACTAATAAGAAGAAATTAGCAGAACTAATGGTTGGTAGAAAAGTAAATCTTAAGACCACAAGACAAAATATAGAAAAAGGAGAGGTGTTATTAGAAGTAAATAATTTAAGTATTTTATCAGATAATAAAGAACCTTTATTATCAAATGTTGACTTAAGACTGCATCAAAATGAAATTCTAGGTATTGCTGGTGTTCAAGGAAATGGTCAAACGGAATTCATTGAAGCAGTTACTGGACTAAGAAAAATATCAAGTGGAAAAATTTCTTATTTTGGTAAAGAATGCAAAAATTTTTCACCAAGAAAAATTCATCAACTAGGAGTTAGACACATACCAGAAGATAGACAGAAACAAGGGCTAATTGGTGATTTTTCTTTAACTGAGAATATTATCCTTAATACCTATTACGAAAAAACATTTTCAAATAATATCGCTTTAAATTGGTCTAATGCAAAAGAAGAAGCAAAAAGGATTATTGAAAAATTTGATGTAAGAACAAACTCAGAAGAAATAAGTGCAGATAAATTATCAGGAGGAAACCAACAAAAACTTTTAATTGGTAGAGAGATGTCAAGATCAATTAATCTTCTTATAGCATCTCAACCGACACGTGGTGTTGATGTTGGATCAATAGAATATATCCATAATCAAATTGTTATGGCTAGAAACAAAGGAATTGGAGTATTATTGAATTCCACTGAATTAGACGAAATTATTGCTTTATCAGATAGAATAATCGTATTCTATGAAGGTAGAGTAATTGCAGAATTTCCATCTAATGCAGACCCAAATACAATTGGACTTGCGATGGCTGGGGTAAATTAATAGTGAAATTTTTTATTTATTTAAGTAATTATTTTTCTAAACGTGAAACTATTCAAGAAATTATTCTTATACCAGTTATTGCAACTTTATTGGCTATATTCCTAGGTTTACTATTATTAATTGTCTCTGGGTCAAGTACTCAAATAGCACTAACAGCATTAGTAGCATTGTTTACTGGCTCTTTTGGTTCGTTATCAGCTATATCGGAAACATTTACTGCTGCAACACCATTAATTTTTGCCGCTTTAGGAATAGCTGTAGGTTTTAGAGCAGGATTATTTAATATAGGAGCAGAAGGACAAATTATACTTGGTGGTATAGCAGCTGTTGTAATAGGTTTTAGTTTTCAATTACCTTTTTTTCTTCACTTACTATTTCTTCTTTTAGCTGGTGCGTTTTTAGGCGCTTGTTATGCTTTTATTTCAGGATGGCTTAAAGCCACAACCGGAGCTCATGAAGTTATTACTACTATTATGCTAAATTTAATTGCCTACAGATTACTTGATTTTTTTCTCAGAATGCCTGCTATACAAAAAGAAGGAAGAAATGATCCTATATCAAAATCAATTTTTGAAACAGCAGAATTACCAAGAATTTTAAATTATTTAGATCCAAATCTGAGAGTGCATATGGGATTTATTATAGCTATAGTAGCTGTAATTTTTGTATATTGGTTAATTTTTCATACAACTATTGGATATGAATTTAGAGCCGTAGGTAAGAACTTAGATGCATCAAAATATGGTGGGATAAATTCTTCAATGACTATAATAATTGCAATGAGTTTGGCGGGTCTCTTGGCAGGGCTTGCTGGAGCTACTCAAATATCTGGAATCTTAGGGAGAGCCACACCTGGTTTTTCCGCCGGTATTGGATTTGACGCAATTGCAGTAGCTTTGTTAGGTCGAGCACACCCAATTGGAGTACTATTTTCTAGTATACTTTTTGGAGCTCTAATAGCTGGAGGAAGAGCAATGCAAGTTTCCGCAGATGTAAGTCTAGACCTAATTACAGTTATTCAAGCTTTGATTATAATATTTATTGCAGCTCCAATTTTGATAAGAAAATTGTTTCCTTGGGTTTTTAAATAAGATTACTAAATGATGAACAATTTAAATAACAATAAAATTGATAATATTAAAACCAAAAAGTCCATGATAATTGGATTATCTCTAATTTTTTTTGGAAGTCTTATTTATTTATTTTTTGGCCATGGTGTTGAAGGACAGGCAACATTTAGACTATCAAGACCAACTGATCCATTTGCTCTTCCAAATTTAATTTTACCAGCCCATAGTTTTATTGGTGTATCAGCATTATTAATTGCTTTTTTTGGTGGCAGAATAATTATTAAAGCCCCCAAAAATTTTACAATCTTTATGGCCTTAAGCTTTTTTTTGGCAATAGCAGCTTTTTTAGTTTGGGCAACAGCAGGTAAATCATTTTCCCTAACTGGAATGTTACAAGCCACTGTAGTAAGAGCAGTTCCAATTGCTTTAGCTGCAATGGCAGGAATAATGTGTGAAAGAGTAGCTGTAATAAACATTGGTATAGAAGGAATGCTGTTAGCAGGTGCATTTGCTGGAGCTCTTTTTGGCTCTATTTTTGGTAATTTAATTGGATTAATTTTAGCTATTTTAGTAGGGGGAGGGTTCGGGTTCATATTAGCAGCACTGGTTGTAACTTTTCGTGTAGACCAAATAATTGCTGGAGTTGCAATTAACATTTTTGTCCTTGGAATTACAAGCTTTTTAACAAACCACTTATTAAAAAGTAATCCTGAGCTAAATGATGCACCAATTTTTAAATCAATACATATACCTTTTCTTAGCGAAATTCCTGTTTTAGGCTCGGTGTTTTTTAAGCAGAATATATTTGTATACTTTTGTATTTTTATTGTGATTATAAGTACATATTATTTATTTAAAACTGCTTATGGTTTAAGAGCAAGAGCAGTAGGAGAACATCCAAAAGCTGCTGAAACTCTTGGCATAAGCGTTATTAAAACTAGATTTATTCATGTAATCATGGGCGGAATGATTGCTGGGTTTGGGGGTGCATGGTTTACCCTTGGTAGCGTTGGAAGATTTGATGAAGGGATGACTGGTGGTAGAGGATTTATTGGACTAGCTGCTATGATTTTTGGACGTTGGCATCCTATTGGGGCACTATTCGCTGCTCTTCTATTTGGCTTTGCAGATTCACTACAGCAAAAATTAGCTATATTAAGAACTCCTATACCAAGTGAGTTTTTAGCCATGGCACCGTATTTGGTAACAATTATTGTGGTAGCTGGAATAGTTGGAAATGCGAAACCACCTCAGGCAATAGGTAAAGCTTATGTTAAGGAAAATTAATGTCTGCAAAATTAAAAGTAAAAGATATTAAAAAAATTGCTGGTATTAATGTAGTAAAAACCGGATTCATTCTTGGATCTGGCTTGAGTAATGTAATACCTTTAAAAGATAAAATTATTATTGATTACAATGATATAGATGGTTTTAACCTTCCATCCGTGACAGGTCATTCTGGAAAACTAGTTATAGGTACCATAAAGAATAAATCTTTCGCTATCTTAAGTGGTAGAACACATTTCTATGAAAATGGAAATGCTGATACAATGAGAACCCCTATAAAGATTCTTAAAGATTTAGGAGTTGAAAAACTTGTTCTCACAAATGCAGCAGGATCACTAAGAAGTAATATACCTACTGGTTCAATAATGATCATAAAAGATCATATAAATTTTTCAGGGTTAAACCCACTTATAGGAGAAAATTCAGAAGAACGTTTTGTGAATTTAACTTCAGCTTATGATAAAGATATTAATGACATGATTTTAGAATCAGGAAATGAAAATAATATAAAAATAAAGGAAGGAGTTTATGCCTGGTTTTCAGGACCATCTTTTGAAACACCCGCAGAAATTAAAGCTATACAATATTTAGGAGCTGATGTAGTTGGCATGTCAACTGTTCCTGAAGTAATATTAGCTAGATACTTTAAAATAAAAGTTGCAGGCATATCAGTAATTACCAATATGGCTGCAGGGCTTAGTAAGGAAAACATAAGTCATGAACAAACCAAGGAAATAGCCAAATTAAGCGAAAAAAAACTTTCAAATATTATAATATCTTTGTTGCGAAAAATATAATAAAGGCGTAATTGATTTTGGATATATTTTGATAAATCTATTTATCCAGGTTTAAATAATGCAAATTTACCTACCCATTGCAGAAATTTCAGTAAACATTTTCTTATTAATAGGATTAGGTGGTATTGTTGGAATACTCTCAGGCATGTTTGGAGTAGGTGGTGGCTTCTTGATGACACCTCTTTTATTCTTCATTGGGATCCCCCCGGCTATCGCTGTTGCAAGCGAAGCTAACCAAATACTTGGTGCATCTTTCTCTGGAGCTATAGCGCATTTTAGAAGGAAAAATGTTGATTTAAAAATGGGCTTTCTTTTGATTTTAGGGGGAGTATTAGGCTCTATTTTCGGAGTTGAAATATTTAGAATTTTCAAAGGTATGGGACAGTTAGAACTGATTATAAAACTTTGTTATGTTATTTTTCTTGGAGTAATAGGAATAATAATGTTTTTTGAAAGTTTAAAAACTCTTAGCTATAAATCAAGAAATATAAAAATAAGAAAAACGCGTCATCACTCCTGGGTACAAGGCCTCCCTCTCAAAATGCGTTTTCGGGCGTCTAATTTATATATTAGTTCCATACCAGCAGTGCTCATAGGTTTTTTTGTAGGTATTTTAGCGTCAATAATGGGTATAGGTGGAGGATTCATAATTGTACCTGCTATGATTTATATTTTAGGAATGCCAACCAAAGTTGTAGTCGGAACTTCATTATTTCAAATAATTTTTGTGACAGGTGTAACAACATATTTGCATGCAGTAAAAAATTTCAGTGTTGATATTGTATTGTCCTCTTTACTTTTATTTGGTGGAGTAATTGGAGCTCAATTAGGAGTTAGAATAGGCATAAGATTAAAAGCAGAGCAACTAAGAATATTGTTAGCTATACTGGTGTTATCTATGTGTTTAAAAATAACGTTAGAATTTTTTATAACTCCTTTAGAATTTTATAGTCTTGTGAGGGATATATAAAATGAAGCTATTTTATAAATTAATAATAATGATATTTATTTATAATTTATCTTCTATTTCTGCTAGAAGTGCAGAAGTTCCGCCAAGTCTTGTTACAGATTTAAGTAAAAAGGTAATTTCTATTAATGTCAGTTTTTCAGGCAGTAAGTTTCATATTTTCGGTGCAATTAAGAAATATGTTTCTCAGATTTCGCCAATTGATCAACCTCCTTTTGATATTGTAATTGAAGTAATTGGTCCACCAGTAAAAATGAATATATTCAAAAAAGAAAAAAAATATGGTTTTTGGATAAATAAAAAAATTCAAACTTTAAACAGTATGCCAAGTTTTTATTCTATCTCAGGAACTAAGTCTCTTAAGGATTTATTACCGATAAAAACCCAAAGATCTTACGAAATAGGTATTTCTGAACATATAAATTTATCAGACAGTAAATTAAAAAAGGAATTCATTGATCACATTATATCAAATGGAAAAGCCAAAAAACAATATAATCTAAATAATACACCCATTACATTATTAGAAAATACCCTTTTTTCAAATGAAATTGATTTTCCAACCAACCTTTATGAAGGAAATTATAAAGTAAAAATACATTTAATTCGCTTTGAAGAAGTTTTGGCTACAAAGCAAGATATTATTTATGTAAAAAAAATTGGTGTTCAAAATTGGATTAACTATTTGGCCTATCAAAAACCTGAATTGTATGGAGTAGCTTGTATAATAATAGCAATAACTTTTGGTTTTGGAGCTTCCCTAGTTTTCAGAAAAAAAGTGTAAAATATAATTAAATTAACTAGTTAAAATTATTTCTGCTTACTTCTACTATTCTTTTCAACCATCATTTTTTTTATTTCTGCTATGGCTTTTGCAGGATTTAAGTTTTTTGGGCAAGTTCTAGCGCAATTCATTATTGTATGGCATCTATATAACTTAAAAGAGTCCTCTAACTCATTTAATCTTTCATCTCTTGTTTCGTCACGACTATCTACTAGCCACCTGTAAGCATGTAAAAGAGCGGCAGGTCCAAGATACTTATCACTATTCCACCAATAGCTTGGACAAGAAGTAGAACAGCAAGCACACATTACACACTCGTATAAGTCGTCTAATTTTTTTCGTTGATCTACAGATTGCTTCCACTCGTCTTCTGGGGTTTCTGTCTTTGTTTCTAACCAAGGCATTATACTTGCGTGCTGTTTATAAAAATTAGTTAAATCAGGAACTAAATCTTTAATAACTGGCATATGAGGTAATGGATAAATTCTGACATCACCTTTAACTTCATTCAAACCACGTGTGCAAGCCAGTGTGTTTACACCATCAATATTCATAGCACAGGAACCACAAATACCTTCCCTACACGACCTACGAAATGTAAGTGTTGGATCAATTTCTTCTTTTATATAAATGAGAGAATCCAAAACCATAGGACCACTATCATTTGAATCTATGTAATAAGTATCAACTCTTGGATTACTTTGATCATCAGGATTATATCTGTATATCTTAAATTTTCTCAAGGTTTTTGCAGAATTCTTTTTTTTATCCCAAACTACTCCATCTGAAGATATCCTTGAATTTTTTGGGAGTCTTAATTCAACCATTTTTTTTCCTTATCATACAATTATGTTATAAACTAAAAGACATTATGCATTGCTTATATACTTCATTAGGATCTCTACCCGCTAAATAGTCACTACTCATAGTTATACCAATTTGGTACTTAGGACCTTCACTACCCGTAGCCAAAGATAAATTTGTTGTAGGTTTTGTAGCTTCAATTTTCTTCTTTTGGCAAATACTTTCAATTTGTTTTTGTGTTAGAGGTTTAGGTTGATTTGCAGCACAACCAAACAAAAAACAAAAACTTATAGTGGTTAATATTTTAACTAAATTGGCCATCTATACTAATAAACCCTTGCCTTTGGGGCAATTTTATTGGTATTTATACCGCCTTTAGCTTCCATTGTTAACGGTTTGGTATGAACTTTTCTATATTTTAGTAAAACCTTATTTTTTTGATCAACAGATGCCAAGGTATGTTTTCTCCATTTCATATCATCTCTATCAGGATAATCCTCATGGGCATGTGCCCCACGACTTTCTTGCCTAGCTTCAGCTGAAAAAATAGTTGTTAGAGCATTGGGCATAAGGTTTGTTAATTCTAAAGTTTCCATTAAATCGGAATTCCAAATCAATGACCTATCTTTCACTGATAAATCTTCCAAACCAGAAGAAACAGCCTCCATTTTTTTGCACCCTTCAGCCAAAGTTTCTTTAGATCGAAAAACTGCTGCATCTTCCTGCATAACTCTTTGCATATTTTTTCTTAATTCTGCAGTTGATGTATTTCCCTTAGCATGACGTAACTTATCAAATCTTTCCATTGCCTGATCGCAAGAATTAAAATTTAAAGGTCGATTAGAACTTTCTTTATTCACAACTTCTTTTGCTCTTATAGCTGCAGCTCTGCCAAAAACCACTAAATCTATCAGACTATTAGATCCTAACCTATTTGCACCATGCACTGATGCACATCCTGCCTCACCAACTGCCATTAATCCAGGCTGAACTAAATCTTCATCTTCTTTACTAGGATTTAAAACTTCACCCCAGTAATTGGTCGGGATTCCTCCCATATTATAATGAACTGTAGGTAATACAGGAATAGGCTCTTTAGTTAGATCAACTCCTGCAAAAATTTTGGCACTTTCAGAAATTCCAGGTAATCGCTCTGCTAAAGTTTTTTCTGGCAAATGATCCAAGTGTAAATGTATGTGATCTCCTCTTTCACCTACACCTCGACCTTCCCTAATTTCAATAGTCATGCATCTGGATACAACATCTCTGCTAGCCAAATCTTTGTAAGTTGGAGCATATCTTTCCATAAATCTTTCTCCATCCGAGTTTGTGAGGTAGCCCCCTTCACCTCTTGCTCCTTCTGTAATCAAACATCCAGCACCATAAATACCTGTTGGATGGAATTGTACGAATTCCATATCTTGCAAGGGTAAGTTTTGTCTCGCAATCATACCATTACCATCTCCAGTACAAGTATGAGCTGAAGTTGCAGAAAAATATGCTCTACCGTAGCCACCAGTAGCAAGAACTACCATTTTAGCATTAAACCTATGAATGGTACCATCATCCAATTTCCAGGCTATTATACCCTGACATTCTCCATCTTCAGTCATAATTAAATCAATGGCAAAATACTCAATAAAAAACTCTGCGTTATTTTTTAATGATTGACCATATAAAGTATGTAAAATAGCATGACCTGTTCTATCAGCTGCAGCACATGTTCTTTGAACAGGTGGGCCTTCACCAAATTCAGTTGTGTGTCCCCCAAAAGGTCTTTGATAAATTTTACCTTCTTCTGTTCTAGAAAAAGGGACTCCATAATGCTCTAATTCATAAACTGCTTTTGGGGCTTCTCGAGCTAAATATTCCATTGCATCAACGTCACCTAACCAATCTGAACCTTTTACAGTATCGTACATGTGCCAATGCCAGTGATCGGGTCCCATATTTGATAGAGATGCAGCAATACCTCCCTGTGCAGCAACGGTATGACTTCTAGTTGGAAAAACCTTGCTTATACAAGCAGTTTTGAAACCTTGTTCTGCCATTCCTAAAGTAGCTCTTAATCCAGAGCCTCCTGCCCCAACTACTACTACATCGTAAGTATGATCAACATATTCATATGAATTCATTAGTTACTCCTAAATTCAAAACCAATACAAAAAAATAAAAGCTAATGTTATTATTAAAGTTAGAAACCAACATAAAATTTTTAATGTTTTTAATGTAGAATTCCTAAGATGTGTCTCATGTATATAATCTTCTAAGACAACTTCAATACCTTGATAAAAATGCCAAATGCTAATAGTAATAAATAAAAAAGCAACACATAAATGAAATGGATTTTTATAATTTGATATAACATCGTCATATGAAAGAGTAGAAACATTTAAGAAATTATAAAAAAATAATAATGTCAAAGGTATGAGTAAGATTGAAGATACTCTTTGCTTTATCCAATGCCTAGTGCTAGCTATATTCTGACCCATTTTCGTACTCCAAAATAAATTTAAATTAAAAGGCTTGTTAAAACAAAAATAAATGTCAAAGCTAAAATTGAATAAGAACTTAATTCCACCCATTTAAGGTTAAATCCATAACCCATATCCCAAAATAGGTGTCTAATCCCAGCAAAAAAATGGTACCAAATACCACAAAGTGAAAAAAACATAATTAATTTGCCAACAACAGAATTAAAGTAAGTTGAAAAAATTGTAAATATTTCTTCACCAAAAATTAGTGATATAAAAAATCCTATTAATATTAAAAGTGTTATAGATAAGGCTATCCCAGTAATTCTATGCAATATAGAAAGTACAGAGTTTAATTGGGGCCTATATATAGTTATGTGAGGTGATAAAGGACGATTATGCATATGTTTAAACATTCAATATTATTTCCCTTGATTTAATTGTTGAATAGAATAAATGCAATGTGATTAATTGTCACCAAAGAACTTTAAAAATCTTGAAGACTAATTTTTTAAATAATATTACAATTAAATTATTATTTTTAGATCAAAATTTTTTTATCTTTACTACAATCATCTCTTGTTTATTAGTATAACTAAAACTAGTTAGCTTTTTGATTCTATACCAAAATTCATTAATTCATATTGATTGGGCTCTACTTAAATAATTTTAATTTAAATAACGTTAATAGGAAAAAAAATGAAACGAAATAAAATTGCATTGATTGGTTCAGGTCAGATTGGAGGTACATTAGCTCATCTAGTAGGACTAAAAGAATTGGGAGATATTGTTTTATTTGATATAGCTGATGGAATACCTCAGGGTAAGGCACTTGATATTGCTGAAAGCTCTCCAATAAGTACCTTTGATACTAATATAATTGGTACTAGTTCTTACGAAGATATTAAAGACTCAGATGTTTGTATTGTAACAGCTGGAGTACCACGCAAACCGGGAATGAGTAGAGATGATTTACTTAGTATTAATCTAAGAGTAATGAAATCTGTTGGTGATGGTATCAAAAAATATGCTCCTAATTCTTTTATTATCTGCATCACAAATCCGTTAGATGCAATGGTTTGGGCTTTACAAAAATATTCAGGATTACCACCAGAAAATGTTGTAGGTATGGCAGGCGTTTTAGATAGTGGAAGATTTTCATATTTTCTTGCTGAGGAGTTTAATGTATCAGTCAAAGATGTTAATACTTTTGTACTAGGTGGTCATGGAGATACAATGGTGCCACTAGTTAGGTATTCTACAGTTGGAGGCATTCCAATTCCTGACTTAGTTAAAATGGGATGGTCTTCCCAAAAGAAAATAGATCAAATCGTACAAAGAACTAGAGATGGAGGTGCAGAAATTGTAGCATTGTTAAAAACTGGTTCTGCTTTCTATGCACCTGCTGCCTCAGCAATAAACATGGCGGACTCGTACTTGAGAGATCAAAAAAGAATTATACCATGTGCAGCAAATCTCAGTGGAGAATATGGATTTAAGGATATTTATGTTGGTGTTCCTACAATTATTGGTAATAAAGGTGTAGAGAAAATAGTTGAAATAAATCTAAATGAAATAGAGAAACTAAATTTTTCTAAATCTATAGAGTCTGTGAGAAATCTGATTGATGCCTGTAAAAAAATTGATCAGGACCTTTAAGGAAAAAATGTTTTTAATTTTGTGATCACGTTTAATTTATTGTGATCACAAAATTAAAACTTTTTATGCTTTTATCTCTTTTTTTAAAAAAACTACTTCAAAATACAGTCAATGACTGCAAATATTGGGTTATTTAGATGTACCAATAAATTTACTAATCTTTAGGTGAGAAAATGAATATCCATGAATATCAAGCAAAACAATTTTTGAGAGAATATGGAATTCCAGTTTTAGATGGAAGAATTATTTATAAGGCAGAAGAGGCCAAGACGGCAGCGGGAGAATTGGATGGACCATTATGGGTTATTAAGGCTCAAATACATGCAGGCGGAAGAGGAAAAGGTAAGTTTATTGAAGAAAGTGCTGGAGTTGAAGGTGGAGTTAGACTTGCAAAATCAGCATCAGAAGCTGCAGAACAAGCACAAAAAATGCTTGGTAGAACTTTAGTAACCAAACAAACTGGGCGATCTGGGAAAGAAGTCAGAAGAATATATATTGAAGATGGTTGCCAAATAGCTAAAGAGTTTTATTTAGCTGTATTGATCGATAGGACAACTTCTAGAATAGCTTTTGTAGCTTCTAAAGAAGGTGGGATGGATATTGAGGAAGTTGCCGACAAAACTCCAGAAAGAATAATCAAATTTACGGTTGATCCAGCTTCAGGACTATCTAGTTTTCATGGTAGAAGAGTTGCATTTGCACTAGGTTTAAAGGGAAAACAAATTAAGCAATGTGTACATTTAGTTCAAACTTTATTCAAATTATTTAATGAAAAAGATTGTGAGATGTTAGAAATAAATCCACTAATTCTCACTCAAGACGAAAAATTACTCTGTTTAGATTGCAAAATGGGTTTTGATAGTAATGCAATGTATCGACAACCTTCTGTACTTGCATTTCATGATGAAACTGAAGAAGATCCAAAAGAACTGGCTGCTTCTAAATTTGACCTAAATTATATTGCCCTAGACGGTGAAATTGGCTGTATGGTTAATGGAGCAGGACTAGCAATGGCCACAATGGATATAATTAAATTATTCGGTTCTGAACCAGCAAATTTTTTGGATGTAGGCGGAGGTGCTACTAAAGAGAAAGTAACTGAAGCTTTTAAAATTATAACCTCAGATAAAAATGTTAAAGGAATTTTAGTAAATATTTTTGGAGGAATAATGAGATGCGATGTTATTGCAGAAGGGGTAGTTGAGGCTGTCAAAAATGTTGGTCTTTCAGTTCCTTTAGTCGTCAGACTCGAAGGTACAAATGTAGAAAAAGGTAAAGATATAATAAATAAAAGTGGATTAAATGTAATTGCTGCAGATAATCTTTCTGATGCTGCAAAGAAAATTGTTTCAGCAGTGAAAGGTAATTAAAATGTCAATATTTATAAATAAAAATACAAAAGTAATTTGCCAAGGTTTCACAGGTTCACAGGGAACTTTTCACTCTCAGCAAGCTATTGACTATGGTACTAATATGGTGGGGGGAGTTACACCTGGTAAAGGTGGAGAAAAACATTTAGGATTACCTGTTTTTGATACAGTTTATGATGCAAAATTAAAAACCAAAGCCAATGCCACAGTGATTTATGTACCTCCACCATTTGCCGCAGATGCAATACTTGAAGCTATAGACTCTGAAATAGAAACAATTGTGTGTATTACTGAAGGTATACCAGTTATAGATATGGTAAGAGTAAAGAGAGCTTTACATGGTTCAAAATCACGTTTAATAGGGCCAAACTGTCCAGGTGTAATTACTCCTGAAGAGTGCAAAATAGGGATTATGCCAGGACACATTCACAAAAAAGGAAGTGTAGGGGTAGTTTCAAGATCTGGAACACTTACTTATGAAGCAGTTGCTCAAACTACAGAAATAGGATTGGGTCAATCAACATGCGTTGGAATAGGAGGAGATCCTGTTAAAGGAACAGAGCATATTGATGTTCTTGAATTATTTTTATCTGATAATGAAACTAAAAGCATTGTATTAATTGGAGAAATTGGAGGAACTGCAGAAGAGGAAGCAGCTCAATTTATTAAAGATGAAAGAAAAAAAGGTAGATCAAAACCTATCGCAGGATTTATTGCAGGAATTACTGCCCCCCCTGGCAGAAGAATGGGTCATGCGGGTGCAATAGTTGCTGGTGGTAAGGGCGGAGCTTCAGATAAAATTGAAGCTATGCGATCTGCTGGAATTATTGTTACAGAAAGTCCTGGAGAACTTGGAACAGCAGTAAGTACTGCAATTAAAAATTTTAAATAATCGAGACGATAAAAATAGGTAAAAGATGAGTAAAGCTACCGACAATTTGACAGAAATAGTAAATAGCTTAGATATAAATAGTCTACAAAATTTAGAACAGATGTATGATACATATATATCTAACCCCCAAATATTAAATGAAAAATGGATTACCATTTTCAAAAACCTTTCTCACGAAATTCCAAGTTCTAAAGATGAAATAAAAATAAAACCTTCATGGTTTAGACGAGATTGGCCTCCAACTAATGTTACTGAAGAAATAGCAGCATTTGATGGACAGTGGGGCGAGTGCAGTAATCTTGATGAGAATAAAAAAATTAATAATAAAGTTATTAAGTCACAAAAATTTGATATCAAAACGTCAGTACTTGATAGTATAAGGGCATTAATGTTTATTCGTGCTTACAGGGTCAGAGGACATTTGGCTGCAAATCTAGACCCACTTAATTCAACTGAAACAAAAACCTTAGACCCAGCATTAGATCCTAAAACATATGGATTTAATTCAGAAGATATGAATAGACAGATTTACTTAGATAAAGTTTTAGGTCTTGAAGAAGCATCGATGAATCAAATATCACAAATTGTAAAGAAAACTTACTGCGGTACTTTTGCACTTCAATATATGCATATTTCTAATGCTGAAGAATCTGCTTGGTTAAAGGAAAGAATTGAAGGATTGGGTAAAGAAATAGAATTTACTCAAAAAGGTAGAAAAGCAATTCTTAATAAGCTTATAGAAGCAGAAGGATTTGAAAAGTTTTTGCATATAAAATATATGGGAACCAAAAGATTTGGATTAGACGGTGGCGAAGCAGTAATACCGGCAATGGAGCAAATCATTAAAAGAGGCGGTAATCTTGGCGTAAAAGAAATAATTATTGGCATGCCTCACAGAGGACGTTTATCAATTTTAGCAAATGTAATGGGGAAACCATACAGAGCAATTTTTAATGAATTTCAAGGTGGTAGTTACAAACCAGAGGAAGTTGAAGGATCTGGTGATGTAAAATATCACCTTGGAGCATCATCTGACAGAGAATTTGATGGAAACAAAATTCACTTGTCTTTAACAGCTAATCCTAGTCACTTAGAGGCTGTAAACCCTGTAGTTTTAGGAAAAGTAAGAGCAAAACAAAATCAGCTTAACGATAGCAATAGAGTACAAGTTTTGCCTGTTTTACTGCATGGTGATGCTGCATTTGCTGGACAAGGTATCATTTCAGAATGCTTTGGACTATCAGGATTAAAAGGACATAAAACTGGTGGCACTATACACATAATTGTTAATAATCAAATTGGGTTTACAACAGCACCACATAATTCAAGATCTTCTCCATATCCAACTGACATAGCATTAATGGTAGAGGCTCCAATTTTTCATGTAAATGGTGATGATCCAGAAGCTGTAGTTCATGCAGCAAAAGTAGCGACGGAATTTCGACAAAAGTTTCATAAAGATGTTGTTATCGACGTATTTTGCTACAGAAGATTTGGACATAATGAAGGTGATGAACCGATGTTCACGCAACCAAAGATGTATTCAAAAATAAAAAAGCATAAAACTACTTTACAGCAGTATTCAGAGAAACTTATTATAGCAGGCTTAGTACCAGAAGGTGAAATAGAAGACTTAAAAATAAATTTTCAAAAATTTCTTTCTGAAGAATTTGAAAATTCAAAAAGTTATAAACCTAATAAAGCTGATTGGTTAGATGGTAAATGGTCTGGGCTAGGAAAATATACAAAAGAGGCTGTAATAAAAGATGGCCAATATCAAAGGGGCAAAACTTCTATTTCAATTCAAAAATTTAATGAAATTGGGAAAGCGTTAACTAAAATTCCAAATGAAATTAATGCTCACAAAACAGTGAAAAGAATGCTTGATAATAAGCAAAAGCAACTAACCTCAGGTAAAAATATTGACTGGGCTACAGCTGAAGCTCTTGCCTTCGGTTCACTATTAGTGGAAGGTTATCCTGTTCGATTATCTGGTCAAGACTGTACAAGGGGTACTTTTAGCCATAGACATAGTGCTGTTATTGATCAATTAACAGAAGAGCGGTACTATCCTTTAAATAACATCTCAAAAAATCAAAAACACTATGAAGTTATAGACTCTATGCTATCTGAATATGCTGTTTTAGGCTATGAGTATGGTTATTCCCTAGCAGAACCAAATTCATTAACAATTTGGGAAGCCCAATTTGGTGATTTTTCCAATGGAGCACAAATTATGATTGATCAATTCATATCATCTGGTGAAAAAAAATGGTTGAGAATGTCAGGATTGGTAATGCTTCTCCCTCATGGTTATGAGGGGCAGGGTCCTGAACACTCTTCAGCACGGTTAGAAAGATTTTTACAAGCATGTGCTGAAGATAACTGGATAATAGCTAATTGCACAACACCATCAAATTATTTCCATATTTTAAGAAGGCAACTGTATAGGAGCTTTAGAAAGCCCTTAGTTATAATGAGTCCAAAATCTTTGCTTAGAAATAAACGTGCTGTTTCTAGTAAAGTGGATTTTGTAAACGGTTCTACTTTTCATAGAGTTCTTTGGGATGATGCTGAAAAAGGGAATTCAATAACAAAGTTACAAAAAGACTCAAAAATTAAAAGAGTGATTATTTGCTCGGGTAAAATCTATTTTGATCTCTTAAATGAAAGAGAACAAAGGGAAATTTCTGATATATACTTATTAAGACTTGAACAATTCTATCCGTTCCCAGCATTATCATTTATCAAAGAATTAAGTAGATTTAAAGATGCAGAATTTGTGTGGTGCCAAGAAGAACCCAAAAATCAGGGGGGCTGGTCATTTGTTGAACCTAATTTGGAATGGTCCTTAAATAGAGTGAAGGCCAAATATAAAAGAGCGAGATATATTGGAAGAGCTGCAGCTGCTTCACCTGCAACTGGTTTAGCTACTCAGCATAAAAAACAGCAAGAAATGATAATTAATGAAGCACTTACTATTGATTGAGGTAAAAAATGACTGAAATACGTGTACCTACCCTAGGAGAAAGTGTAACTGAAGCAACTGTTGCAACATGGTTTAAAAAGCCTGGTGATTCAGTAGCTATCGATGAAATGTTATGCGAATTAGAAACTGATAAAGTCACAGTTGAAGTACCCTCAACTGTCTCGGGAATACTTTCAGAAATAGTTGCCCATGAAGGTGAAACTGTTGGACTTGATGCAATACTAGGAATAATTTCGGAAGGTGAAATTCAACCAACTGAAAATAATAATGGTCAAAAAATATCTTCTATATCGAATGACAAAATACAAATAAGTAATGATACTAAGGATTTTGAGAATGCTCCTTCCGCAAAAAAACTTATGAATGAAAATAAAATTAATGAGAAGAATGTTGTGGGTACAGGAAGAGATGGAAGAGTTATGAAAGAAGACGTACTAGCTGTTTTAAACTCTGAAAGTAGTACAAATAGGTCAGAAAACCAATTAAATGATCAAATACAAGAAAATGAGGTTGATACGTCTAAGCACCAAGAACGAATTAAAATGTCTAGATTACGTATGACAATAGCTAAACGTTTGAAAGAAGCTCAAAATACTGCCGCAATGCTAACGACCTATAATGAAGTTGATATGTCAAGTGTAATGAAAATTAGAAGTAAATTTAAAGAAGTTTTTGAAAAAAAACATAATGTAAAGTTAGGTTTTATGTCTTTCTTTGTTAAAGCATGTTGCCATGCACTAAATGAAGTTCCAGAAGTTAACGCTCAAATAGATGAGGATCACTTAGTTTTTAATCAATTTGTAAATATGGGCGTTGCAGTTGGAACACCTACTGGTCTAGTAGTCCCAGTTATAAAGAATGCTGATAAAATGAGTTTTGCAGAGGTAGAGAAATCAATTAGTAATTTAGGAAAAAAAGCAAGAGATGGAAAACTTTCAATGGATGATATGAAAGGCGGTACTTTTACTATATCTAATGGAGGTGTCTATGGATCCCTAATGTCTTCACCAATTTTAAACTATCCACAATCTGGAATTCTTGGCATGCATAAAATTCAAGAAAGACCAATTGCAATAGATGGTAATATTTTTATTAAACCCATGATGTATTTAGCACTTAGTTATGATCATAGAATAGTTGATGGGAAGGGAGCGGTTACTTTTTTAGTAAGAGTTAAAGAAATGCTCGAAGACCCACATCGTTTACTTATGGATGTTTAGGAGAGGATAAGAAAATGTCAGATTATGATGTTATAGTTGTCGGGTCGGGCCCAGGCGGATATGTATGTGCTATTAGGTGTGCTCAACTTGGTTTAAAAACAGCATGCATTGAGGGGAAAAATACTCTGGGTGGGACCTGTTTAAACATAGGATGCATTCCATCTAAAGCATTATTACATGCCTCAGAGCTTTTTGAAGAAAGTAATCATAACTTTTCCAAACTTGGAATAGAAACAGGAAAAATGACTGTTAACTGGGGTAAAATGCTTGAATACAAAAATGATATTGTAAGTCAGAATACAAAAGGAATAGAGTTTCTTTTTAAAAAAAATAAGATAGATTTAATCAACGGATGGGCATCCATAAAAGAACCTGGTTTATTAATAGTAAATAATCAAAAATTTAAATCTAAATCTATAATAATTGCAACAGGATCAGAACCCTCTCAATTAAAAGGAATACAAGTTGATGAGAAAACTATCGTCTCTTCAACAGGAGCTTTGTCTCTAACAAAAATACCAAAAAAATTAATAATAGTTGGAGCTGGGGTTATAGGGTTAGAACTTGGTTCAGTATATTCAAGATTAGGTACAGATGTGACAGTATTAGAGTACTTAGAAGAAATTACCCCTGGTCTCGATAAAGAAACATCAAAAATGTTTAGAAGAATTTTAAGTAAGCAGGGAATAAAATTTATCTTAGGAGCAGGTGTTCAAGCTACAAAAAAGTTAGGAGATCGTCTCATTGTCGAATATTCATTAAGAAATGGTAAAAAAATAGAAGAACTTGATACTGATATCATTTTGGTTGCAACAGGAAGAAAACCTTTTACTGATGGACTTAATCTTAAAAAAGTAGGAATTGAATTAAATCAATTTGGTCAAATTATAACTGATGAAAATTTAAAAACGAATATCGATGGAATATACGCAATAGGTGATGTAACAAGTGGACCAATGCTTGCTCATAAAGCAGAAGATGAAGGAATAGCGCTTGCAGAAATGCTTGCTGGTCAATCGGGGCATGTAAATTATGATATTATTCCTTCCGTTATATATACATCTCCAGAAGTAGCAAGTGTAGGTAAAACAGAAGAAGAACTAAAAAAAGAAAATAAGAGTTATAAAGTTGGAAAATTTTCATTTATGGGAAATGGACGTGCAAAAGCTTGTCTTTCAGCAGACGGTTATGCAAAAATTTTATCGGACAAAACTACAGATAGAATTTTAGGAGGTCATATAATAGGTCCATCTGCTGGGGATTTAATACATGAGATTTGTGTAGCAATGGAATTTGGGGCAAGTGCTGAAGACTTGGCTAGAACTTGTCATGCACATCCTACTTTTTCAGAAGCAGTAAGAGAAGCAGCTTTTGCTTGTGGAGACGGAGCTATACATTCATAAGTTTATTTAAACCTCTAGTAGCATTCTTAAACCATTAGTAACATCGGCCCTCACAGCTAGCTTTAAGCCTGGTTCATCACCTACTCTAAGTGTTGATAATATTTTTCTGTGATGATTAGGTGCCTGACTCTTAGATGTATCATCATAAAGTGCCCTCATAGTTGGAATATATTGTAACCATACTGTTTCAACTAATGCTAAAGTGCTGGGTGCTTGAGCTCTTAAATATAATGTACGATGAAATTCGAGGTTGCTTTTAACATATCCAACAGCGTCTTTTTTAACTATCATTTCCTCTATTTTACCATTTATCAAAACTAATCTATCGATAAGAGCATCATGAACCCTTGGTAGCGACTTTGAGGCTAACTCAGGTTCTAAAATTGCTCTCAAACTGGCAAGTTCTTCAATTCTTTCATTTGTTAGAATGGGAGTAGAAATTCGACCTGAAGAAGAAATTTGTAGCGCTCCTTCTGCTACTAATCTTCTAACTGCTTCGCGAACAGGCATTACCGAGACCCTAAATTTTTTAGCTAAAGATCTTAGAGTTAAAACTTGTCCAGGATTTAAACAACCACCAAGAATTTCTGATCTTAGACTTCTGTATACTACTTCATGCGTAGGTAATATTACATCCCTAGTATTAATTTCTCTATTCATATCTCTTTGTGATCACAAAAATTTTTAAATGTCAAATGAACATATTATTTTAGAATACATATTTTCTGATTTCGTGACCATTTTTGTTTAGCCACTCTCTGTCATTCATATAACTAGGGTGTAATTCACCTACAAGTTTCCAAAAAAGATATCCATGATTCATATGGACTAAATGTGACAATTCATGAATTATCACATATTTATAAACAGATGGAGGAGCCATTATAAGACGCCAATTGAGCATTATTGATCCCTTAGAAGAACAAGACCCCCATCTCGATTTAGTATCTTTAAAACTTATTTTTTGAATTTTTTTTTTGAATAAATTCGATTTTTTAATAATAAATGGGGTCATTATTGACTGACAATATTCAATAAGAAATTTTTGTACTGCATGGCCTACATTTATAATATTTTTAGGCAAGCAAATTTTATTTGATTCAAGAAATCTTATTGTTGAAACATTTTTATTTGAAACTATCTCATAACAATTTCCCTCAACAGGTAGCATTAAGCCTTTATCTACAATTTTTGGTACTACACATTTACTAAGTTGCTTAGATATCCAGCTACGATTTTTATTAAAAAAATTAATAATATCTAAATTAGGTAAATACAATGATGCATTAATGGAAATTTTACCAGTAACTCTACAAACCTTTAAAGAAAGTCTACGAATCTTATTTTTTCTATTTACGTGTATATATCTATCAAACTCCGGACTGTAAAAAGTCATTATTTAACCTTACTAAAAAATAAATATAATCAGTTGGTAATTATAGCAAAACTATACTTAGAAAAACAAATTAAATGTTTTTTTTAGAAAATTTCATTTAAGTTTTTGACAACTTAACATAGTTATGGCAGATCATTGCAAACAACAATCAAAGGAAATTAAATGGCAAAAGAATCCTGGGGAAAAAAGCGTACTTGTCCAAAATGTGATACGCGTTTTTATGATTTAAACAAAGATCCCTTACTATGTCCTAATTGCGGACATACTTTCAGCCTAGATTCTATAATGGAAGTATTCAAAAAATCTACAAAAGATACATCGCCCAAAAAATCAACTAATGAAAAAAATTCTTCTGAAATTGAAGGGATTGAACCTGAAGATATTATTTTAGATGATGAATTAGAAGAAGAGGCTAACTCTAGTGTAGATTTGGAAGATAACTTACTAGAAGAAGAAGATGATGATTCAACCCCAATTGGTGTAATTCCAGATGTAACTAAAGAAGAAGATGAAAGTTGAACCAAATTCTATAAAATGAATTTTTATCTTTTTATTTAATTTTTTTTGATTAATATTATTTCAAAGTTCGGGGCCATAGCTCAGCTGGGAGAGCGCTTGCATGGCATGCAAGAGGTCAGGGGTTCGATCCCCCTTGGCTCCACCATTTTTATCATTTCTCCTTATATGCTTAAAAATAAAAGATTTTAGTATAATAACTATCCAAAAGGGTACACACAGAAAACAGGTTAAATAAGATTAGTTAAACTTATTCCTGTTAACACTTACTTTTACTTTTTGAAAAGTAGTTTCAGGTAAGTTGTAAGCATTGTAGATAAAGTTTCTAATATTCTCTCTGTTATTTCTAACAGTTTTAAATATCCATCTAGCACCTAATAATCCTCCCCAAAAAAGTAGAAGAAGTATTGAAAATGTAGATATAATACAAACAATTTAGGTAGTATAGCAAAACTGATTAGCTATTCGCAAGTGACAAGGTAACACATAATCTAATCAAAAAGGATTACATTTTAATGCATTGAACCAAATAAAGTTTATCCCCTTTACTGTATCAAGATTTTTCTCTACATACATTACTTTGTAGGTTCACATATGGTATAATAATTGCGAAGGGATAGGATTAGTAACCTGCAATATAGACCCCTATGCTTGAAAAGATAAATCAAAAAATCGCCCCTAAAGAAGTCGTTAATGCTCTCACCACCCTTTATCATCAGGGTAAGTTTGATGATGTTTTATCTCGGTCTTCTCGGTTAATTAAAGAGTATCCCCATACTTTTGTCCTTCATAACATTGTAGGAGCAATCTCATTTGCAAAGGGTCATAAAGAGGTTGCCATCGAACATTTTCGTAAGGTAATCAAACTTCGTCCCCATCATCCTCATGCGTATAACAATCTAGGAGCTGCACTCATTGATGTTGGTGAATATCAAGAAGCTAAATCTAATCTTAAAAAAGCCATAGAACTTCAACCAGACTATGCTGAAGCTTATAACAACCTAGGCAACGTCTATAAAGAGATGGAGGAATATAGTCAGGCAATCTCGGAATATGAAAAAGCTATTGAACTTAATCCTGAGTATTACGAAGCGTATAATAATCTAGGAGTAGCATTAGGGAAGAATGAACAATATGAAGAAGCAGAAAAAGTCCTCAAAAAGGTTATAGAATTACAACCTGACTTTGCAGAGGCTTTTGATAATCTTGGATCTATACTAACATGTATTGAAAAATACGAAGAGGTTAAAGCTATCTTGAACAGATCAATTGAGATCCATTCTAGTAATGCAGAAGCTTTATCTAATTTGGGAGATATCTATAGAAAGCTCCATGAATATGAGCAAGCTGTTGATCACTATAAAAGAGCTATCCAAATAAAACCGAATTACTACGATGCTTTGAATGGTATGGGATTAGCCCTTACAGAACTTAAAAAATATAGTGAAGCTAAAAAAATCCTGAAACAGGCCATTAAAATCAACCCTAAGTTTGCAGAAGCCTACAATAATTTAGGAAATGTCTATAGAAAATATCAAGATTTTCATAAAGCCATTTGTTATTATAGAAAGGTGCTAAGAATTGATGAAAAACTGGCAGGTGTTCACAATAATCTAAGTAACGTGCTGAGCTTAGTCGGAGATAATAAAAATTCAATTCACCATCAAAAAATAGCTGTAGCACTGGATATCAATTCAGTTGCTTTTTTGCAATCTTTGCTTTTTTATATAAACTATTCTCCTAACATAAGTGCAGAGGAGATCTTTGAATATTATAAACAGTTTGATCAAAGGTTTGGAGTTCCTCATAAAGACAAATGGAAGCCTTTCGCCCAACCTAAAGTTCCTAATAAAAAGCTTAAGATAGGCTATGTATCTCCTGACTTTAGAAAGCATTCTGTAGAAAGGTTTTTA
>CACESU010000010.1 GCA_902562285.1 uncultured Alphaproteobacteria bacterium | reverse complement strand
AGCAATAGACCCTTTGGATGGATCTTCCAATATTGATACTAACGTTTCCATAGGTTCTATTTTTTCTATTCGAAGTTTGTCTGATAGCCATTTGAAAAATAATAAAATAAATGAAGTCTTTCTAGCACCTGGATCTCAACAAATTGCTGCTGGCTATGTTATATTTGGCCCACAAACTATGTTTGTAGCTACCTTTGGTAACGGAGTGAAAACTTTTATCCTTGATAGGAAAAAAAATATTTTTATTGATTCAAAGTTAGAAACTATTATACCTGCAGATACTAGGGAGTATGCAGTTAATGCTTCCAATGCAAGGCATTGGGATAAAAGAATGAAAAATTATATAGACGATAGTATAGCAGGAAAATCTGGACCTAGGGGGATTGACTTCAACATGAGGTGGGTTGCCTCTCTTGTTGCAGAAACACATAGAATTTTATCAAGAGGTGGCATTTTTATTTATCCGGCGGACTCTAGGAAAGGATATGAAAAAGGTAGACTAAGGATGGTATATGAATGCGCACCTATAGCTTTTCTAATAGAGCAAGCAGGAGGAGCTGCTACTGATAGTTTTAATAGAATACTTGATTTAGAAGTTAGTGAACTTCACGAACGAACTCCCTTCGCTTTTGGTTCAAGAAACGAAATTGCGAGGTTGCAAGCATATAATGATTTACCTGAGGCAGAAGTTTCACCTTTATTTGGTAAACGTGGTTTGTTTAGCAATTAATACGAGGAATAATTTATGAGTACTAAACATCCAATAATATCTGTAGTTGGTTCTTCAGGAGCGGGGACCTCAACAGTAAAAGATACCTTTGAGAAAATCTTTTTGAGAGAAAAAGTTTCAGCTGCAATGATAGAAGGTGATGCATTCCATAAGTTCAATAGAGTAGAAATGAAAAAAGAGTTAGAACGAAGGTATTCGCTTGGTGATCAAACATTTTCTCATTTTTCTTATGATGCTAATTTGTTGGAAGATTTACAAAATACTTTTAAAAATTACGGTGATACTGGAACGGCAAAAACACGTACCTATGTACATAATTTACATGAGAGCGAATTATATGATGTCCCCTCTGGAGAATTTACAGAATGGCGTGATTTACCAGGTGACACTGATCTTTTATTTTATGAGGGGTTACATGGTGCCGCAAAATATGAAAATATAAATATTCCTCAATATGCAGACTTAAAAATTGGTGTTGTTCCAGTAATTAATTTAGAATGGATACAAAAAATTCACAGAGATACTGATTCAAGAGGTTACACTACTGAAGCAGTGACCGATACGATTTTAAGAAGAATGCATGACTATGTACATTGCATTTGCCCCCAATTTACCGAGACAGATATAAATTTCCAAAGAGTTCCTGTTGTAGATACTTCAAACCCATTTATTGCGAGATGGATACCTACTGCAGATGAAAGTATTGTTGTAATAAGATTTAGAGATCCTCATGGTATTGATTTTCCTTATCTTGTTTCAATGATTCATGATAGTTGGATGAGTAGAGCTAATTCTATCGTTATACCTGGCGGAAAACTAGACCTTGCCATGCAACTTATATTAACACCTCTTATAAAAAGATTAATAGAACGATCAAAAAAATCTGGTTAAAATTTTTAATTTATAAGTAACTTAGGAGAACTTTATGGCTTTAATAACTTTGCGTCAACTTTTGGATCATGCTGCTGAAAATTCATATGCTGTACCTGCATTTAACATTAACAACATGGAACAAGGTTTATCAATTTTGAAAGCTGCCCAATCAGTAGATGCTCCAGTAATTATACAGGCTAGTAGGGGTGCTAGAACTTATGCTGGAGATATTATGTTAAGTCATATGGTAAAAGCTCTTTCTGAAATGTATCCATCAATCCCTATATGTATGCATCAAGATCATGGGAATAACGAAGCAACTTGTTTTTCTGCTATAAAACATGGTTTTACTTCAGTTATGATGGATGGTTCTTTATTAGCAGATATGAAAACTCCTTCTACTTACGAATATAACGTAGAAATAACTTCTAAGGTAACTGAATCAGCACATCATGTTGGAGCCTCAGTTGAAGGAGAGTTAGGAGTTTTAGGCAGTTTAGAAACTGGTGAGGCTGGAGAAGAGGATGGATCTGGAGCTAAGGGTAAACTTAATCATGATCAATTATTAACAGATCCTGATCAGGCAGCTGATTTTGTTTCAAAAACAAAAGTTGATGCGTTAGCTATTGCCTGTGGTACAAGCCATGGGGCTTACAAATTTAGCAGAAAGCCAGATGGTGACATTTTAGCAATGCTTGTTATAGAAAAAATACATTCAAAAATACCAGATACTCATTTAGTCATGCATGGTTCATCGTCAGTTCCCCAATATTTACAGGACCTAATCAATCAAAATGGAGGTGAAATGCCACAAACTTATGGTGTTCCTGTAGAAGAAATCGAAAGAGGTATAAGGTCTGGAGTACGAAAGGTAAATATTGATACTGATTGTAGAATGGCAATGACAGGTCAGTTTAGAAAGATAGCAACTGAGACTCCAAATGAGTTTGACCCTAGAAAATTTTTAATACCGGCTATGAAAGAAATGGAAGATTTATGTAGAGATCGTTTTGAACGTTTTGGAACAAGTGGGAATGCTTCAAAAATCATTGTACAGCCAATGGATGAAATGGCTAGGCAGTATAGTAAGGGCGAATTAAACCCTAAAACTCTAAACTAATTAACTTAATAAATATAGGAGAAAAATAATGCCAGATGGATCTGAAAAGTTAACTGCGAAAGCAAGATATTCAGCGGGGGTTCTTGAATATAAAAAAATGGGTTATTGGGAACCTGACTATGAACCAAAAGATACAGATATAATATCTCTTTTTAGAATTACCCCACAGGATGGGGTTGATCCAATTGAGGCTGCAGCTGCTGTAGCTGGTGAAAGTTCTACTGCTACATGGACTGTAGTTTGGACAGATAGATTAACAGCTTGTGAAAAATACAGAGCAAAAGCATATAGAGTAGACCCAGTACCAAACTCCCCAGGTCAATATTTTGCATATATAGCCTATGATTTAGATCTTTTTGAGCCAGGCTCAATTGCAAATTTAACTGCTTCTATTATTGGTAATGTTTTCGGTTTTAAGCCATTAAAAGCCTTGAGATTAGAAGATATGAGATTACCTGTAGCTTATATAAAAACATTCAATGGACCTGCAACAGGTATAGTTGTAGAAAGAGAGAGATTAAATTGTTTTGGACGCCCACTTCTTGGTGCAACAGTCAAACCTAAATTAGGTTTATCAGGAAGAAATTATGGACGTGTTGTTTATGAAGCTTTGAAAGGTGGATTAGATTTTACTAAAGACGATGAAAATATTAATTCTCAACCTTTTATGCATTGGCGTGATAGATTTCTATATTGTATGGAAGCTGTAAACAGAGCTTCTGCAGCTACAGGCGAAGTTAAAGGAACATATTTAAATGTAACTGCTGGTACAATGGAAGAAATGTACAAAAGAGCTGAATTTGCGAAAGATTTAGGTTCTGTTATAATAATGATAGATCTCGTAATTGGTTACACTGCAATTCAATCTATGGCTAATTGGGCTAGAGATAACGACATGATATTGCATTTGCATAGAGCTGGGCACTCAACATACACCAGACAAAGAAATCATGGTGTCTCATTCAGAGTAATAGCTAAGTGGATGAGATTAGCTGGAGTAGACCATATTCATGCTGGTACCGTTGTTGGTAAACTTGAAGGTGATCCAGCAACTACAAAAGGTTTCTATGATGTAATGAGAGAAGAATATAATCCGCAATCACTACAAACGGGGATTTTCTTTGATCAAAATTGGGCTTCATTAAATAAAATGATGCCGGTTGCTTCAGGTGGCATACATGCTGGTCAAATGCATCAATTAATACATTATCTTGGTGAAGACGTTGTGTTACAATTTGGTGGTGGAACAATAGGTCATCCTCAAGGTATTCAAGCTGGTGCTGAAGCAAATAGAGTAGCCCTTGAAGCTATGATTTTTGCAAGAAATGCTGGAGATGATTATTTGCAGAATGGCCCTGAAATTCTTGCCAGAGCTGCCAAAAATTGCACACCATTAAAACAAGCTTTAGACGTTTGGAAAGGAGTTACATTTAATTATGAATCTACTGATGCTCCTGATTTTGTCGTAACCCCAACCACATCCTAAGGAGAATTAATTATGAAATTAAGACAAGGAACATTTTCTTTTTTGCCTGATTTAACTGACGCTGAGATACATACACAAGTTCAATATTGCATAGATAATGGTTGGGCAGTTAGTGTCGAGTATACTGATGACCCACACCCAAGAAATACCTATTGGGAAATGTGGGGGCATCCAATGTTTGATAATCCTGATGCCGCTGCTGTTGTTTTTGAAGTAAATGAATGTAGAAAACAATTTGGAGATTATTACATCAGAGTAATTGCATTTGATTCTACCCACGGCTGGGAGAGTATTAAACTTTCTTTCATAGTCAATAGACCAAAAGATGAACCTGGATTTCATGTTTCTAGAGAAGAAGTGAAAGGTAGATCTATGCGATATTCTATAAAATCTTATGCTACAGATAAACCTGAAGGCAAACGATATTAGTCTATAATTTAAATTATAAATTTTAAGGTTTAGAAAATTGACAAATAACAATATATCTGAAAATAAGAATAGTCATTTAGGTAAGATTGATCTCCACGCCGAGTTAGTAGAAACTGGCGTGGAGCAAGTTTTAGTTGACTTAGATAAAAGTTTAATTGGTTTAGAACCTGTAAAAACTAGAATAAGGGAAACTGCGGCTTTACTATTAGTTGAAAAAGCAAGAGAAAAATTAGGTCTTGCTCATGAAACTCCTACTTTACATATGAGTTTTTCAGGAAATCCGGGAACCGGTAAGACTACTGTTGCACTTAGAATGGCTGAGTTATTACATAAGCTAGGTTATGTCAGAAAAGGTCATCTAGTTACAGTTACAAGAGATGATTTGGTTGGTCAATATATTGGTCATACTGCTCCTAAAACTAAAGAAGTATTAAAGAAAGCAATGGGAGGAGTTCTTTTTATCGATGAAGCGTATTATCTATATAGACCTGAAAATGAAAGGGATTATGGCCAGGAAGCAATTGAAATTTTACTCCAGGTAATGGAAAATAACCGAGATGATTTGGTAGTAATTCTTGCTGGTTATAAAAATAGAATGAATACATTTTTTGAAAGTAATCCAGGTTTTCGATCTAGAATAGCACACCATATTGAATTTCCAGATTATTCAACTCCAGAACTTCTTGATATTGGGTCTTCAATGTTAGATCAACTAAATTATTATTTAACAAAATCTGCTAAAGATGCTTTTATTGAATACATTAATTTGAGAAAAGAACAACCTCATTTTGCTAATGCTAGATCAATTAGAAATGCCCTTGATAGAGCAAGATTGAGGCAAGCTAACAGATTATTTAAAGAAAATAACGGACCTGTTAATGCAGAAATCCTAAGTACACTTGAAGAAGTGGATATCAGAGAAAGTAGAGTATTCAGTGGTGGTATAGATAACTAATTATATTACTTTTATAACTTTTATTACTTTTATATCTAGAAATCTTCATATGGGTCAAATAAATCTAAGTTATCTTCCATTGGTTCTGGTGGTTCATTAATCCTTGTTTGTAGATATGTTGACCTAGCTGAGTAATAACTATCCAAACTGTTGTATAGAATTGTATCAACCATTGTTCCAAACTCATGCCTTTTATTCAATATATCCAAGGCCCCGAATGTAATTAGACTAGCTCCTTCTGCTGGACCGGATAATAAACTCATGGGATTTAAAGTATAATCAACAAGTATTGACATAGATCCCCTGATGGAGCTCGGTCCTATAAATGGTAACTCCAAGTAAGGTCCTACTGGGAATCCCCAATAAGCAGATGTCTCATCAAATTCAGTATCATCTGAAAATAGATTGATCCTTGATGCTACATCAAATATGCCAAATACACCAATAGAAGAGTTTATAACAAATCTAGAAACATCGGTAGTAGCTTTTATAAATTCCGCCTGTCCAAGATGATTAACAAATCTTTTAGGTTCTTGCAAATTTTCATAAAAATTTGCTGCACCTAACCGTACTGGTCTAGGTATTACATTTCCATATATATTGGAGGCTGGTTTTAAGGTAGTTTCGTCTACATGCTTATTAAAAGCATGAATCTTTCTATTTGTTTTTTCAAAAGGGTCATTTGGATTTGAGCTATAGTTTCTAAGTTCTGTAGTGTTACATGCACAAAGTGCTAGTAAACAAATAGAAACAACTATTTTTCTAAGAAACATTTTCTGATTATAAAAATTATAAAAATTTAAAATTAAATACATTTTAGTCTATTATAAAATCAAAAAACAAATATAACACTTAATTTAAGTAATAAGAAATCCTTTAGCAATGGTATTATTTTTAAGCTTAATTTTTTTAGTATCAAAAAACTATTATTTTAAATTGAAAATTGGTTATATTTTCTTATTTATTGTAATTAATATATAGTAATAGAACATTATACTGGTTTAAAATGAAACTAAAAATTTATAATTCTAAATCTAGGTCTAAAGAGAATTTTAACCCAATAAATAAAAATGAAATAAAAATGTATGTGTGCGGTCCAACTGTTTATGATAGGGCTCATATCGGTAATGCTAGACCTGTTATTGTATTTGATCTTTTATATAGGTTATTAAGGTTAATATATAATGATAAATCAATAACTTATGTAAGAAACATTACAGATGTAGACGATAAAATAATTACTAGATCAATTAATGAAAATAAACCAGTTAATGACATTACATCAGAAACTATAAGATGGTTTAATGAGGATAATGATTATTTGAATGTTTTAAAACCAACCCATGAACCAAAGGCTACACAATATATTTCACAGATGATTTCTATGATTGATAAACTCGTGTCAAAAAATAATGCATATGTCTTAAACGATGGAGAAGTTCTTTTTTCAGTAAATTCATTTGATAATTATGGTTCTTTGTCACGTCAAAATTTAAAATCAATGAATGTTGGTAATAGAGTTGAAATAGACAAAAGAAAAAAAAACCCTTTAGATTTTGTTCTTTGGAAACCAGCTGACAAAAATAATATTGGTTGGAATAGCCCATGGGGTTATGGTCGACCGGGATGGCATATTGAATGCTCTGCGATGTGCAAAGAATTACTTGGTGGAAGTTTTGATATTCATGGTGGTGGTATTGATCTTTTATTTCCTCATCATGAAAATGAATTAGCTCAAAGTATTTGTGCCAATGATACAAAGCTACTAGCAAACTTTTGGGTACATAATGGATTTGTTAACATTGAAGGTCAAAAAATGTCTAAATCTTTAGGAAATTATTTAACAGTTGAGGATTTAAGGAAAAAAGATATTTATGGAGCTGTTATACGTTTTGTTTTATTATCTACGCATTATCGACAGCCATTAGATTGGACAAATCGTAAGGTTTCTGAAGCACAAAATATCTTAACGAAGTGGTTAAGTTTGTTTGATAAAAAAGATGTTCCAATTCATGGAAAACCCACAAAGAAAATTTTGGAAGCATTATGTGATGATTTAAATTCACCACTAGTTTTAACTGAAATGCATAATTTATTAAAAATTGAGGATTTTGATGGGTTCATAAATTCGATGGTTTTTTTAGGATTTACTTCTAACGAGTTAAATAAAAAAAGTAATAAAAAAAATAAATTTGACGAAAATAATATTCATGAATTGATAAATGACTTAATCCTTGCAAGACAAACTGCTAGAGATAATAAAGATTACAGAAAGTCTGATGAAATAAGAAATAGGCTTGAAAAAGCAGGAGTAAGTATTAATGATCTTGGAGAAAATACAAAATGGACACTTAAACCATTTTTTAATCCCAAAAAACTTCTAGAGGAAAACTGATGGATCGAATTTTTTTATATGACACGACCTTGAGGGATGGCCAGCAAACGCAAGGAGTTCAGTTTTCATATGAAGACAAGGTCCGAATTGTAAAAGCTTTAGATCATCTTGGTTTAGACTATATAGAGGGGGGATGGCCTGGAGCAAATCCAACTGATACTGAATTTTTTCAAAATCCACCCATATTGTTTAATTCAATTTTTACTGCTTTTGGAATGACAAAAAGAATAGGTATATCTGCCAATAACGATAGTATTCTAGCGTCAGTAGTTAATTCAAATACAAATTCTGTTTGTTTAGTAGGGAAATCAAATGATTATCATGTTCAAAAAGTCCTCAATATTTCCAATGATGACAATTTAAATAATATAGAAGAGTCAATAAAACATCTTGTTAATTCAGGTAAGGAAGCCATTTTTGATGCAGAACATTTTTTTGATGGATTTAAGTCTAATCCTAAATACTCTTTTGAGTGTTTATTAGCAGCTCATCAGTCAAAAGCAGATTGGATTGTTTTATGTGATACAAATGGAGGTACACTACCTAAGGAAATTTATGAGATTGTCAAAAATATAATCAAGATGGGAATCCCAGGTAGCAAATTAGGTATACATTGTCATAATGACACTGAAAATGCAGTTGCTAATTCTTTTGCAGCAATAGATGCTGGAGTTAGACAAATACAGGGAACAATTAATGGTTTGGGGGAAAGATGTGGAAATGCTAATTTGGTATCAATCATACCGACTCTTATTCTAAAAAAACATTTTAATGAAAGGTTTGATGTAAATATAGATAAGACTAAATTAAAAGATATTACCAAGTTATCCAGAATACTGGACGAAATATTGAATCGAGTACCTAATAAGGCTTCTCCTTATGTCGGAGCTGCTGCATTTTCTCATAAAGCGGGCTTACATGCTAGTGCAATCATTAAAGATCCAAAAACTTATGAGCATGTCAATCCAAGCGATGTTGGAAATGTAAGAGTAATACCTGTTTCAAATCAAGCAGGTAAATCAAACCTTCTAAAAATCTTGAATGAGTCGGGTGTGGAAATTCAAAAAAATGATGATCGCCTATACAAAATTCTTGAAGAAATAAAAGAAAAAGAAGATTATGGGTACTCTTTCGATGTTGCTGGAGCTTCTTTTGAAATTTTTGCAAGAAAGAAATTAGGCATAATGCCACACTTTTTTTCTGTTAATCGTTATAAAGTTACAATGGAAAAAAGAGAACATTTAGAGCGTCATTTTTCATTAATCTCTGAAGCAGTAGTATCAATTAATTTAGGGAATCAAGAGCGTGTTTCCGTTGCAGAAAGTTTAGATATTAACGGAAAAGATCAGGGACCTGTTCATGCATTATCTGCTGCACTTAGAAAAGATCTTGGTCCATATCAATCATTTATAGAGGATATGAAGTTGGTTGATTTTAAAGTACGAATTATGAACGGAGGAACTGAAGCAATAACTAGAGTATTAATAGATAGTGAAGATAAAAATGGAGTTAGGTGGTCAACTATTGGTGTTTCTGCAAACATAATTGATGCAAGTTATGATGCAATTATTGATTCCATAAATTGGAAGCTATTAAAAGAAAAAGCAATACCAGTAAAATAGTTTTTTATGATCGAAAATACTCTAAATTCCCAAAAAAAAGTTAATCAAGGTTTAAATTATTTATCAAAAAAAGAAAAATGCCTTGCAAACTTAATAAGTATGATAAATGATTTTCCTCTTCCAAAAAGAAGCTCAGGTTTTGATGCTCTATTAAAAATTATTATTAGTCAGCAGCTTTCTACTACAGCTGCAAATAGTATATGGAATAAGTTTATTGACAGTAATCTATTATCTAAGACTAATATTCTAGCTGCTAATGAACAAACCCTTTTATCTCGTGGACTATCCAGGCAAAAATGTATTTATGTAAAAGCTTTGGCAAATGAAGATATAGATTATAATGAGTTAGCAAAAAAATCTTCTGAAGAAATTGTGAATAGACTTACACAAATAAAAGGTATAGGAAAGTGGACTGCTCAAATTTACTGTTTGTTTTCTCTAGGAAAAGCCAATATTTTCCCTTCTGGAGACTTAGCTTTGCAAGAGGCAATTAAGATAATTTTTGGTTTAAAAGAAAGACCTTCAGAACAAGAAGTGATCAAAATATCTGAAAACTGGGACCCATGGAAATCATTAGCTGCACATTTACTTTGGGACTACTACAATAAAATTAAGAAAAAGGTATAAAATGAGTAAAAGTTTATCGGGACCTATAAAGAATTCTATAACAGGCAAAATAAATAAGGTTGTAATTTTTTTTCATGGTTATGGGGCTGATGGTAATGATTTAATTTCATTGTCTAATTCATTTATTAATACATTACCCGATGCAGTCTATTATTCCCCTAATGCACCGGAAAAATGTGAAATGGGTGGATTGGGTTACCAGTGGTTCCCTATTAAACAAAACAATGATGGAAGCCTTGATTTAAATGCTGAAACAGAAATTATGAATTCAATTGGATTAATTAATGATTATATTGACGAAATAGAGAAAGTATCAGGAGTTAATACAGAAGACTTTATATTGGTTGGTTTTTCTCAGGGGACGATGATGATTTTAGAGACATTACTTTCAAGAGAAAAAAAATTTAGCGCTCTAATAGATTTTTCAGGAGGTTTAATTAATATATCTCAAAATATTCCAAAAGAGAATTTATGTACTCCGATTTTACTTATTCATGGTGATAATGATCAAGTTGTTCCAATGGAAATGACAAATATTGCTTTTAAAAACCTTGAAAGTTTAGGTTTTTCAGTTCAGAAATATTTTTCTAAAGGCTTAGGTCATGGAATTTCTCT
The DNA here is from genome assembly GCA_902562285.1 of uncultured Alphaproteobacteria bacterium. Lineage (GTDB taxonomy): Bacteria > Pseudomonadota > Alphaproteobacteria > Rhodobacterales > Rhodobacteraceae > CACIIZ01. The sequence continues at coordinate 44,106 of CACESU010000010.1, read as the reverse complement.
AGATGGATTATTAGAGGCAAATAAATTCTTAAAAAAAATGATAAAATCAGCTTGATTAGAAAATTTTTTCAATCTTTTTGTTGTTTAAAGTTATATTTTACTTTAATTTTATTTTTAAGAAATTAAAATATATCTATGTCTACTGGTTCTCATAGTTATTATTTTAAATCAGCTGGGAAAAATCCCTCACTTGTTTTGAATGCTGACTATAGACCTTTGTCTTACTTACCCTTATCTATATGGTCTTGGAAAGACACAATAAAAGGTGTATTTATGGATAGAATAAATGTAGTTGCAGAATATGATGCTTACGTTAACTCTCCATCGATAAAAATTAAAATACCTTCAGTTGTAGTCTTGAAAGAATATATAAAACCAATCAAATCAAATGCCTTTACAAGATTTAACCTTTTTTTGAGAGATGAATTCAAGTGTCAGTATTGTGGTTCGATTGATGAACTTACCTTTGACCATGTATTACCTCGTGCTCAAGGTGGAAAGACTACTTGGGAAAATGTTGTAGCAGCATGTAGTGATTGTAATTTAAAAAAAGGTTCAAAACCCATAAGTAAGTCTAGTTTTAAACTCTTAAAAAAACCAATTAGACCGACAACTGAGGAATTGTTAAATAAAGGAAGAAAATTTCCACCTAATTATTTGCACCATAGTTGGACTGATTTTCTTTATTGGGATGCAGAATTAGCTTCATAAATTTATCTTTTTAATTTAATTAAGTAAAACCATCCTATGATCATTAATAGAGTTATGAGCATATTCCATCCTGAAAGCGAAAGATTTAAAAAATTCCAGGCCTCTAGTTCACAATTAGTTATGGGTGTATTATTTAAATTTTTTAAGAGTTCTTCTGTGCTTAAATCTTTTATATCAAGTTTTCCACCACAAGAAAAAGCATTATTCCATAAGTTTTGTTCTAATCCGTAGTGATATCCTGCCAAAAAAAATGCAACTATCATATTAAGTACTCCTAAAAGGAATAAATAACTAGGAATAAATACAGAAGAGAGGATTTTTAAAATTATTAGTATATTTAAAAAATGGGGTAAGCGCTGCCAAATACAAAGTTTGCAGGGAAGTATTCCATACTCATATTGTAGTATAAAAACAAACAATAATGAAAAAACAGAAAAGAAAAAAATTATACTTATTAAATAACTCGATCTCATATAAAATATAAACTTATAATTAACAGCAAGAATATTATTGTAATAATAATTACAAATATATTAAAATATTTTCTAATAATTTGTTCGGCAGTATTTCTAAAAAAATAAATTAACACAGCTAATAAAAAAAACCGTAATCCTCTTGAAACAATAGAAGCCCATAGGAAATTATAAAATGGCATAGATGTGGTTCCCGAAATAATTGCGATTAACTTGTAGGGAATAGGTGAAAATCCGCCTAATAGGACAGCTAGAATTCCATTATCGTTATAGTTATTTGAAAAAACTGAAAATTGCTTTGTCAAATCTAACCAATTTAAAATTTGGATACCAATTTGGTCAAAAAACAAGTATCCTATTAGATAACCAATGCAACCACCTAAAACAGAAAAAAGTGTTGTAAGAAAAGCAAGTAAAAAAACTTTTTTGTAATTTATTATTGCTAAAGGTATTAGCAATAAATCAGGAGGAATTGGAAAGAAAATTGCTTCACTAAAAGATAGTAAACATAAAATATATATAGCATATTTAGATTGTAAGAAACTTAAGATCAGAAGTTTTGTATTTTTAAAAATCATAATTAATAACCCAGGTATATGAGTGTGATTTAATATTTTTATTTTAAAATATAAAGCTTTTAAGTTACAATTTTTACAAAGATATTATTTTAATTTATAAGTTATAAAAATAGTTGGTGAATCATGAAGATAATATGGGGTCTATATTTTTATTCTATGCTGAATGGTATAGGATTTGAAACTTCCCATTCTGTTACAAGTTTAGGTGTCGATTTTATTTCAAAAAATGAGTGCATTAACGCAGCTAGATTCATGAATTCTGCGCCTGCCGACAATCGTGAAATTGGTTTAGATCCCGGAATAAAAATCAGATATATTTGTATCGCTAAACCAAAAATAGGAATAAATACTTGATATTAAATTATGAAACTTGCTATGATTATAAAATGTTTTTTAATCTATAGTTATTAGCCCGAGTGGCGGAATGGTAGACGCAGCGGATTCAAAATCCGCCGCCTTTATGGGTGTGAGAGTTCGAGTCTCTCCTCGGGCACCAACAATATAGTTTTAAATTATTTATATAGTTTTATTTAAGTTTTAGATAAGAAAATGTATTAAAATATTTGGTTGGGTTGATCCTAAAACATTGTTAACATTTTAAATTCTCTTAATAAGTACATATTTTCTTAATTTTATTCTATTTTATAAATTATTTTTTTATATATAAGAGCTGTTGACTTTATTAAATTAATATATAATTATGGCTATTTGGTTTAGGTGTTGTTCAAATATCATTTAGCAAATAGCCAGGTAGCAAACACATTTTTTTGTAGCAGCCAAGCTCTTTATGACCAATTATTAATACATATTTTTAAACTATTATTTTTTTATTTTATAGTTTGATTTTTTTAAATTTAAGGGAGGCAAAATATATGATTTTTAAAATCTTCAAGAATTTTACTATAGCTCTTACAGCTATTTTAACTTTTTTGTCCACTTTTTTCATTTTAAACATTTCAATTGCTGAAGAAAAACAGTATTTTCCAATTGCCAGTAGTAGGGTTGGTCCTTACTCAGCGATGGGGACAGGATACTATGGTGCCCAAATTGATTACATGAATTATGTAAATATGAATGGTGGCGTTAATGGTGTTATGCTTACATGGCAGGAATGTGAGACAGAATATAACGCAGTTAAAACTGTTGAGTGTTATCAGCGATTGTTAGAAAAAGATGGTCAAAGAATAGTTGTATTTGATACTTTGGGTACACCAGGTGCTTATGCTGTAATTAATAGAATGGCAGAAGACAACGTTGTATTAGCTCAGTATGGCTATGGAAGAACTGATGGTGCTGATGGTCGAGTATGGCCTTGGGTTTTTAATGCTGCTAGTCATTATTGGTCTCAGATCGCTGTGAAAATGAAATTTATGGCAGAACAAGAGGGCGGTATTGATAAAATGAAAGGTAAAAAAATTGTTCACCTTCATATCGACTCAGCCTATGGCAGAGAACCACTTCCTGCTATGAGATCAATTGCTAAAGATTGGGGAGTAACTTTAGTAGAAATATCCATACCACCTCCTGGTCTTGAGCAACAGTCTCAGTGGTTGCAAATTAGAAAAGAAAAACCTGATTGGGTTACATTTTGGGGAGCAGGCTCAGGTATGAACTCTACTGCTATGACTAACGCAGCGCGTGTTGCTTTTCCCAGAGATAGAATGATGTATGTTACCTTTGGCGCTGCTGAAGAGGATATGTACCCAGCAGGTGATGCTGCAAAAGGTACTTATGCAGTTGCTAATGCATTGCCTGGAGATAACTTCCCTCTAGTTGCTGCAATTAAGGAACAAGTCTATGGTTCTGGTAAAGGTAATCTTGCTGATGAAAGCCGAGTTGGATCTGTATATTGGAATAGAGGACTTGGTGCTGCAGTAATGTGGATTGAGGCTCTTAAAAATGCACAGGAAATGCATGGGAAAGTAGGAAAAGCTGTAACTGGAGCTGAATTCAGAGATGGTTATGAGGCACTTAATATGACCGAGGATCGTCTTAATGAAATTGGTATTAAAGGTATGGTTGCTCCATTTTCTATTTCATGTGCAAATCATGAAGGTGCTGGTAAATTTGCAGTTATGCAGTGGAATGGTGAAAAATTTGAACAGGTTACTGGATGGGAAGCTCCTTTGGATCCTGCCTACATTAGGAATCTAGTTGAAGTTTCAGCTGCAAAATTTGCAAAAGAAAATAATATTACGCCTAAGACTTGTCCGTAAAATTATTTCTATAAAATATAGTTGGATCAAAGATATTTGAATGATTTTTGATTTCTTTGATCCACCTTTTTTATATTAAGATTAAAATATCATAAAAAGATCGGCATGAATAAAGTGAATAATAATTCAGAAGATATATTAAAAATTGAAAATATTGAGGTAATGTACGATAGTGTCATTTCAGCACTTCATGATGTTTCACTTTCAGTACCACGAGGCAAAATTGTGGCTTTGCTTGGAGGAAATGGAGCAGGTAAAAGTACTACCCTTAAAGCTATTTCTACAATGCTTGCTTCAGAAAGAGGAAAAGTTACAAAAGGTAAAATTACATATGATGGTACAATCATTAGTAATCAAAATCCAACTGAAATGGTTGGTTTAGGAATGGTTCAAGTATTAGAAGGAAGAAGATGTTTTGGACATCTTACTGTAGAGGAAAATATAATAACTGGTGCTTACTCAAGAAAACTAACTAATTCTGAAATGAAAAATGAACTTGAAAAGATCTATTCCTACTTCAATCGTTTAAAAGATAGGCGTAAAAGCCAAGCTGGTTTTACTTCTGGTGGTGAGCAACAGATGTTGGCTGTCGCCAGAGCTATGATGGCTAAACCAAAAATGCTATTACTAGATGAACCATCAATGGGTTTAGCACCACAACTAGTAGCTGAAATTTTTAAAATCGTAAAAGAGCTTAATACAAAAGAAGGTGTTAGTATTCTTCTGGCAGAGCAAAATACGAATATAGCATTAAGAAATTCTGATTATGGTTACATTATTGAAACTGGGAATGTGATGCTTAAAGGAACTGCTGAAGAGCTTTTAGATAATGATGAAGTAAAAGAACTTTACCTTGGAATTTCAAAAGAGGGGAGAAAAAATTTCCGTGATGTTCTAAGAGAAGAGGGAAACTCAAAAGAAATAAAAAGTTTATCAAAAACGACTAACAGTTGAAAGTAAATCAAGTGATAAAAATGGCGCAAGAAAGAAATTTTCCGATTGGTTCTCCAATTTTAGAAGTAAAAAACATCTCACTAAGTTTTGGAGGAGTCAAAGCAATAACTAATGCATCATTTTCTATTTTAGAACATGAAATAAAAGCTATTATTGGACCAAACGGAGCTGGTAAAAGTTCGATGCTTAATTGTATAAACGGAATTTATCAGCCACAAGAAGGGAATATAATTTTTAAAAATAAATTACTACCAAAGATTAATCCAAATCTTATTGCAAAAATGGGAATTTCTAGGACATTTCAAAATCTTGCTTTGTTTAAAAGAATGTCTGTTCTTGATAATATTCTTGTGGGCCGACGATTACATTCAAATTCAAACTTTCTTCAAGTTGCTTTTCAAACTCCCAAAGCTCGTAATCAGGAAAAAGAAAATCGACAGAAGTGTGAGGAAATAATCGAATTTCTTGAAATAGCTGATATTAAAATGACACCGGTTGGAAAATTACCTTATGGTCTTCAAAAAAAGGTAGAATTAGGAAGAGCTTTGGCAACTGAAGCTGAGGTTCTTTTATTAGACGAACCTATGGCAGGTATGAATGTGGAAGAAAAAAGAGAAATGTGTAGGTTTATCCTAAAGGTTAATGATGAAATTGGGACCACTATGGTTTTAATCGAACATGACATGGGAGTAGTAATGGATATTTCAGATAATGTTGTTGTTTTAGATTACGGAAAAACACTTGCTGATGGTCCTCCAAGTGAAATTAGAGCTAATCAAGATGTAATTGATGCTTATTTAGGAGTGGCACATGACTGAGTTTTTATTTTTTATTGAAGTTGTCGTTGCAGGGCTTCTTGCTGGAACCATGTATTCACTCGTAGCTTTAGGTTTTGTATTAATTTATAAAGCATCTTCTACATTTAACTTTGCTCAAGGTGCTATGGTATTTTTTGCAGTACTCGCTTTTGTAGGTTTTATGGAGTTGGGACTGCCTTTTTTTGTAGCATTTATTGTTACTATACTATTAATGGGTTTAGTTGGTTATTGTACTGAGCGAATGGTTTTGAAACCCTTGATGAACCAAAGTGAAGATACATTATTAATGGCTACAATTGGTTTAGGTTTCGTTTTAGAAGGCTTGGCACAGGCAGCTTGGGGCGTTGAAGTAAGACGTTTAGATCTTGGTATAGGAGATTTTCCTATTCAGTGGATAATTGATACTTTTGGGCTTTTTGTTAGTGCACTGGATTTGACTGCAGGCTTAGTAGCAGCCTTTTTGATCATAGGCTTATCTCTTTTGTTTAAATACACCAAAATGGGTTTAGGATTAAGGGCAGTTGCTGACGACCCTGGTGCTGCTAGTTCTATAGGTATACCACTTAATAATATAATGCTCTTAGTTTGGACGGCTGCAGGAGTTGTAGCACTGGTAGCTGGTATGATGTGGGGTGCAAGAGCTGGAGTTCAATTTGCTTTGGTTGATCTTGCATTGAAAGCTTTACCAGTTTTAATTATTGGAGGTTTTTCATCTATTCCAGGAGCAATTATAGGCGGTCTTATAATTGGAGCTTCCGAGAAGGTATTGGAAGTATATATTGGCCCTTATTTTGGTGGTGCAATTGAGGGTTGGGCACCATATGTTCTTGCAATTTTCTTTCTTCTATATAGGCCAGAAGGTCTTTTTGGAGAAAAGATTATAAGAAGGGTATGATAAGGGAGTTTTCTTGTGAAAAATAATAAAATATTTATGGAATATAACAAAAGTGACATAATAAATTTTTTGTTATTGATGCTTATAGCTTTTGTATTAATTCCAGTTACAGTAAAATCTGGATATTGGTACTCTTCAATTCTTATCCCTTGGTTATGCCTGGCACTTGCATCAATTGGCCAGCAAATAGTTATGGGATATGCAGGTCAATTAGCACTTGGAGCTGCTGGATTCATGGCTGCTGGTGCCTTTGCTTGTTATAATCTTATTTTACGTGTTCCTGATATTCCTTTTTTTGTTGCATTAGTGCTGTCAGGATTAATCGCAGCTGCTTTTGGGATACTTTTTGGATTGCCTAGTCTAAGGGTAAGAGGAATTTATTTAATGGTTGCCACTTTAGCATCACAATTTTTTATTGTTTGGATGATTGATAAATTTGGTTGGTTTAAAAACTACGATTCCTCAGGAATTATTACTGCACAAGATATTGTTATTATGGGTAAAAGTTTTACATCTCCGATGGAAATGTATTTGGTAATTGTTTTTGTAGTTACTATACTTACCTTATTGGCAGTCAATATGGCTAGGGGTAGTACAGGACGTAATTGGATGGCTGTTCGTGATATGGATATTGCTGCCGAATCAATGGGAATTTCACTTCTTAGAACAAAATTGCAAGCCTTTGCTATAAGTGCTTTTTATTGTGGTGTTGCTGGTGCTTTGTTTGCATTTACATATCTTAAATCTTTAGAACCAGTGGCTTTTGACATAAAACTATCTTTTAAAATTCTATTTATGGTTATTTTAGGAGGGCTAGGTACTATAAACGGTGCATTTATTGGAGCCGCTTTCATATTATTATTTCCAGTTTTGCTTAATAGTGTAGGTAATAATGTTTTTCATGGTGCTATTGATGCAACTATAATTTCCTCAATTGAACAAGTTGTTTTTGGAGTTTTGATTATAGTTTTTATGATATATGAACCGTTAGGTATGGCTAAATTATGGGAAAATTTAAAATTTAAAGTTAAAAATAAATGACTTATATTTTTTTTTTATAATACAAAAATTAATTTTTTTTTTTTACTTTAGATAAAAAAATTTGGTTAAAATTTGGTACATAATTGATTTTTTTTTATACACTTTATTTTCAAACATGTTTATATTGGTACTCAAATAGGGGGGGATAATTGGTTTTGTTGGACTCAAAATTAACTAAAGGCATAAAAAGAGATCCTAGTCTTCCTAAAGGTAGACAAACTGATGATATTTCTGAAAAGCAGATAAAGGATATTTTGGGAGACTTACCTCTTGACCGAAGCCAATTGATTGAAGCTCTACATATAATTCAAGATGAGTTTAATTGTCTAAGTCAAAAGCATTTAAAGGCATTATCTGAATTATTTAAAATTAGCCAAGCTGAAGTTTATGAAGTTGCCTCTTTTTATCATCATTTTGATATAATAAAGGATGGAGAAACGATAAGTCATGAATTAACTATAAGAATTTGTGATGGGCTCTCTTGCGAGATGTTTGGTGCAAAAAACTTGATTAAAAATTTTACTGATTTAATAGATAAAAATAAGATAAGAATACAAAAAGTTCCTTGTATAGGTCGCTGTGCTAATGCACCAGCTGCTCAAGTTGGCAAAAGAGCTGTAGATAATGCGACTCCTTTAAAATTAGTAAAATTTTCAAAGGGAAAGTTGAATCCAGAAATCCCTGAATATCAAAATTTGACTGATTATATAAATACTGGAGGCTACAGCTGTTTAAAAAATGTTATAGATAATAAATTAAATTTAGAAACTGCCATTTCAATTTTATCGAATTCTGGGTTGAGGGGATTAGGTGGAGCAGGTTTTCCAGCAGATAAAAAGTGGCAAATTGTCAATTCTTATGATGGTATAAGGTATATGACTATTAATGGGGATGAAGGAGAGCCTGGTACATTTAAAGATAGATTTTGGTTGGAGAGTGAACCACATAAAATGCTGGAAGGAGCACAAATAGCCGCCCTTTTAGTAGGTTGTAGTAAAATTTATTTATATATGAGAGATGAGTATCCTGCCGTTTTAGAAATCCTAAAATCTGAAATTGAGAAGCTAGAAAAAACCAATTTTTGGTTAATTCCCGTTGAAATAAGAAGAGGTGCAGGGGCATATATATGTGGTGAAGAAAGTGCTATGATAGAATCTATTGAAGGAAAAAGAGGATTACCTAGACACAGACCACCGTATATTGCTGAACAAGGTTTATTTGGAAAACCCACTTTAAATCATAATATTGAAACTTTATTTTGGATTCCAGACATTTTATCAAGAGGGGCCGATTGGTTTGCAAATTTAGGTTTTAATAAAGAACATAAGGGTTTGCGTTCTTACAGTGTGTCTGGAAGGGTTTTAAATCCCGGTGTCAAAGTAGCACCTTCAGGCATACCTGTGAAAAAACTTATAGATGAGTACTGTGGAGGAATGTTACCAGGTCACAAGTTAAAAGCATTTTTTCCTGGAGGTGCTTCAGGAGGTATTTTTCCTGCAAAAATGTGTGATATGGGTTTGGATTTTGGTGTGTTTGAACCATTTGGGGGTTTTGTAGGTTCTCATGCTGTTGTCATTTTATCTGATCAAGATAGCATTTTAGATGCTGTAATAAATACAATTAAATTTTTTAAACACGAAAGTTGTGGACAATGTACTCCATGTAGAAATGGGACAGAAAAGTTAATATCATTATTATCAAAAAGTAACAAAGAGGTTGAACTTTATGAAGACCTTATGATGGTAATGCGTGATAGTTCTATTTGTGGTTTAGGGCAAGCTGCTACTAATTGTTTGAACCATTTGTTAAAGTTTTTCCCAGAGGAATTAAATGGCACTAGACGATAAAAAAACAACCAAAACAATAATAGAATTTAGTTTAAATGGCAAAATTGTTTCTGCCTCAGAAGATGAAACAATTTGGCAAGTAGCTAAGCGTATGGATCTTGAGATACCACATTTATGTTGGAAAGATAGTCCTGGTTATCGTGCTGATGGAAATTGTAGAGCTTGTATGGTTGAGATAGAAGGTGAAAGGACATTAGCTGCTTCATGTTTACGAAAACCAACTCCTGGAATGAAAGTAGTTACTTCTAATTCAAGAGTTAAAAAAAATAGAAAGTTAGTTTTTGAACTTTTAAAATCTGATATGCCAAAACGTGAAGAAAGTCCTGACCCGGACTCACATTTTTGGGATCAAACCAAAAAAGTTTTAGGTGAACAAACCCCTCGTTTTCCAAGTGCTAGGCCAGGTGCTTCAAAAGAAATTCCTGTTGATAGTATTTTTCACGACGCTTCTCATCCTTCTATTGCGGTTAATTTAGATGCATGCATTTCCTGTGGTTTATGTGAGAGAGCTTGTAAAGAAATACAAGTCAATGATGTAATAGGAATGGGTAGTAGGGGCGAAGAATCAAAGCCTATTTTCGATTTAGAAGATCCTATGGGACTCAGCTCATGTGTAGCATGTGGTGAATGTGTGCAAGCATGTCCAACAGGTGCCTTGATGGAAAAAAGTCTTTTAAATTCGAATTGTACTAAAAGAGAAATTTATCCAGAGAAAGTAGTTGATAGTATTTGTCCATTTTGTGGTGTTGGATGTCAAACTTCAGTAAGTGTAAAAGGAAATGAGATTGTCAAAGTAGATGGAAGACAAGGGCCTGCTAATCGTGGAAAGCTCTGCGTTAAGGGTCGTTTTGGAATGGATTATGTCATGTCTCCGGAAAGATTAACTAAACCTCTCATAAGGTTGGAATCTGCCAAAAAATATCCAGAAGTTAATCTTAATTTTAATGAAATACATAAAACTTTTAGAGAAGCTTCATGGGAAGAAGCCTTAGATGTCGCAGCAAAAGGTTTTTTAAGAATATTAGATACATATGGTGGAAATTTTTTGTGTGGGTTCGGTTCTGCTAAAGGTACAAATGAAGAAGCATATTTATTTCAGAAATTTATAAGACAAGCTTTTGGAACAAATAATGTAGATCATTGTACAAGGTTATGTCACGCGTCCTCTGTAGCAGCTTTAATGGAGGGTATTGGAAGTGGTGCAGTGTCTGCTCCATTTACTGCTGCAGATGATAGTGACTGTATAATGGTTATAGGAGCAAGGCCAGAGCAAAATCACCCTGTAGCCGCTACTTATCTTAAACAAGCAGCCAAACGCGGTGCTAAACTTCTAGTCTTTGACCCTAGAAAACAAAATTTGATGCGTCATGCTTCCCATCCAGTAATTTTTAGACCAGGTTGCGATGTTGCACTACTAAATTCAATGATACACGTAATTATTGAGGAAAAACTTTATGATCAGCAATACATCCAGGCAAATGTTGAAGGATTTGAAGCTCTTGAAAAAAAAGTAAAAGATTTTTCACCTGAAGCAATGGAAGAGATTTCTGGTGTTCCAGCTGATTATGTACGTGAATTTTCAAGAGTTTATGCTAATTCAGAAAACTCAATAATTTTCTGGGGTATGGGTATTTCTCAACATGTCCACGGAACAGATAATTCAAGATGTTTGATTGCCTTGTCTTTGATAACAGGCCATGTAGGAAGACCTGGTACTGGATTACACCCACTAAGAGGGCAAAATAATGTTCAAGGTGCGTCTGATGCAGGTTTAATACCGATGGTATATCCTAATTATCAGTCTGTTGAAGACATTGATATAAGAAGTTATTTTGAAGACAAATGGGGTCGTTCTTTAGATCCCTCAAAAGGATTGACTGTTGTGGAAATTATGAATCGTATTGTCAGTGGTCAAATGTTTGGAATGTACGTTATGGGAGAAAATCCTGCTATGTCTGATCCAGATCAAAATCACGCGCGTTCAGCTTTATCAAAATTACAGCATTTAGTTGTACAAGACATATTCTTTACAGAAACAGCTTGGTTTGCTGACGTTATCTTTCCAGCTTCTGCTCAGCCTGAAAAGGCAGGAACTTATACAAACTCAAATCGACAGGTGCAAATTGGATTTCCAGTTAGAAAAGCTCCAGGTGATGCTCAACAAGATTGGAAACTTATAGTTGATTTAGCAAATAAGTGTAGACTTGACTGGAACTATAAAAATGTTTCGTCTGTTTATAAAGAAATGGCATCTACGATGTCTAGTTTAAATAATATCTCTTGGGAAAGATTAGAAAAAGAAGGTGCAGTTTGTTATCCTGTAGATGACGAAACAAGTTTTGGAAACGAAATCTTGTTCTCTGAAGGTTTTCCAACTTCTAATGGAAAAGCTAAGATTGTTCCAGCGGATCTTATGCCACCGGACGAAAAACCTAATAAAAAGTATCCTTTTATTTTAACAACTGGAAGATTACTAGAGCACTGGCATACGGGAGCTATGACAAGAAGATCGGCTATGTTAGAAGCCCAGGAACCTACCCCTACCGTTTCAATGAATCCTAAAGATATTAGAAAATTAGGTTTAAAAAGAGGGGAAAAAGTTTTAGTAGAAACACAAAGAGGTATAATAGAAATTCTTTTGAGAGAAGACAGAGATGTAAGTAAGGGAATGCTTTTTATTCCTTTTTGTTTCACAGAATCTCCGGCAAATAAACTTACTAATCCACATTTAGATCCAATTGGTAAAATACCAGAATTTAAGTATGCTGCTGCTAGAATTTATAAAGCCAATTGAACTATAATTCTTTATTAGAAAATCCTCGTTCTTTAAAGGGTGTAATGTTAAATTCTAATTTATAACATTTTGAAAAATGTGATGATGAAGTGAAACCAGTAGCCATTGCGACTTGTAATACATTCATTTCAGTATGTAAAAGAAGTTGTCTAGCTTTTTGAAGCCTAATTTTCATGTAATAGTTTTTTGGCGATAATTTGAAATAACGCTGGAAAAGTCGTTCTAGTTGCCTTAAGGAAATTCTCAAATCAAGAGCTATATCGGATGGCTTTAAAGGCTCTTCAATATTTATTTCCATGATCTTTATAGCACTTAATATCTTTGGATTTCTTACACCTATTCTATTGGGAAGAAGTGGTAACTGTTTGTCAAATTCAGTTCTTATTGAGTCATGTAAAACTTGATCAGCAATTTTTTTTGCAAAACTCACTCCATGATCCTGAGATATAATATTTAGCATGAGATCAATTGATGCTGTACCTCCAGCAGCAGAAAATCTTTTTTTATCAATTGTATATATAGAATCAGTAATGTTTAAATTTTCAAACTCTTCTTTTAGGGATTCTCTATTTTCCCAATGTATTGTCGTTGTAACATCACTGATTATACCAGCTTTAGCTAAAATATATGTTCCAGTACATATAGATCCTATATGTATTTGTTTTCGAGCTTGTTTTCTAACCCAGTTAAGAATTGTTTTGGTGATATTTTTTTTAATATTTTCTCCACTACAAAGTATTAGATAATCATCATTTTGAATTTTATAAATTGAACTATCTACGTCTAAATAAAATCCAGAAGAACATTTAACTCTCTCACCATTTTCAGAAGTTATTTTCCAAGAATATATTTGCTTTTGAGCTAGTCGATTTGCTAACCTTAATGGTTCTATTGCATTACTAAATGCAATAAGTGAAAAATCATTTATTAGAATAAAAACAAAACGTTTAAGATTAGATTTTTTTAGATAATTCATAGTTAATTAATCAAGCATCTTGCATAATCTATTTATTAATGGTTAAAACGATTCATACTATTTGATATTTGATTGAAGAAGTATTTACGTCAATAACTAATTAGTATTAATCTATTAATATAAGGTTGTAGTAAAATTTATTAGTATGGTTGGGAAGTTATGATTGGATCATGGGATAAATCATCTTGGAGAACTAAAAAAAGGCATCAAATGCCTGAATATAAGGATCCAGAAGAGCTTAATAAGGTTGAAAATTCTCTAAAAAGTCTTCCTCCACTTGTATTTGCTGGGGAAGTTAGGAATTTAAAAAAGGATTTAGCCAAAGTTGAATCCGGTCAAGCTTTTTTATTGCAAGGTGGAGATTGTGCTGAAAGTTTTGAAGAGTTTTCTGCTGATTTGATAAGAGATACTTTTAAGGTTTTACTAAAAATGGCGGTGGTTTTAACTTTTGGAGGAAAAAAGCCTGTTATAAAGATTGGAAGAATGGCTGGTCAGTTTGCTAAACCTAGGTCTTCTGACTTTGAAATTATTAATGGCCAAAAGCTACCCTCCTACAGGGGTGATATTATAAATGATATTGAACCAACTATTGAACATAGACTACCTAAACCAGAAAGGATGCTAAAAGCTTATACGCAATCTTCTTCAACTCTAAATTTATTAAGGGCATTTAGCCAAGGTGGTTTTGCAGACATAAGTAGAGTGCATTCTTGGGTTCTAGAAAGTACTAAAGGACAAGTTGGATATAAAAAGTTCTTTGATTTAGCTACTAAGATCACAAATTCTTTGGAATTTATGAGTGCAGCTGGTGTAAATTCAGAAAATTCAGATTCTTTAAGAAAAGTTGATTTTTATACTAGCCATGAAGCACTTTTATTAGAATATGAAGAAGCTTTATGTAGATTAGATAGTACTTCAGGTTTACCTGTTGCAGGTTCTGGTCATATGATTTGGATAGGGGATAGAACAAGGCAGATAGATGGCGCCCATGTTGAATTTTGTAAAGGAGTACAAAATCCTATTGGCCTTAAGTGTGGTCCTTCCACTGACCCTGATGAACTAATTCAACTGTGTAAGATTTTAAATCCAGAAAACGAATCTGGTCGGTTGACATTAATTACGCGATTTGGATCAGATTTAATAAGTGACCATCTTCCCAAAATTATAAAATCAGTCAAGAATGCTAAATTGAGAATTGTATGGTCTTGCGATCCAATGCATGGTAATACGATTAAATCTTCAAATGGTTATAAAACAAGGCCTTTTGAAAAAATATTGGCTGAAGTGAAAACATTTTTCAAAATTCATATGTCTGAGGGTACCTTCCCTGGTGGTGTACATGTAGAAATGACAGGAAAAGACGTCACTGAATGTACAGGTGGAATAAAATCAATAGATGATGAGGATTTACATTCAAGATATCACACTGCATGTGACCCAAGATTAAATGCTAGTCAATCTTTAGAACTCGCTTTCTTAATTGCTGAAGAATTGGAAGCTTTTGTTCAAAATTCTTAGTAATGAACGAATTTATTGGGATTATTACTAAAGATGAATTTTTAAGTGATGATCTTATTCAGGATGTTTTATTTATACTTGATGGAAAAAAACCAATAAGGTTAGGAGAAGCAGGGTGTCAGTTCTATCCTCGAAATAAAATTAGCGTTTCCGATCTAGATACTTCTAGAAGTTTGAAAGTGGATGTAAATATTATTCCAAAAACTAATAGAGAAAAACAAATTCTCATAGCTGATATGGATAGTACTTTAATTTATGAAGAATGCATTGATGAACTTGCTAAAATTACAGGATTATCAGAAAAAATCATAGAAATTACAAATAGATCAATGACTGGAAAAATCTCATTCGCAGATTCATTAATTCAAAGAACTGCTTTATTTAAAGGAGTCAAATTAGATATTTTAGAAAATTGTTTTATTGAATGTATAAATCTTTCAAAAGGCGCAAAGATACTAGTTGATACAATGAACTCAAGAGGTGCAAGAACATATATTGTCTCTGGTGGTTATCATTTTTTTGTAGAAAGGGTGGCTAAATTACTCAATGTAACAGATTATTATTCAAATGATTTTATAGTTGAAGATAAAAAGATTTCTGGCAAAGTGAAAAAACCTATTATTGATGAAATTGGGAAATTAAATTTAATAAAAAAAATTTGTAAAAAAAGTAATCTTAACTTAAAGAATGTAATTGCTGTTGGTGATGGAGCGAATGATATAAACATGTTGAAGTCTGTTGGGCATGGAGTTGCTTACAAAAGTAAGAAAATTGTGAAAAAATATACAGATTTACATATTGATTATTCAGATTTTACCTCGCTTTTATTTTTGCAAGGGATTGAACAAAAATATTTTATAAATAAATAAATCATGGTTAATAAACTTAATTTTAAAAGTATACTAATTGTTATTTCTTCTCCTTCTGGAGCAGGTAAAACTTCTCTAGCAAATGCTATTGTAGAAGAAAATAAAAATATCTATTTCTCTACTTCTGTTACGACTCGTCTACCTAGAGATGGTGAAGAAAATGGAAGAGAATATATTTTTACTAATAAAAATAAATTTGATGAAATGATAAAAAATGGAGAATTTATAGAGTATGCTGAAGTTTTTGGGAATTATTATGGTACTCCAAAAGGTAAAACTGAAGAATTTTTAATTAATGGTAAAGATATCATATTTGATGTAGATTGGCAGGGGGGGACAAAAATAAGAAATTCTTATTTATCTCCTTCAGTAGTTTCAATTTTTATTTTACCTCCTAGTATAAAAGCTTTACAGGAAAGATTATTAAACAGAAATAAAGATGACGATAAAACGGTTAAACTTAGAATGAAAGAGGCTCGTTCTGAGATTAGCCATTGGTCTGAGTATGATTATATATTGGTTAATGATACTTTTGAAAAAGTAAAAAATAATATAATTAAAATTATTGAAATTGAAAAAATTAAAAGAAATAGACAAAATATATTGCCTGATTTTATTTCTAAATTAAATTCTGAATTTGATGATTTTATAAATAATACTTAATCTGATGGTTATCTATAATTTAAATAAATTCGAACCTAGATTAATTGACCCAAGAAATACTTGGATTGCTCCTGGATCTCATATTATAGGAAATGTTGTAATCCATTCAGGTATATCTATTTGGTTTGGTGCAACTATACGTGGTGACAATGAGAAAATTTTGTTGAAAAGTAAATCTAATATACAAGAAAACTCAATACTGCATACAGATAAAGGTTATCCCCTAACTATAGGAGAAGGTTGTACTATAGGACATTCTTCTCTACTTCATGGTTGTATAGTATCTGACAATACTCTTATTGGTATGGGTTCGATATTATTAAATGGTTCAAGTATTGGAGAAAATTGTATAATTGGAGCGGGATCTTTAATTGTGCAAAACCAAGTTATTCCTGATGGAACCCTAGCACTTGGAAGACCAGCAAAAATAGTGCGAGACCTTAACAAAGAGGAAATAAAGTCCATCAGAGAATCTTCAAAAACATATTTTGAAAAAATAAAACTTTATCAAGATAAATTTAGAAAAATTTCATAAAAAAATAATTTAGAATGAATTTATATCAGAAAAGATTTGAGATAAGGTTTGTTCAAAATAAAAATGAGCTTATTGAATCCCAGAAACTAAGGCATAAAGTCTTTATAGAAGAGATGGGAGGATCTAGGAAAAATCAGTCATTAGTTTCTAATTTGGAATCAGACAAATTTGATGAGTTCTGCAGGCATTTAATTATAATTGATCATAAAAATTCTAAACAATTTCAAACTAGTAAAATTATTGCAGTCACTCGATTGATGCTTACTGAGGACTCTAAAAATGGTATTGGTTTTTACTGTTCTCAGGAGTTTAATTTAAACCCGATAATATCAACAAATAAAGAATGTTTAGAAATAGGAAGAACATGTATTGATCATGAGTATAGAAATACTTTGATCTTGCATTATTTATGGATAGAACTTGGTAGTTTTTGTTCTAAAAGAGGTGTTGAAATTTTGTTTGGCGTTGCATCTTTTAGTGGAAATAATATTAAAAAAATTGAAATGGCACTAAGTCACATTCATAATGACTATCTTGCACCTCAAAATATTAGACCAATGGCGCTAGAACATGGTTATGTAAAAATGAACATTGTGCCAAAAGATGAAATTGATAAATCAAACGCTTTTAAACAAATGCCTAATTTATTAAAAAGTTATTTAAGATTTGGTGCAAAAGTAGGAGAGGGAGCATTTATGGATAAAGATTTGAATACAATAGATATACTTATGATGATAGATGTCTATAATATGACTAACAAATACAAAATTTATTATGAAAAATCTTGAAGAAAAATATACCTGGGAAAAAGAAAATTTAGATGACATACCTCCCATTGGTTTTTTTGATGTTCTTATAGGTTTATTAAGGTTATTAGTTTTTCTTCCACTAACAATTTTTCTTGTTTTAATATTTTTGATATTTAAAGCTATACTAAAACCCTTAAACTTAAATTATCCAGTATATTTAATAAGAAAATCATGGTCAATTTTAATTCTAAGATTGTTCGGTTTAAAATTAAAAGTTATTGGAAAACAATGTTTTAGCTCAACAGTATTTGTAAGCAATCATATTTCATGGACAGATATTTTAGTCATACAAAGTGTTCTAGATATAATATTTATTGCTAAATCAGATGTTAAGAAAATGCCTGGTTTGGGATTTCTGGCCAGCATTGCCAATACTGTATTCATTGATAGAAATCCTCTAAAAATTTCAAAGGATTCTTTAATTTTAAAAAAGAAAATTGAGAAAGGTGATTTAATTTGTTTTTTTCCTGAGGGCACAAGCACTGATGGGCTACGAGTATTAAAATTTAAATCTGGATTTTTCCAGTTATTATTTGATAGAATTTATAATCAAAATAAATATATTAAAATGGTTCAACCTCTTTCTATTTTTTATAAAGTTCATAATAAAAATTTATCAAAAGATTTTTACGGGTGGTGGGGAAGTATGAGTATTATTTCACACATTACAAAAATCTTGTGCTTGTCCTCTGGTTCTGTAGAGCTAAAGTTTCATGATTCACTAAATAGTGAAGAGTTTAATGATAGAAAAGAAATTGCACTAGCTGCAGAAAATACAATTGCAAAATATATTTCATTTCAACTGTCAAATAATTAATTCCTATATTTCTCTAAATCTTCGGAAATATAACAATTTGCATCAAGTTCTTTTTCTATTCTTATTAACTGATTGTATTTGGCTATTCTATCAGTTCTACTCAGAGAACCAGTTTTAATTTGCCCAACACCAGTAGCAACAGCCAAATCTGATATCGAAACATCTTCAGTCTCTCCTGATCTATGTGAAAAAATATTAAGAAAATTGTTTGATTTTGCCATAAGAATTACTTTCAGAGTTTCTGATATAGTACCAATTTGGTTGTATTTTATTAGTATAGCATTTCCAGCTTTTTCATTTATTCCTTTTTCTAATCTTTTTGGGTTAGTGGCAAATAAATCGTCACCTACCAATTGGCATTTGTTACCTAATTGAAGGGATATTTCTTGCCAACCTTCCCAATCATCTTCTGACATACCATCTTCAATCGAAATTATAGGATATTTCTGTACTAAATTTTTTAAAAAATTTACTTTTTCTTTAGAGTTTAATTTAAGTTTTTCTCCAGCCATATAATAGTATCCATCTTTAAAATACTCACTTGATGCACAATCTAATGCTAAAAGAAAATCTTTCCCTGGTATATATCCAGATTTTTCAATAGCCATTAAAATCATTTCAATTGCTTTACTCGAATTTGATAATTGTGGGGCAAAACCACCTTCATCACCAACTGCAGTTGACAAGTTTTCTTTGTGCAAAATATTTTTAAGTGTATGAAAAACTTCACACCCCATTCTTACTGCGTTAAAGAATGAATTTGCTGAGGTTGGAATTATCATAAATTCTTGTATATCAAGATCGTTATTTGCATGCATCCCACCGTTTAATATGTTCATCATTGGCATTGGCAATTTGTATTTAGTTTGATCAATAAAAAAGAAATTACGATAAAGTGGATTTTTATTAAATGATGCACTAGCTTGAGCAACCGCTATAGAGGTTCCTAAAATAGCATTTGCTCCCAAATTAGATTTATTTGAAGTTCCATCAATTTCAATCATGGATTGATCAATTAGTTCTTGATCATGTACATTTTTTCCAATTAATAGTGAGTTAATCTCATTATTAACTGAATTAACAGCCTTAGAAACGCCTTTCCCATGAAATATTTTGGAATTACAATCCCTTAATTCTAAAGCTTCATGTTTTCCAGTTGATGCCCCAGAAGGAACTGATGCTCTCCCGAAATCACCACTATTTAAATAAACATCAACTTCTATAGTAGGATTTCCTCTACTATCAATTATTTCTCTAGCTTTTACTTGTTTAATTATGCTCATTCTCTGCTTTCAATTTTTTTGTTAGTTGCCATAATTTGTATTCCTCATCTTTACTTAAAGGACATTTTTCTTCTTCTTTTAGAGAAAAATAGATTTCGCATCTTTTAGCAAATTTTTTATTGGCTTCATGAATACATAATTCTGGGTCAAAATCTAATAATCTTGTTAAGTTAATTATTGAGAAAAATAAATCCCCAATTTCTTCTTTTTTTTCTTTATAATTGCTGTTTTTTAAAGCTTCTTTAACTTCACGTGTTTCTTCTTCAATCTTTAAAATAATTTCACTAATATTTGAAAAGTCCATACCAAGGGAGCTTGCAGTTTTTTGTAATTTAATTGCCTGGTTGATTGGTGGCTTAAATTTATTAAATTTAGAAAAAGCAGAGTTTTCCTCTCCCATTTCTCTTCTTTCTTTTTTTTTGATTTCTTCCCAAAACTTTTTTTGTTCTTCAATACTTCTTTTTTCTTTTTGTTCACCAAAAATATGTGGATGTCTTCTAATCATTTTTTTTGCAGCTTTATCGACTACGTCATTGAATTTAAAAAGATTATTTTCATTGGCGATTTGACAATGAAATATCACTTGAAGTAACACATCTCCTAGTTCATCTATAATTTTTTCTGTATTATCAGATTCTAAAGCTTCTACTAATTCATAGGCTTCTTCAATTATGTGAGGACTTAATGTTTTTGTAGTTTGCTTAATATCCCATTCACATCCAAGTTTTGGATCCCTTAAATGATTTATAATTTTTAATAAATCATTTAAAGAATTGATTTCTTTTTTTTTAAATGATTTTTGCATAAATATGTACAGACTTAATATTTTTAAGGTATAGTTTTATTTAATTTATTAACCATCCCCGCGAAAGGGGGCAACATATTGTAGTGCCATGTCCCATGGGAAAAAAATCCATGTATCTTGGCTGACTTCTGTTATAAATGTATTAACAACTTTGCGACCATTAGGTTTTGCATAAACTGATGCATAATGTGCTTTTGGATATAATTCTTTTACTAATTGCATAGTTTTACCACTGTCAACTAAGTCATCAATAATTACAATACCTGAACCATCAGAAATTAAATTTGCATTTGGATCTTTTAGTATTTTTGCCTCAGACTGATTTTTATGATCATAAGATTTAATCGATATAGTTTCTACAAGCCTTATATCTAATTCTCTAGCAATAATCATAGCTGGAACCATCCCACCGCGTGTGATTGCAATTAATCCTCTCCAATGACCATTCTCAGGGCCTTTGTTTTCTAATCTCCAAGCTAATGCACGACTGTCTCTATGAATTTGGTCCCATGAGACGTGAAAACCTTTTTCATAAGGTAATTTATCTTTCAATACTGTTTTCCTTTCTTCCCGTCACTACATCAATATCTGGAGCGTCTTCTGCTTTCATACCTACTATGTGATAACCAGCATCTACATGTAAATTCTCACCCGTAACACCAGAAGACATTTCTGACAGTAAAAAAAGAGCAGCCTTGCCAACTTCATTTTGTGTTACATTTCTTTTTAGAGGCGCATTTAATTCGTTCCATTTCATAATATATCTAAAATCTCCAATACCTGAAGCTGCAAGTGTTTTTATGGTACCAGCTGATAGTGAATTAACTCTTATATTTTTTTTTCCTAAATCCATTGCTAAATATCTTACAGATGATTCAAGCGCTGCTTTTGCAACACCCATTACATTATAATGTGGAAGTACTTTTTCAGAACCATAGTAAGTTAAAGTAAGAATTGATCCACCTTGATTTAGAATTGATTCAGCTTTTTTCGCTATTTCAGTTAAGGAAAAAGTAGATATCGCTAGAGTATTGGTAAAGTTTTCCTTGCTAGTCTCAATATATCGACCTCTAAGTTCCTCTTTATTAGAAAATCCAATGGCATGAACTAAGAAATCTATATTACCCCAATATTCTTTTAGTTTATGAAAAGTTTGATCTATAGAATGAGGATCGTTCACATCACATTCAATTAACAAATTGCTATTGATGCTAGTTGCTAATGGTTTCAATCTTTTTAATAAAGCTTCAGATTGATATGTGAATGCAAGTTTGGCTCCAGCTTGGCTGCAAACTTCTGCTATACCCCAAGCAATAGATTTGTTATTAGCTACGCCCATGATAAGGCCTTTTTTATCTTTCAATAAATTCTCAAACATTATTATCCCGAGTTATTTGTTCTTTAAATGTTAGTTAAACCTTTTAATAAAAGTATATGTAGTTATATCATGCTGTATATTTAAATGATTTTTTTTTTTTTATCAAAGATAATATTTCATGGAGAAATTATGGCTAAAAATCCTATTACAAAAATTGTGGATTGGTATAATGAAGCAAAAAAGACAGAAATCAATGATCCAGATGCAATAACACTTGCAACAGTTGATGACACAGGTTTTCCAAATATTAGGACTGTGCTACTAAGAAAAATTGATAGTGATTCATTTGTTTTTTTTACAAATTATAATTCACAAAAAGGAAAGGAAATAGAAAATAATAACAATGTAGCTTTTTCTTTTCATTGGAAATCATTAGCAAAACAAATACGAATCAGAGGAATTGCGGAAAAAGAAGATAGTATAGTTGCAGATGATTATTATAATTCAAGAGCATTAGGTTCTAGAATTGGAGCATGGGCTTCAAAGCAAAGTTCAAAATTAAAAAATAGAGAAGAACTTCTAGAAAGAATTGCATTAATGGAAAAAAAATTTAAATCAAATCCCCCGAGGCCTGTTTTTTGGGGAGGGATTAGAATACGTCCTTTATCAATAGAATTTTGGAAGGAAGGAAAATTTCGATTACATGAAAGAGAATTGTGGAAGAGATTAGACTTTGATCAAAAGTGGTCTATTGATAATTTGTACCCATAAATTATCTCATAATAAATTTAAATTTTAAAAAAGTTGCTTATTCCCTATTTTTTTTTTAAAATTTAGAAAGTTCAAGATGTTTTAAAAGGGAGTCTTGAACGATGAAAAAAGTATTCGGCCATGTAAAATGGTTTGATATAGATAAAGGCTTTGGCTTCCTCGTGCTGGAAGATGGAGGAGGTGATGTACTCCTACATGCTAATGTTTTAAAGAATTTTGGTAGAACTTCTGTATCTGAAGACACTAAAATTGAGTTTGAGTTTCAAGAAACTAATAAAGGTAAACAGGTATCTTTAATCTATAATATTTTGAATTCAGAGGATATGAAAAATTCTGGGGAAAATATTATTTTTTCAAATAATAAAACTAATGCTGATTTTTATCCAGCAAGGGTTAAATGGTTTAACAAATCTAAAGGATTTGGTTTTGCAAATATTTTTAAATCTAATGATGATATTTTTTTGCATATAGAAACACTGAAAAGATCAGGTCTTTCTGATTTAGAAACAGGGGAAGCCATAGTAATTAAAGTGACTGAAGGACCACGTGGAAAAATGGCAGATATGATTCTAACATGGGATGATCAAATTTTTGTGCAAGAAAAAAATTGATAGTTAAAGTATTTAAACTTTATTTTTTATTGTGGTTTCATTAATTATAAATTTGACTCAAAAAATAAAAAAAAGCTTTTCATTCCTGTGTTAAAATAATAATAAAGTTTTAACGGGGTGTAGCGCAGTCTGGTAGCGCATCTGGTTTGGGACCAGAGGGTCGGGAGTTCGAATCTCTCCACCCCGACCATCTAATTAAGTGTTATGTGTATACAACTAATCAAATATGTTATTGAAAACAATTCTAAAACTTAAAGAATTAAATTTCTTACTTCAAAACAACGTTACTAAATTTACTACAAAATTAGTATATTTCCACCATACTCATTACTTTTTTGCATGAGTCTATGGTGTTAACTTCCATACCCATGTCATGCATATATTTACAATCTTTAGATAGTTTATTGATTTTACTTTTGGTTTCATTATTAAGATTTGCTGTTTCCAAAAAGTTGTTAACTTTTGTATTAAATGCAGCCATTTCAGAGCATCCAGATGCTAAAATCTGAGTACCAATTAGACTTATAGATAGAGTTAATATTGATAAAATTTTCATTTTTCACCTCATAATTATTTATATATCATGATTTGTTTATTTTTTTTTCAATTTGAATGCGATAAAATGTCCATTTGAATCTCATTCAACTTAATTCTCAAATATTTAATAATAATTTAACTGGTGAATTTGATTACATGACAAATAACATTGATTTATTAATAATAGGTTCTGGTATTTCAGGTTTATCAGCTTATTTGGAAGCCAAGAAAAAATTCAAGAATATTTTAATTATTGATAAAGGATTTCATGTTGGCGGTAGAATATGTTCAAAAAATCTAAATAATATATATTTCAATCATGGAGCCCCATTTATATGCAGAAGTAAAATAAAAAAAAGTTTATCTTTTTTTAACTTAATGAAACATAATAAAAATATTTCGAGAACCGTAATTAAAAATATCTTTAATAAATTTCAAATAGTTTATTATCCAAGTCCTATGATGAGATCATTTTTTGATGACTTTAACAATAAAGTAATTATAAAACAAAAAACAAAGGCTATAAATGTTGAAAGAGATGGTAATTTTTTTATAGTAAATTGTAGTGATAATAAATTTATAATAACAAAAAAGATTGTTTTATCAGTTCCAGCTCCTCAAGCATCAGAATTGATACAGAAAATTAATCCTCAAATAGTCAATGAAATAAATAAAATAAAGTATTCTAAATGTTTGGCTATTTTAATAGCTTTTGATCAAAAAGTTGATATTCCAAAATACTCTTTTTTTGAAGATGATTCAGGTGATTTAAGCACATTATTTTATGGTATAACTTTTAGCAATTATCAAACAAATTCAGTTGTTGTTAGGATGTCAAATAAATGGAGTGAAATTAATTTTGAATATGATAAACAGACAATAATAAGGAAATGTTTATTGTTGCTAAGAAAAAAAATTACTCATTTCAAAAAATTAAATATTAATAATACCTACTGTCATAAATGGCGATATTCTCAAGTAATAAATTGGTTATCTCCTTCTATCCCTAATGTGAACAAAGATAAGTCCATTGGATTAGCTGGTGATTGGACCGTAGGTCCCACAATAGAAGATGCATTTGTTTCTGGAGAAAAGGTTGTAAAAAATCTTTTATAAATGTTTGTTGCGTATTTCATTTAAGATAAAAGGAATATTTTTTTTAAAATTAAAAAACCCTTTTTGGCAGTACTGCCAACAAAAAAGATCGATTTCTCTATATAGATAATTAGTTTTTAAATGATTTTCCTTACTTATTTTAGCAATAAAATCTAAGTTTTCTCCTACATTTGGGTAAATGATATCAATACCCTCGATTTTATTTATTTGATTTTTGAAATTTTGACTGGATATTAAGTAAGAGTTAGGGAGTGATTGACTCACATCATTCATTATTTCTTTCTTAAAATTATATACATTTTTACTAATCTGTATTGTTCGATCTTCATTATCTAACAAAATATAATAAATTTTTTCATATTTTTTCATTAAATCAAAACGGTCAGAAACAAATAGATCCGTATCAAGAATAACTAAATTAGGATATTTTTTATAATTATGATGTTTGGGTAATTTTTGAATTAAAGGAAAAAAAAAATCGGTTTTTGGAAAAGCAGTATCAACTAATGGAATATTTGAATATCTATTATTTGAAAATTTTTCTATATTTCTTGAATTAGCTAAATAATGTTTACCTTTAGTTTGTAAACCTGCAACCCACTTCCAACTTAATGTATTTGAAGATGCATCCCCATCTTTTAAATTTTCTAAAAAAAATTTTGCACCTAATTGCCAAGGAAGTTTAAGTGTAAATATCCATATACTAGCAAACCACATTCTTGTATGGTTATGAAGGTAATTATATTCTTTTAATTCAATAACCCAATCATTAAAACATGAGAGTTTTGTTTTAGCATTAATTGCATTTTCGTAGTCTTTTTTGTTGAATTTTATTCTATTTAAACCTTCAAGGAAATTATCCCAAACAGAGGGTCTCATTTCCATCCAGCCCTTCCAATAGATTCTCCAAAAAATCTCTTGGATAAATTTTTCAACTCTAGAATATTGATGTATTTGGAGTATTTTATCAATTAAATGATATTCAAATAAAATTCTATGGCTGAAAAATGGAGATAGACCAGAAACATTATCTCTTTTAGTTGGTCCAAAATCATAATTCCTAAGCTGATCATATTTTAGAATACTATCTTTAATAAAAAATTCACTTTTTATTATGGCTTTTTCATAGAAATTCATAGTTTGACTTGCCGCAAAATTAATATAATAGATGTGTTTATTTAAAAGAAAATTGATAGGTTATATAAGTGATATAAATCAATTAAAAAATATCGAGAATTTGAACAAGGTTTATAATGTCGCAACAGCTACTCCTTTCAATCAGAGATGCAATGGTGATCTATAAAGAGACACCAGTTTTTGAGAATTTCGACTTGAACATTCATCAGGGTTTAAGAACTGCCTTGATTGGTAAAAATGGTGCAGGTAAGTCAACAATCATGAAAGTTATTTCTGGAGTTAAGGGCTTGGATGAAGGTGAGAAGTGGGTTGAACCGGGTATCTCTATTGGGTACTTAGGTCAGGAAATAAATTTTAATGAAGAAATAACAGTATTTGATTTTATCTTTAGCAATATTTTAGGTGAAGAAAGAGAACTTTATAAATATAAAGTTGATATTATTGCAGATTCTCTAAAATTAAATGTTTGTTCAAAAATGAAAATGCTTTCAGGTGGGCAAATTAGAAGAGCAGGTTTAGCAAGGGCTTTAGTGGAGGAGCCTGAAATATTATTACTGGATGAACCAACCAACCATTTAGATCTTAATGCTATTAGTTGGTTAGAGAATTATCTTAATAGTTATAGAGGATCTTTAATCTGCATTTCTCATGATAAAAGGTTTC
The DNA here is from genome assembly GCA_902562285.1 of uncultured Alphaproteobacteria bacterium. Taxonomy (GTDB): domain Bacteria; phylum Pseudomonadota; class Alphaproteobacteria; order Rhodobacterales; family Rhodobacteraceae; genus CACIIZ01. The sequence goes on along the minus strand of CACESU010000010.1, from coordinate 17,351 downwards.
TCGAAAATATTTCGAACCAAATATTTTGGATTGATCGAGGAAAGTTAAGAGTTTGTTCACGTGGATTTAAATTTTTTGACGAATGGTCTTCTATGCTTTTAGAACAAGAAGCTCGAGAATTGGCTAGAAGAAAGCAGATATTAACTCAAGAGGCTGAATGGGCTTCTAGAGGTGTAAAGGCACGTGTTAAACGCAATGTAAGAAGGCTAAATAAAGTTAAGGAAATGCGTGATAAGCTTAAAAAAGATGAAAGTTCTTTTAGGCATACAACCAAGAAAATACATATTGAACCAATTAAAGACTTTGATAGTCATTCAAAGATAATTGCTGAGTTTTATAATGTAAATAAGGAATTTTACAGTAATGGACAGAAACTAAAAATCCTTAATGGATTTAATTTGCGTATTAAAAAAGGAGACCGTATTGGAATTATCGGTCAGAATGGTTCTGGTAAAACAACTTTTTTAAAACTTTTATTAAAAGAATTAAAAGTTAATAGTGGAAGTATAAAAATTAAAAAAGATTTTGAATACTCCTATTTTGACCAAAATAGGAGTGATATAAATGATAACTATAGTTTAAAGGATACACTTGCACCAAATGGTGGTGATTATGTAAATGTTAGAGGCAAGATGCGCCATGTTTATGGTTATCTTAAAGATTTTATGTTTGAATCGAGTATAATTTTAGACAAAGTTTCTACTTTGTCAGGAGGTCAAAAAAATAGGCTTCAACTATCCAAAATATTAGCTAATCCTAAATCTTGTCTTATTTTAGATGAACCAACAAATGACCTTGATATGGAAACATTAGATATGTTGGAAGAAATTCTTATAAATTACGCAGGAACTTTATTATTAGTTTCTCATGATAGAGATTTTCTTGACCAAACAGTTACTAAGATCCTTTCTTTTGAAGGGAATGGTGATATTCAACAGTATATCGGAGGATATTCTGATTACTTTTCTCATTATCAAAAATCCAAAAAACAAGACTTGAGTACTAACCATAGTTCTACACAAAATTCATCATCAAAAAAAATAGAAGAAAAAGTTAGTGATAATAAAAGTATTAAGAAACTTTCTTTCAAATTAGAATTTGAATTAAAAAATCTGCCATTAAAAATTAGCGAAAAAGAAAAAGAAATTAAAAATTTTTCTAAAGATCTTTCAGATCCCAATTTTTATTTAAATGATCCTGAAGGATTTCTTTTAACTTCAAAAAATCTTGCTGATGCAAGATCTAAATTAGAGATATACGAGTTAAGATGGTTAGAATTAGAAGAACTAAAGTCAGAGATATGACTTTATATTGAATTTTATGTTATTTTAAGAAATATTTTTTTTTTCTATTAGTATGCTTTTACTAATTCTTTCCATTGCGTTGTATATCGCTGGGACCTTTTGCTACAACGCATTTTCCAACTCCTTTTGATACCTTGAGAAGCGTAGAAGATACTTTCATTTCCAGTGCTTTGATTAATCGTGTCGATTATACTTGATAAGTATTCTTTTTTTCTAGGAGGTATTTTTTCAAATAAATTATTTTGTATATAATCAGAGTCCACAAGGTCGAGAAGCATTATACCGCATTTTTGATATTTAAACCCTTGTTGATAGATTTCTCGCAGTAATAGCTTTGCCGTTTTAATAATTAAGCTTGAATCTGACGAGGGGTAGGGTAACTCTTTTGTTGCTGAGTTGCGGTATTGGGGATCGTTCATTCTATATTTATTGGTTTTAATAAAAACATAAATACCTCTAGCTTTGCTATTTTGGTTTCTTAACTTTTGGCAGGCACGAAAAGCATAATTAGCTAAGGCCTCTTCTATTTCCTCTAATTCAGTTATTAATTTCCCAAATGATTTTGAAGATAAAATATTCTTTTTAGGCATTATTTTATCTAAACCAATGCAAGAAATACCACGAAGTTCGTATACAATTCTTTCTCCTATCACACTTAAATGGTTACGTATAAAGCTTGGGTCAGTTTCTCTCAATTGTAACGCATTTTTAATCCCAATATTGTGCAGTTTTTTACTCCACCCACTTGATATCCCCCAAATATCTTCTATTGGTAATCTTGCTAAAATTTTGGTTTGAGTATCAAAATTAGTTAGATCAAATATATTTTTACTATTGGATCTTTTTGCAATTTTATTTGCAACTTTAGCTAATGTTTTTGTTGGTGCTATTCCATGGGATGTTGGAATTCCCGTCCATTTAAGAACTTTTAATTGTATGTCTGAAGCAAGAGAGGAGGGATCTCTTCCATAGTGTTTATCTAATCTTAAAAAAGCTTCATCAATAGAATATACTTCCATTTCTGGTACAAACATAGAAAGACTACTCATTACTCTTCGAGAGATATCGCCATATAGTTGATAGTTTGATGAAAATACAGATACCTTATTTTTTTTAAGTAAATATTCGGTTTGATGATAAGGTGCACCCATAGGTATTCCTAGTTTTTTTGCCTCATTTGAGCGTGCAATAATGCAACCATCATTATTGGATAAAACAACTATTGGTTTATTGGATAAGTTAGGATTAAAGATTCTCTCGCATGAAGCATAAAAATTATTGCAGTCAACTAATGAAAAAATTACAGGCATTCATTTTCAAACTTTATGGACGACACTGGTAACTACACCCCAGATAATTACATCGTTAATTTCATTAATTTTTATTGGTTTATATTGGTCATTTTCTGCTTTTAAGTATAAACCTTTTGATGTTTGATATAGCCGTTTTACTGTTAATTGACCGTCTATTGCTGCAATTACAACTTTACCTGGTTTTGGTTCTAAACTTTTATCAACAACTAATATATCACCAGAATGAATTCCTGCTCCGATCATAGAGTCTCCAGCTGCTCGTACAAAAAAAGTTGCTGTTGGATGTTTAATTAAGTGTTTGTTCAAATCAAGTTGCTCTTCAATATAGTCATCTGCCGGGGATGGGAAGCCTGCTTGTACTGTTGAAGCATATAGTGGTAGTCTATACCCTTTAACAGATAAGTATTTCATTACATCGGTAATCATGCTCTCAGGTATTCTAATAGGTTTTGTAGGTTCTTTATATTTTCCTTGTCCCTTAGGTCTTCCTGCTCCTTTTCTTGCACCACCGCTTCCCAATATTTGTTCCTCCTTTTCTGCTTTTAGAAAACTGTACACTATTCAAAAGATAAGATCAATCGGAACTTTTCTAGTTGTTTTGATATCAAAAAATGATTATTCATATTGATATCCAACTTTTGATCAAATTAGAGTTATTATTAATTTCAACTTAAGTCATGCAGGAGTAAAAGTTGAAAAAAAAAATAAATATAATAAAAAAAATAGCAAAATTTACTCGCTCACAGACTCTAGATAATATACCAAAAAAGACAAAAAAAATTCTAAGGCTACTAATATTGGATTGGTTAGCAGTAGCATTAGCTGGTCAAAATGAATCTGTATCAAAAATTATAAGGAAATTAGAAAAAAGTAATGGAGGAAAAAAAGAAGCTTTTGTTATAGGATTGAAAGATCGCTTACCCATCAAATCAGCAACATTAATAAATGCAGTGACAGGTCATGCATTAGATTATGATGATACACATTTTGAAAGCTTAGGTCATACATCTTCAATAGTAATTTCTGCTGCTTTAGCCGTATCGGATAAGAAGAAAAGTGATGCAAAAGTATTTAAAGAGGGAGTATTGGTGGGTATAGAAACTGCGATCAGAATAGGTATTTGGCTAGGAAGAAAACATTACCATCAAGGATTCCATATAACTTCAACTGCTGGTATTTTTGGATCAACAGTAGCTGCAGCACATATTTTAGGATTATCAAGAAAGAAAACAATGAATGCAATTGGAATTGCTTCATCGAGTTCAAGCGGAATAAAGGCCCAGTTTGGATCCATGGTAAAACCATTACAAGTAGGTTTTGCAGCAACTAGAGGTGTGGAATCAGCCTTTATGGCAGAAAAAGGTATTAAAGCAGATACTAATGTTTTTGATAAATTAGATGGATATGGAACAACTTATTCTGCTGAATTCAATGACTGTGCCTTTGTGAATTTAGGAAAAAAATATTTTATTAATGAAGTGAAATTTAAGTTTCATGCATGCTGTCATGGAACACATTCTGTTATAGAGAGTTTGATTTATTTAATAGATAATTATCAACTAAAAGATAATCTAATCAATAGGATAGAAATATTTATTAATCCACAATATTTAAAGATATGTAATATAGAAAAGCCAAAAAATGGGATTGAGATTAAATTTAGTTTTAAAATGATTATAGCATTACTCATGAATAAATTTAATACCACAAGGTTAGATACTTTTTCTGATGAGAATTGTAATAATAAAAAACTTTTGAAAACTTGTAAAAAAGTAAAAATTGTTGCAGATGATAAAATCTTGGAAACTGAGTCAGAAGTTATTGTAATACTTAAGGACGGTAGAACTATAAGAAAAAAGTATGATATCTCAGAAAAATTAAAGTTCGCTACTTTAGAGAAAAAACTATTTTTTAAATCCAAAAACTTATTAGGTAAACGAATTTCTAAAAATTTATGGTATGATAATTTTTTTGATATTTCATTGCCTAGTAATTGGCTAGAAAAGAACTTATAATGAATTAATCATAAATACTTGTTTGTAAATTTGAAAGGTTTATTTTTGACCAAAACTTTAAGTTCTTACTCTATTAATAAGCAATTAATTCCAAATCATCTTATTAAAGAATTAAATGTAAGTAAAATCTCAGATGATTTAAAACATAATTTATTAAAAGATGGTTATTTATTTATTCGGAATATATATAATAAAAGAGATATAACAAATGCTAAGGATTTTATTTTAAAACACTTGCATAAAGTAGGCGAAGTAAAGGATCCTTATTATGACGGTATTTTTTCAGGTTTATCTATGCGTAGGAAAATTTATCCTACTAAATTTAAATTAGGAAAATTCTGGCAAAAAATTAGTGAATCAAATCAACTTCGAAAAGTAATAAATGGAAAAGAGATAAGCGATTTATTTGAAAATATATTTAACGAAAAAGCAGCTCATTTTTCTTTTGCTTGGCTACGAGCAGTCATAAAAGGAAAAGCTAGCCCTTTACATATTGATCATCCTTATATGAATAGGGGTACAGATAAATTATTATCCTGTTGGACGCCGTTAAGTATTATAAAAAAAAATGAAGGTACACTATTTATATTAAAAAACTCACATAATTGGCAAGATATTAAAGAAAATTTTTTAGATCATGATATTGACCTTAACAATAACAAACCAGGACATATTTTAGAAAACACCCTTGATCTGGTTTTTAGGAAAAAATCATTTTTTTTAACTAGTAATTTTGAACCAGGTGATTGTTTGATTTTTGGTATGTTTACGGTTCATGGTTCTTTCGATAATAATACTACAACAGGTAAAATTAGGTTATCTTGTGATACTCGTTTTCAACCATATTCAGAACCAATGGACCACAGGTTTTCTGGAGAAAATCCCAGTGCTCATGGGGGATTAGGATATTCTTGTTTAACTTCATCTGCACCTTTGACTGAAAATGTAAAAAATAAATAAATTTATTTCTAATATTTTTTTTTTCAGGTCGTTTTATATTATGTACCAATTTTAGGTATAAGCAAGTTGGAGGAAAAGCTTTCTTTATAGAAAGCTTTTCTTTGGCTACAAAAAATAATTTTTATTTATTGTTAAGCAACCAAATTTCTAAATTTAAATATATTGGCATAAATTTTGCTACAATTTTTGTGAGAAGAAGATGAAGGTTTCACATCATCATACCTTTATATCTATTCTCCCTTCTGAGCCAGTAGTGCAATTGTATTGCTGGCTCTTCAAATTTATAATTAAAATTTAAACTGCACCTGCTTTTAGTAAGTCTTGTATATGCGTTATCCCTATTGGTTCATTTTTATTATTCGTTATTACAAGTACACCAATTTTATTATCATTCATTATCTTAATTGCCTCAGCAACAAATATGTCTTCTTTAACTGTAATTGGATTTTTTGTAGCTATTTGACCAGCTTTTTTATCAAATAATTGATGAATATGCCTTCTCAAATCTCCATCCGATATAACACCATTAACTTTGTTCTCTTTAACTACAACTGCATACCCAAAGCCTTTAGATGTCATTTTAAGCAGGGCTTCCTGCATAGTCATTTCTGGAGCTACAGTAGGTATTTTATTTTTGCCATGCATTAAATCCTTAATTTTTAACATTTGTGTTCCTAATTTACCTCCAGGATGAAATACCTTAAATTGATTAACATCAAAATTTCTTTTATGCATTAAACTAACCGCAATTGCATCTCCAAGAGCCAGCATCATGGTTGTAGATGTAGTAGGAGCCATACCAATTGGGCAAACTTCGGGTTGAGATGGAAGATTTAGTGGATAGTTTGCAGATTTTATTAATGTGCTTTCAGGATTTGATGAAATCACGGCAAAAGGTATAGAGAATCTCTTTAGATGATTTAATATATCTTTCAACTCTATTGTCTCGCCTGAATTAGATATAAGAATACATATATCACCTTCCATTATCATTCCTAAGTCACCATGACTTGCCTCTGCAGCGTGAATAAAATAAGAAGGAGTACCAGTACTAGCCAATGTTGCAGAAATTTTTTTTGCAATATGACCTGATTTACCAATCCCAGAAATAACTAATCGACCTGAACAGTTATATACTGCATTAATAAATTTTTCGAAACAACTTGGTAAATTTTTCGATAAAGCTTGTAATGCGTTTGATTCAACTTCAATTACATCTTTAGCAATATCTATTATTTTTTTTTTAGTAAATTCCATCTCAAACTATAATTTTATTAACTAAACAAATTAATTTTCTCTATTATTTTTTCTTAAAAAATTAAATAAATTTTTTGATAAAGGATTATTACTTTCAAGTGACAAGACGTAAGCTTGTGTAGCCAAAAAACAAGCATTATCTAAATCTTTAATTTTTCTAGATTTTTTTGCAAATATTTGTATTAGGTGGTTATATCTTCTTTGCTTATAACACAATGTGATCTTTTTATTTATTTTACTTTTTTTCATGGAAATTATTTTCTGAAGTTAATAAATTTGAAGCAACCCATTTGTGAAAACAATGAGTTGGTCCATCCATAACTGGTGAAAATTTTCCTCCATCAAAATGAATACCTTTTCTTCCTTTTTGCATGCCTTCCACTACTGAGATATCTTCTTTAAATACTTTTTTCCATTGTTTTGTATTTCTTTTTCTGAGATTAGTATCAGTATTTTTTTTTGAATAATATATATCAACTTTTTCTGTGGTCTTGTTTGGTCCTTTAGGAATTAAAATTATGGAATAGATATGATCTTTATGAACACCTAACAAGACATTTGGATAAATAGCTAAATATTCTGCAGATTTTTCCCATTTTTCTGATAAATTTTTAAAATTTGGAAATTTAACATTTTTTGGACCTTTTATTTGCTTATAAAGCAAAGTCCCTTGCCCAGAGTAAAATCCTGGATTTTCTATATTGTAATGATCTTGTAATCTTGAATAAGAATTTAGGTCGGGATGTACCCATGGTAGATGATAACTTTCACAGTAGTTTTCAACTGCTAACTTCCAATTACATTTTACTTTTAGTTGAAATTTACTATCTTCTCCACCATGAAATTGTTCCTGATTAAAATCAGACCATCTTTTCATAGCATCAGTCATATAATTCTCAAAAGCAGGAGCATTTCCATTAATATTTATCCAGATTATATTTTGCCAGATATGACTTTTAATTTCTAATAGACCTAACTTTTCCTTATTAATTCCTTTATGTATATTCTTTCCAGGGCCACCAACGTGTGGTGTACTAATTAAATTTCCATTTTTAGAATAGCACCAGCTATGATACGGGCATCTTATAGCACCATTAACATTTTTTGGTTTATTTATTAATATCATACCACGATGTCTACATACATTTAGAAAAACTTTTGGTTCTCCTTTTTCATTTCTTAAAAGAAGAAGAGGAACACCTACAAAAGTAATTGGTACAGCATCTCCAGCATTTGGAATATCCTCTGATACAGCAACCCCAGCCCACTGGTCAAAAATTAATAATTCTTTCTCTATATTATAATGAATATTATCAGTATAGTTTCTATTTGGCAGTCCATTTGACTGATCAATTTCTTTTAATACCGATTTTAATTCTTGATTAATCATCATCAGATCAATGGCTACAGAACTATTTTAAATTATTTGATTATATTAATATATTATTTTAAAAATAGATATTCTTATTTTATTTTTTTTAATTATTAACTGCAACATAGTTTATCATTTAAAAATGAGTAAAAAATTACAAGATGCATATTCACTTAGTTCAGTAGAAGATACAATTAATTTATATAAAACATGGTCTAAGAACTACGATAGAGATTTTGCCTATAAAAATAGTTATAAATCACCTCAAAATGTTGTTAAATATTTTTTAAAGTATTCTAGAAAAGGTGATAGTCCAATACTTGATGTTGGAGCTGGAACTGGTTTAATTTCCAAATATTTAAAGAAATATTCATCATCAAAATTACACGCAATTGATATTTCTAAAGAAATGCTGAATCAAGCAGAACAAAAAAAAAATTATGCAAAAACTATTGTTGCTGATTTAAATCAGAAGCTAAAAATTGCTGATAATGTATACGGAGCAATTTTAAGCGCTGGTACATTTACACATGGTCACTTGGGACCAAATGTTTTTGGAGAATTATTAAGAATTGTCAAACCTGGAGGACTATTTGTTATTACTATTCATGAAGAAGTTTTTTTTAAAAATGGATTTAAGAAAGCAATTGAAAATTTAGGAAAAAAGATTGATAGTTTAAATTTTCACAAAGTTAATATTTATGGGAAGATAAATAAAAAAGAAAACCTTAAGGACAAAACAGTAGTTACTATTTTTAGGAAAGCAATTAATTCTGACCATCTATAATTGTTGCAGCTCCAGTAACTGCTGCACCTGCTTTGCAATCTTCAAAAAATATTTCACCAAATACACAACCTGCTGCAACATTTTTAACTAGTCTTTCACCTTCAGGTGTTAGATATTTGGCCTGGCAAGATGATAAAACAACTAATAATATAGGTAATATAAAAAATTTTTTCATTTTAAATTAACATTCCTTAATTTTTATATATAAAAAGTAAATTTTTATTAACGATTTAAACGTCAGGCTTTTTTCCAAGGCCCAAAATCTTTCCCAGTTTCTGCAAATTCGTACATAATAACAGGTTCATCTCCCAGAACCCATCCATCATGTCCAGGAGCAAAATAATAGGCATCACCAGATGATGCAACTATTTCTGATCCATCATCATGAATACATTTCATTGATCCTTGAATTATTACTCCAACATGACCAGCTTGACAACTATCTCCTCCCACTACTGGTTTTACGCATTCAGACCATTTCCAGCCTGGTTGAAGGACTACTTTTGTAGCATTTACATTACCGAGTTTAACCACTGCTGCATGAGTTTTGTTGGGAGTTTTAATTTCATCAGCATCTTTAAAAGATTTTACAAATAAATTTGTCATGATTATTCCTAATTTCGTCTAACATAGTAACATATAATATCGTTACATTTATCCTTTTATTTTTCAAGTAAAATGAAATATTTTAGTATAAAAAAAAATAAAATTAGCTATTTTGTAAATTAATTCTGTATATTTAGTGATTGGAGTAAATAATGAATTTAAAGTTTCATCATGTTAATTTAGTTTCAAAAAATGTGGATGAATTAAATGATTTTTACCAAAATATTTTAGGATTAAAATCCTTACCACAAGATAATTTTAAAAGAACAAAATCTTCTGAAAGTGAAGGTTATGCAGGTGCAATTAAGTTTGTAAGCGATGGTAACGTGCAGATGCATTTAGCAGAAAAAGATTTAGATGTTGCTGCAAAAAATAAACAATTTTTAAATCCTGTTGAGAAGGGACATATTGCATTTAGAACCGACAATATTGAATACGTAAAAAAGATTTTAAAAAAAAATAACATAAATTATGCAGATTATGGTTATACTTTTTCAAAAGATTGGCATCAGATTTTTTTTCAGGACCCTGAAGGCAACGTTGTTGAGATACATCAGGAAATCGCTAAATAGCAAATTAAAAAGATTATTATAATCAATAAAAATTTAAATTTATCAGGTTTGTTTTAAACAAAGAAACTGTGGTTTTACAAAGCTGATTTGTTTATGACCAATTATATAATGTTTAATAAACTAATTAGTAGAAAGTTTTGAATTATTTTTTTTTTATTTGTTTATATGGACGAATTTTACTTTTTTGCTGTTATTATCATATTTGTTGCATTCTTTTTTACTATTTCACACTTACTAAATCCAGATTCTTCTAAAATTTTAATTAACTTCTTTGGTCCTGCTTGTGCTCCTAGTGCTAATCCTTTTTTTTGTGATTTAGATGTAGGAATACATCCCATTGTAGAAAATGAATAATACATTTGGCCAATTGTATTAAAGTTCTCCTTTGGTGAGTCTGATGCAGATGGTTCTATTAAAATCAATGTTCCATCTTCATCTAAATGGTTGAATGCGTATTTTGATGCTGCTAAGGGATCGCCCATATCATGTAAACAATCAAAAAATGTGATAACATCATAATTCCCACAATAACTTTCAGCATCAGCTACTTCAAATTTGGCATTATTCAAATTCTGTTTTTTTGCATCTTTAATTGCAATTTCAATTGAGGGTTTATGCATATCAAAACCAAAGATTTTAGAATTTTGAAAAGCATCAGCAATCATCATAGAAGAGATGCCAAACCCGCAACCGATATCAGCAAAATTGCATCCATTTTTTAGTTTTCTTTCTACATCAGGTATAGCTGGAATCCACTTTTTTAGTAAATTTAAAGAATATGAAGGTCTAAAAAATCTTGCTGTACCTGAGAAAATACAAGGATGAGATTCATCATAATTAACACCTTGACCAGTTTTAAAAGCCTTTTTTACTTTCTCAATATTATGAATATTACCACTTAAAATATCGAATGCACCCAACATAAAAGCCGAACTTTCTTCAAATGAAAAAACTGCTTTTTGTTCTTCTGACATATAAAATTTTGAGACTTCGTTGCTATGCGATATATAGCCTGCAGCACACATTGCAAGTAGCCATTCTGTAGCATATCTTTGGTCAATTTTTGCAAAATTGGAAAACTCACTTTCTGTACAGGGTCCTTGCTTACCTAATACGATAAATAGTCCTAGCTCGTCTCCAATCCTCATAAGAGGAATTAGCGCAGAAGCTGATACATCTTGCATTATTTTCCATTGAAGGTTTTTCAATTTTTCTATTGAAATTTTGTTTTCTGTCATTTTAGATCCTTTTTTTATAAAAAATAGATAATAATGGTATCAAATTTGCAAGAATAATAATGGTTGAAAGCTCAGCCCTGTTTGTAAAAGGTATGTCTGCTTTCCTCCAACTTGCTAATAGAAGCTCCATTTGATCAATGGGGCTTCTTTTTTTGTTCTTAAAATTTTAACTAAAAACAGATAAGTATTTCAACTCTTTAGTTTAGATGGGATACTTTTAAAAAGTTCCTATGGAACTTTAAATCATTTATCCAAATTAATTTTTTCTCATAATTATGGAAATCTGTATATTTGCACCTCTAACTTGATAAAATTTTTAAACTATTAAACTCTGAAGGGACTAATTGTATTTTATCTCAAAAATTTATGTATTTACTTCTTAAAAGAATTATTTAATAGAAAATCAATGAAAAGTAAGAATAATTTTTTGAATATAAAAAAAAATAAAGTTGGCTATATTTATGCTTTTTTTTGTATATTTGCATGGAGCTTTATTCCAGTAATATCTAGGTTTGGGCAGATAACATTAGATTTTTATCAATTACTTTTTTGGTCGAATATAATTTCTTTATTTTGTTTGGGATTAATATTATATCTTTCAAGTGGACTAAAATTCAATGCGTCACTAAAAAAGAATCATTATTTGTATAATTTATTTTTAGGGTCGATTGGTTGTGCATTATACTATTTATTTTTGTATTATGGATATTATGAGGGGAACAGTATTGAAGTACTAATCCTTCAATATTCATGGCCACTACAAATGATTTTATTAGGTTCAATATTCATGAAAGAAAAATTAGATCCTTTTAAAATTATAGCTGTATTTTTTGGATTTACGGGAATATTAATCATTATAACAACAGGTGATATTAATCAAATAAGGTTTACTGGAATAAATGTAAGTCTTTCAGTTCTGCTTGGCGCATTTTGTTTTGCTTTATTTTCTATTTTAAGTAAAAAATCTGAAGTTGAAATTTTTCAATTTTCATTTCTCGTATTCTTTGGTGGAACAATTACTTCAACATTAGCTTTAGGATTTTTTTCCAATTTTCAATTGCCAAGCAAAAATGAATTATTACCAATTATAATAAATGGAATATTTATCAATGGAGTATCTTACATTTTTTGGCTTAAGGCTCTAAAATCAATATCAGTTACTAATTCTGCAATTTTAGTTTTTTTTACACCAGTTTTATCTTTAATTTGGATAATCTTATTTTTTAACGAACAATTTTTTATTTCATACATATTTGGGGGATCTATTGTGTTAATTTCAAGTCTTTATTGTTTAAAAGAAAAAAAAAGTTAAAGTCAAAGAATGAATAAAAACTTATTTATCAGCCCATGTATAGGTATATGTACTATTGATAAAGATACTCAAAATTGTACTGGGTGTGGTAGAACTAGAAATGAAATCTCAAAATGGATAAAATTAAGCCATACTGAGAGAATGGAAATTATGAAAAGATTGGGTTATGGAAAAAGAAAAAATAGAAAAAGGCTTATTAAAAAGTGAGATTTTTAAAAATTTCTTTACCTTCTTTATTGCAAATCTTTTAGCCCTTTTTTAAATTCGTTTTTTAAGTCTTCTATATCTTCCAATCCAACGGAAACTCTAAAAAAACCTTCTGTTATTCCCATTTTTTTTCTTTGAGCTTTTGAAAGGCTTCGATGTGAGCTTGAAGCTGGATGTGAAAGAGTGGTTCCTACATCTCCTAATGTTGGAGCAAAAGAAATTTGATTTGCATTTTTAGCAAATTTATTTGCCACGGATCGATTTCCCCTTAGTTCAAAACTGACCATGTTACAGCTATTACCATTAAATAGTGTTTTGAATATCTTTTTATCAGGATGATTATTAAGTTTTGGATAAATAACATTTATAACTTCAGGTCTTTTTTGCAGCCAAACTGCTAGCTTTTCTGCATTTTCTTGACATTTATGAAATCTTATTTCGAATGTGTTAAGCCCCCTTTCTGCTAGCCAGCATTCAAAAGGGCTGGGTGTAAGACCAGTTGTTACAGCATAGTCATAAATTGTATTAAAAATTTTAGAATGATTTGTTGAAAAATAACCTAATGTGACATCAGAATGGCCTGATAGTAATTTTGTAATAGAGTGTATTATAATATCTGCCCCTAAATCTAGAGGTTTGATTGATAATGGTGTTGTGAATGTATTATCAACAACTAACATTATTTTATTTTTTTTACAGATTTTTGAGATGTTTATTATATCAGAGATCCTGAGCGTTGGATTTGAAATTAGTTCAATTATTACTATTCTTGTTTTTTTTGTAATAGATTCTTGGACTTTTTTGTAATCTGTTGTATCAACGAATGTAGTTTTTATTCCAAACCTAGGTAGATCCTCTTGGAGTAATCTAGAAGTTCTTCCGTATAGCTGATTTCCTGCAATTACATGTTCACCAGACCTGCATAAACTAAAAAGAACTGCAGAAATTGCAGACATTCCAGAGGAGGTAACAAAACCATTTTTAGAGTTTTCTAATATATTTATTCTTCTTGCCAAAATCTCAGCATTAGGATGTTTTTCTCTTGCGTATGTATATCCATTTAGCTCTCCATTATATATTTTATCAAGAGTGCTAGGGTCTTTAGTAACATAAACATTTGATTGTATAATAGGTGAAACAAGTGGTGTAGAAGAATTAGGAGATAAACTTGTCGGTCTTATAATTGTTTTTTTCAAAACTTTATCCTCTCTTCATAAGAAATATACAAATTTAATTTCAGTAATATTTCCAACCTTACAAAAGGTTTCTAACCTTTTGTAGCATTTCTTTGTTAATTTTCCTTAAACCAGTATTCAATCTATTTTCATGACGTCTTTCACCTGGTATTCTAACTCCTTCTAATTCTTTTAGTTTTTTTATAAAATCTAAAGTATGTTTTTCCCAATTATTTCCTGCAACTAGTTTTGGACTAATAGCAATCACTAGTTCCCCACCTTTAGGGGGTCCACCATCATTGTTATCTTTTTCTCCGGCTTCATAGGAAAAATTATCTCCGGTAAGTCCCGCTGATAGTAATTCTACCATTAGAGAAATAGCAGAACCTTTATACCCACCAAACGGCAACAGAACACCTTTAATTACATCTTTTGGGTTATTTGTAGGTTCACCATTAGGTCCTAAACCTGTTCCATCAGGTAATTGGTGCCCATCTCTTGCAGCAATCTGTACATCGCCCATTGCAAGCCTTGAGGTTGCCATATCAAATACGATAGGTGTTTCCCCAATTCTTGGCCATGCAAAAGAAATTGGGTTAGTACCAAAAAAAGCTTTTTGTGCACCTGCTGGTGCTACCATTGGTTTTGCAGCAGTACATGCTATTCCAACTAAACCTTTATTTGCTAAAAATTCTGTTTCAGGCCATAAAGCAGCGAAATGGAATATATTTGTGATTTTCATGATTGCAATGCCTAATTTTTCAGCACTATTTGATAAGTAGGGAAGTCCTTTCTCAAGGGCATAGGGTGCAAAACCATAATTTCCATCAACAGAAATGACTGAGGGTAAGCTATTGTCAATTATAGGTTCTGCATCTCCTTTTACTTTACCAGATCTTAATGAGGCTACATAACCAGGTATTCTAAATAAACCGTGAGACAATGAACCATCTTTTTCAGCATCATGTACAATTTTTGAAAGTGCAATTGCGTTATTTTCGTTGCAACCATTTTTGGTGAAGACTTTAAGTGAAAGGTTGTAAATGTCACTTAAACTTAATTCTACAGTTTCAATCTCAGACATTTTTTCCCTTGCTGAAAATTTTTGTAAGTTTGATTTTGTACGTGTTATGAATTACATATTATACAAATAGATTTAATTAGTCATTATCTAATAGTCCCGAACCTGCACCAGAGTTTCGTGATACTGTAGTTTCTGGTACATATGTACTATAAGCTTTTTGTGATAAATATTCCCAAGTTTCTTTTTTTACACTATGAAGATGCTTTTTTGCATTATTTGGGTTTATAAATTTTTTAGATTTATACCATTCTATTATGAAATAACCTTTTAATTTATCAATTTTAAAGAATTCAAAATTTGCATTTATTTCATAAAGTATTTCATGTTTTTCATTAGATATTTTGAAAGTAACTCCATAGTTTTCACTTGTCTTTGCTAATAATGAGAAAAATATTAGTGGTGATATAATTTGGTTGGTAACAATGTTTTTTTTAGTTTGTCCAGAAATTAACCAATCAATAATTGGAATGGCATTCTGAATTGGATTCAAGTCTTCAACAGTCAACTGATTCCTTTCTTGTTTATTGATTATAAAATCTTTAGAAACAGTCACATATATTAAGTTCTTAAACTCTTCACAACCATCTATATTATTCTTCTGTAAAAAGGCAATAGCTTTGCCAATATCATCTGCCCAATCTTCATAAATTTTTTCTGAAACACATGATTTTTTTACAATTTGGTAAACTTCATTTTCTGATACAATCATTTAAAATTAAAATTAATTTGGGAGTGTTGCAAATGACCAATCGTCATAATTTTTATTACCTGAAATAAATTCTGAAGCAATAGGTGCCCCTTGAAATAAAGTAATTCGTGTCCATCTATCGGACTTTGGATCAAATTTACTGGCTCCAAAAAAAGACAGTTTGCATCTTAGCATATCTATAGGTCTGCAATTTTTATCAACTAAATTGTTTCTGATTTCTGAATAAGGATATTTAGAAGTATTTTGAATTCTTCTTATAATATATCTCTGGGATGGATTTTTAAGTAAAAAACTTGCGGTTGTTTCATTTTTATAAGGATATTTATCTAGTAACTTTTTTAATTTTTGAACATACATAGGTATATTAAACGGCATTTCTAATTCAGAGCCTTCCTCTTTATATCTATTTCCTAAACGAGGTTCCAATTTTTCTTGTGATACATACCAGAAGTATGTATTGGAACTTTCTTTTTTTAGATTTAGTTTCAAAACCCAATCATAATTTTTTTTAATAATTTGAGATAATTCTGAAACTAACATAGAACCAACTATTTTAGGTTCATTTGGATTTGCTAAGCATTCCTCTATTCCATTAAAATTATCTGGAGCAAACTCAATAAGTATCGAAGCTATTAACTCTTGTGATTCAATTGATAAATTGAGTGTTTTATTGAAGATATATTTAAATGGGTATTGATTTGGAGGTTTTTTTTTAGTTAGGTTTTTTAAAAGTGAATTTATTTCAGCTCGTAAAACTTTTATTCTTTTTGATTGGATTTTATCCTCAACATCCCATTCATTTATATGATTATTAGCTCTTTTTAATAACTCAAAAAATCTATTATTTTGGGAATTATTAATATTTTTAAAATTCAATACTTCGGCTAATATTAATTCTTTAGCCAATATCCAACTATGAAGTAAAGCAGGGTGATTAACCAAGAAAGGGGCCATGCCAAGACCAGTAGAATTACCAATACCAAAATATTTTTTTAAATTATAATTTAAAGCAACTGCATTTTTCCCACCTTTTAATTTTGCACAGTGCTCAACATATAAAAAGGAAAATTCTCTAATTAAGAAAACCGTTAACATTTCTACTTGAAAGGGGGGGGTTAATTCTTTTATTTTTGATATTAAGTCTCTATCAGCAATCCCAAATTTTCCATTACCATATACTGCAGTAGTTCTCATCAAATAACTTGTTTTTTTAATTTTATTTTTTGATGGTTGCTCACCCTTAGACAAGCTATTAACTACATTCTCAAAAAGAGTCACAGATTTATTTGCACGTGATAAAACAAGAACGTTTTTATCAAAACGTCCTTTTTCTTGTATTTTTACTTGAGATTCTAGTTTTTCTATTTGTTTATCACTTGGAATTCCTGCATAAAGGCAGAAACTAGCATCCCATTTTGTTGCAATTACTCTATCTGACCG
>CACESU010000009.1 GCA_902562285.1 uncultured Alphaproteobacteria bacterium | reverse complement strand
CTTTTGATGGTGTTGCAAATATTTGTTTATCTAGGCCAAAACAATACAATTCATTGAATGGAGAATTAAGACAAAATTTTATACAAATTTTAGATAAAATTGAAAAAGATATTTCAATTAGAGTTGTTATAATTAGTGGAGCTGGACCTGGCTTCTGTGCTGGAGCTGATTTAATTGAAACAACAGCAGAGGATATACCCATACAATTAGAAAATGAATATAAGCCAATTTTTGAGAAAATTGTAAATGGAAAAAAAATTTTTATTGCTGCAGTACACGGATCTGCTGCCGGTATAGGATCTACTTTAGCACTTGCATGTGATTTTTTGCTTATGTGTGAAAATTCTAAGTTATCTTTTGTTTTTTCTAATATAGGGCTTATTCCAGATGGAGGGGCACATTGGTCATTATCACAAAAACTGGGCTATAATAAAGCCTTAGAATTTATTATTAATGGAGAACATGTAAGTGCTTCTGAATGTGAAAAATTAGGATTGGCAAATAAGATTTTTAAAGAAAATAATTTCATGAATGAAGTAGAGACTTGGGCTAAAAAATTAGCCAAAAGATCTCCCTTAGTAGCAAAAGAGACAAAAGAACTTCTACGTTATTCTAAGTATAGTGATTATTGGTCTATATTTAATAAGGAAATAACGATACAAGCTAATTTAGCAAAAACAGATGATTTTAAAAATGCTGTGCAAGCTTTTTTTAATAAAGAAAAACCCAAATTTTCCGGTAAATAATTTATCAGTAAATACCAATTAATTTTTAGGATTAACTTGATTACAAGTTTAAGAATTAGAAACTATAATTATCTCCAAAGTATTTTTTTAATGCTTTTGACTGGTTTATGCTTTGTTGCTGTAATGGTCAGTGTGAAATATTTAAGTAAAGATCTACCTTCTATACAAGCAGCTTTTTTTAGATATTTATTTGGTTTGATACTCATTTTGCCTCTTTTCAAATTTCAGTGCAAAAAAAATAAAAATAAAATCCCCATATTCAAATATGGTTTAAGAGGATTAATCCATGGTTTTGCTGTAGTTCTGTGGTTTTATTCTGTTGCTAACATTCCTATGGCAGATGTAACAGCAATAAACTATTTAACACCAATTTTTACAACTATTGGTGCAATATTAATTTTCAAAGAAGTTATTACTCTTAATAGAGTAGGTGCTCTTCTATTATCATTTATAGGTGCTATGTTAATATTAAAGCCTGGCATGGAAATTTTTTCTTATGGTAAAATTGCTCAACTATTAAGTACAATATTGTTTGCTACTTCATATTTAATAGCAAAAAACCTAACAAAAACAGAAAGTACAAATTTAATTGTAATTTTCCTTACTTTTTTTGCAACAATTACCTTATTACCTTTTACTTTTTTTATATGGGTTTACCCTTCAATAGATGATTTATTATTATTATTTGTTGTTGCAATTTTAGGAACACTTGGTCATTATTTTATGACTATGGCCTTATCATTAGCACCACTATCTGTTACTCAGCCAGTTATTTTTTTTCAGCTAATCTGGTCAACTTTAATTGGATTATTACTATTTGGTGAGACAGTAGATATCTTTATATTAATTGGTGGTTCATTTATAGTGGTAGCTATAGTTCAATTATCATCTAATGAAAAAATAATAAAAGAAACCCCCTAGAAAGTTATTCTAGAGGGTTCTAAATTAAGAAATTTTTAAACCTATCCAAACATATCAGATGTTATACCAGCATACCATCCAAGACTTTCTTCATAAGTAGCTTTTCTAACAGAAGCATCTTCACCAGTTTTGGAAACAAAACCAGAAACCTTAGCAATTTTCTCATCTGTTGCTTCATAACTTGCTCCAACTTTAATACCATCATTAGTATCAACAAGGGACCAGCAAGTATTTGAGAATTTGGCTGGAAATACTTTTGAATCTGTAAGTTCACCTCTTACAGCCATTGCGCAAACTTTGGCTTGAGAATTAGCAGAAAACCCTGATTTTGGCATATCACCTTGAGCAGCTGCGTCTCCCAGGATATGGATATCACTATTTTTTCTACTTTGCATTGTATGTGCAATTGTTGGCGCCCAATTACCGTCTGTAACTCCTGCTAATTCAGCAATCTTACCGGCTTTCATAGCTGGTATTACGTTACATACGTCAACCTTTTCAGATTCACCATCAACAATTACCTCCATGCTGGCAGGTCTTACTTCAACCCCTTTACCACCCATTTCTGGCCCTATCATTTCAATCATACCGGCATAGTGCTTATTCCAACCTTCTTCAAATAATCCCTGTTTGGAAAATTTTGGTTTTGGTTCGAGAATTAAAATTTTTGCACTTGGATTTATTTTCTTAAGTTTATGAGCCACCATTGAAACTCTTTCATAAGGTCCTGGAGGACACCGGTAAGGATTAGGTGGTGCCACCATGCAATAAGTCCCTCCTTGTCTCATATTCTCAATTTGGGCATTAAGAAGTTGAGTCTGAGATCCAGCTTTATAGGAATGAGGCATTTTATTTTGAGATGATAAATCCCATCCTGGTACAGAATTATCAACGAAATCAATTCCTGGAGAAAGAATTAGTTTATCATAATTTAAAGTTCCTCCACCAGCTAAAGATACCGTCTTACCACTTGAATCAACATCGACTGCCCAATCATGAACAACATTAATACCAAAATCACTGGCTAACTTTCCGTAACTATGGCCAATAGAATCAAAATCTCTAAAGCCCCCTAGATATAGGTTTGAGAAAAAACAAGTATAATAGCTTCTCGTTGGTTCTACTAATGTAACATCAATAGCACCTTTTGAATCTTTGGCGATATATCTTGCTGCTGTTGCTCCTCCTGCACCACCACCTATCACCACAACTTTTGGTCTTGATGCTCCAAAAACAATTGGTGAAGACATTGTAGCGGCTATGCCTGCCGAAGCAGATATAAAATTTCTTCGATTTAGTTTCATATTAGATCCTCCTTATAATTTAATTATTTATCGATTCAAAAAAAATTGCAAGAGAAGCAATTTCTTCATTTGATAATCTTTGGGTAATCATTTCCATTATTGGATGGTTGCGTGCCCCACTTTTATATGAATGAAGGGCCCAAACAAATGATTCTATAGGCCATCCTGTAATTGAAGGAATACCTTCATCTAAACCCTGCGCATGATGGCATGTAGTGCATTCACTTGACAGATACTCTCCATAATCTATGTCACCAACAATGGCTAAAATTTCGTCAGAAACTTCAAATCCATCTTCCTCATTGACTTGTTCGCTTGCCAATACATAAAAGCCAAAAGGATTTAAACATAAAATTGATATAGATAACACTAATATTAAGCTCTTCATAATCAAATTATACATAGGAAATATGCTCCTGCAAGATATTAACTTATTTGAATGCATAAAATTTTACTATAAAAAGACTTAATCTGGTCAGATATTAATTTTGGATTTTCTTCATGCATAAGATGTCCTTGCTCAGGATTAGCTATAAATTCTGCTTTTGGAATATCCTTTGATGCTTTAAGATTATCATGATTATCGACAATACTATCATTTTGCCCAACTATTAAACAAACCGGAATTTCGATTTGTTTCAATCTCAATATGAGTTGGTTTAAATTCCATTGCGACATCATTGCTAATGTTCCCTCAACATGTTTTTTGTCTGAAATTAATTTTTTATAATAGCTTATACCTTTAGGGTTAATCTTACTTCCTGTTAAACTTAGAAATTTTTCAACTTGATTTTTTGAAGAGTATAAAGAGGTAAAAAAAGGAACCGTTAGAGGACTCATTGATAAAAATTTAGCTAATAAAGGATATAATATTCCTGCAATACCTGAAAAATTACCTAATGCTCCATTTAAACATAATATACCTTGTATTTTAATTTTTTTTGAAAGTGCCAAATTTAAGGCAACTGCTGCTCCTGCAGAATGACCTATAACTAAATCAGGATTAACATTCATTTTAATTAAAAGAAATTCTAAATCTTTAGTTATAGACTCTAGGCTAGATCGATTTTTTTTTCCTAATCTTGAAAATCCATGTCCTGGTAAGTCTAAAAGAATTACTCTAAAATTATCTTTTAATTGATCTAAAACTAATCGCCAACTATGTGTTGATGCACCAGCCCCGTGAATAAAAAGAGCTATGGGTAATTTTTTCTTGGGATTAAGTTCTTCAGTATCTTGTACGTGCCAAGTATGAGTTTCGGAATCAATAAAATTACTTAATTCATGATGTGGCCAATCAAATTTTTCTTTATCCCATTGCATTAGTTTAATTTATTTAAAATCATATTTGATAATTGGTGAGCATTGGCTCTAGGTAGGAGTACATATTCCCCATCTAAATTTTTTGCTAAATCTTTTGCAGTTTGAGAAATCCTTTGAGAAGTATCAATTACCATTGTTTTTAATTTATTTGATACAAATAATTTTGAAACTTGAGAACTATCTTCTAAAGCCTTAACTCTTCCCTTTTCTCCATCTAAATCTATATTAGCTTTTCCATCTGTTAAAATAATACTTACAGGTGAAAAACCTTTTTGAGAATAATCGATAGATAATTTTAGCGCTGACATTAACCCTGAAGCTAAAGGTGTTCCACCTCCACCTGGTAAAGAACCTAAAACACGTTTAGTTTTACTCAATGATCTGGTTGGAGTTAATAAAGTTTCAGCATTATCTCCTCTAAAAGATATAAGCGCTACTAAATCCCTTGAAGAGTAAGCATTAGCAAGAAGTAATTCTATAGCACCTTTTGCTTCTGCTAGCCTTCCTACTGCTAATGATCCAGAGGCATCAACAGTAAAAATGATGACCCTATTTTTTGAATCCTTAAATTTTTTTATTTGTATATCAGATGTTCTGAATTCAATTTTTAATTTATCATCATTTGATAATGTTTTTTTTCTGATCAATTGCCAAGGTGCTGCGGATTTCAATGTACCTATAACGTCTATTTTATTTCTTCCATTAGGAATACCATTGATAGAAGGAAGTGGGCGTCCACGCTGAAAAGAAATTTTATTTTGCCCGCTACCTGATTTATTAACCAGGGATTTATTGTTACTTTTTCCATGGATTATTTTTTCTAAAATATTTGATGGTAAATTAACTTTCACTGCATCTAACAGTAATTCGAGAGGAATATCAGTGGATTTTTTTTTATTTTCTTCTCTATCATCATTAGTTTCATTATTCTTTTGGTTTTGTTCTTGATTATCTTCAATAGGGGGAGGGAATTTTTTTATTTTATGTGCTAAGGTTAGTCCAATACTCTCAATTAGGTCTTTTTCTTCAACAACTTTTACGCCTCTTAGTGCTGATAAAGCACTAGCAACTTTTACAGCAAATAATAAAGGTCTAATACTATTTATTCCAGTTGTGGATACAATTTTAAATAAATCGTTATAAAAATTTTCAGGCATTTTGATTTGTTTCAAAAAAGATTTTGCATTGGAAATATCATATTTTTTTATTTTGAAATTTTTAATTTTTTTAAAAGGCATTGAATTTAAATCAATATAAAAAGAAATTCTTTCTGTGAGACACTCAGGTATTTCTTCTTCTTCTATACCTTCATCTACTACTAATAATAAAAAATTTGGCTTTACATCCATTTTTTGGGCAAAAATAGCAGCCACTCTTGCTTCAAACCTTTCCCCCATCATCAGTTTTAAAATTTTTGGATTATCTTCAAAAAGACTTTTTCTATAAACTGGTCTTCCTAAAGTAAGGGTCTCTGAAAAATCTAGCCCCCCGTTTAATTTTGAGTCTGAGATTTCTGGATATATTTTTTTTACAGCAAATTCATTTAAATTTTTTTCTATAAGATTTAGTGCTAATCTTCTAGTTTCACTATGTCGTGATTTTATTATTAATCCACCTACATCAAAAGGAACTAATTGTAACACAGCAATAATTTTTTCAAGTTTATTTAGTAAAAAGTTATTGCATTCTTTTTCATTAAAGTTGATTTCTTTTGATATTTTTTCCTCCGATATGTTTCCATTTTAATAAAATCATTTTCCTAAAATTTCTTCAATTGTTCTTTCAACTCTAATATTTGATCCTACATCATCGAGAGGGTCTTTACGAAGTCTGTGTCCCAAACAAATTGAAGCAACTTTTCTTAGATGTGAAATTTCAACAGTATCTTTATTTTCAAATGATGCTTGTGCTTTTGATGTTCTTATTAAGGTCAATTCTCCTCTTAATCCATCTGAACCTAAAGCAAGACATAATTTTGCACTGTTTTCTAATACTTCATTTGATACCCTAATATTAATTAGTTTTTTTCGAGCTCTAATGATTTTTCTTCTTAATTTTGTATCTTCTTTTTCCCAGAAAAGTAAAAAATCTTTATCTTTATCATCAAATTTTGTTCTTCTTTTTATAACTTCCATTCTTTCTTCTAATTCTTTGGGAGATTTTACTTCAACTGATAACCCAAATCGATCAAGAAGTTGAGGTCTTAATTCTCCTTCTTCTGGGTTCCCCGAACCAACAAGTACAAATTTAGAGTCGTGTTTTACTGATAATCCTTCTCTTTCAATAAGGTTTTCTCCTGAAGCAGAAACATCTAGTAGTAGATCCACAATATGATCTTCCAATAAATTGACCTCATCTATATATAAATATCCTCTATTAGCGTAAGCTAAAAGTCCTGGCTCAAAGCTTTTTTTGCCTTGGCTTAATGCTACTTCTAGATTTAAAGATCCTACTACTCTATCTTCTGTTGATCCAAGTGGTAAATCTACAATTGGTGTTGGTTTTTTTTCAAGTTTTTTAGCAGAAACACTGCAATGAGAACAATTTTCATTAAGGTTTTCACAGTTGTAGGGGCAGCCTTTAATTGACTTTATTTCAGGTAACAAAGCCGTTAGAGATCGAACTATTGTTGATTTCCCTGTACCTCTTTCACCAAAAACTAATACCCCACCTATCAATGGATCGATAGCGGTAAGAATTAGGGCTTGTTTCATTGTTTTCTGCCCAACAATAGCAGAGAATGGATAATCTAACTTCATTTTATTTCCAAATTAATTTAAATAACAGATTTACCACACCATTTTCCAATCGCTTTTTCTACTTTAAATCTTGCATATAATTCCTCAGAAAACCAGTTACCTTCTCGAACTGATTTGATTGCTTTTGCGTGGGGGCCGTCTTTTCTTGCGAAATTAGACATTGATTCTGCATTTGGCCAAATAGAAAAGGTTACTTGATGAAACCATGGAATTTCTCCTAATCCCATTTTAAAAAGCACATTTTTGTCATTACCTATAACTTTTGAAATAGCGGGTACTCTAGACCAAAACTTAAGCATTATTTTAGGTTTTATAGTAGCCCTTGTTAATGCAGCCAACATTTTCTCTTCTGAGACTGTTTCTTTTTTTATTGGGTCGAATGGATTAATTTTATCCCAATATCCTTTACTTGAAATTGGAGTAAGGAAAACATTCCAGTTTTCAACTGATTTGGCTCTATATTTTTCATATATTTCTCTTTCTAATATACTCTTTTCAGCTATGTTAAGATCATTCCAAACACTTAAGATAGCGTAAACACTTGTATTAGGATAAGGTGTAAATCCCTCGCCAGTTCCTGAACCAAATAATTTAAAAAAAGATATTTCTTTTATGTTTTTCAACTTTTTACGCGCAAAACCCATTTGACTAAATGCCCAAATCTTTTGGAAGATTCCTTTGAATCTAAAAAAACTTATTACTACAATTTGTGTATCTGTTCGCAAAGTTTTTTGACCAATTTCAAATTTTTTATTTTCCATACTTTAAAGTACAAAGAAGCATTCATTTAATATGTTGTCAAATTTTTCTGACATGATAAGTTTATAATATGTTGAAAAGATCTGACAATATTGAATTTGACTTACCTAACTCTTCTGAAAATGTATCAAAAAGAGCTATAGTTATAGGTGCTGGTTTTGGTGGTTTAGCAGCAGCAATGCGGTTAGGAGCAAAAGGATATAAAGTCGTTGTTTTTGATAAAATGAATAGCCTTGGTGGTAGAGGTTCTTCAATAAATTTAAAAGGTTATAGATTTGACTTAGGCCCAACTATAGTAACGTTGCCTAATATGTTCAGATCTCTTTGGAATTATTGTGGTCGTGACTTTGATAAGGACGTAGAACTTAAATCACTAGATCCATTTTATAAAATTAAATTTCCAGATAATTCAGAATTTTCAGCCTCTAATGACTCTAATCAAATGAAAAAGCAAGTAAAGGAATTTTCTCCAAGTGATTTAGCTGGTTACGAAAAATTTATGCGAGAATCAAAAATCCGTTATGACATAGCCTTTTCTGAAGAAAAAAGTATTGGTAGAATATCAATGCATAAACTTTGGGATACGCTAAAAGTCCTGCCCTTGTTTGGTTTATTAAGAGCAGATAGGTCAGTTTATCAAATGGCTGCTGCAAGAGTCAAAGATGCGAGACTTAGATTTGCTCTAAGTTTTCACCCCCTATTTGTTGGTGGAGATCCATTTAATGTAACATCTATGTGGGGGTTAGTAAGCCATATTGAAAAAGTCTTTGGAGTCCACTGTGCAATTGGAGGCTTTAGTGCAATTGCAAAAGCTATGGGTAAGATAATTTTAGAGCAGGGTGGAGATATTTATTTAAATTCTGAGGTAAAAGAAATAACTTATGTATATAATAAAGTCACTGGAGTTAAATTAAAGGACAATAGAAATGTTAAAGCAGACATTGTAATTTCTAATTCTGATCCAGCTTATACTTATAATGAATTACTAAAGACAAAAAATAAAAAAAGATGGACTGAAAAAAAATTAAAAAACAAAAAATGGTCCATGGGTTTATTTGTCTGGCATTTTGGTACCAAAAATACAAAAAATATGTGGTCAGATGTTGGGCATCACACAATTTTACATGGTCCAAGATATGCAGGTCATGTTAAAGATATATTTATAAATGGTATTTTGTCAGAAGATATGAGTCTTTACGTTCACCGCCCTTCTGTTACAGACCCCACATGTGCCCCTGATAATTGTGATACTTTTTATGTCTTATCATGTGTGCCTCATTTAGGTCATTCTAATTCTGTAAATTGGGAAGATGAAAAGGAAAAATATCTAAAAAAGGTTGCAAAATTTTTAGATAGCAGATTACTTCCAGGGTTTCAGAAGAAAATTGTAGAAAGCTACATAATGACACCTAATGAATTTGGTAAAAATTATTTAAGCCCAATGGGTACTGGATTTTCAATTGAACCCAGAATGTTTCAAAGTGCATGGTTTAGGCCTCATAATATATCTGAAGAAGTTGATGGTCTTTATTTAGTTGGAGCAGGTACGCATCCAGGTCCAGGAGTTCCTGGTGTAATAGCATCCGCAGAAATTATAGCAAAAGAGATTCAGGATGAAAAATTAAACTATGATCAAAATAAAAAACTTCATGAAAAAATTGATGTAGGGTGATCTCAAATGAAAATTGATAATAATGATTTAAAAGAATGCAAACTACTTATTAAAGAGGGGTCACATTCCTTTTATGCTGCTTCAAAATTATTACCAAAATATGTTCGTGATCCAGCCATAGTACTTTATGCATTTTGTAGAATTGCTGATGATGTAGTAGATCAGGAATCAAAGCTTAAAAACCCTATACAAGATTTAAGAAACCGGTTGGATTTAGTTTATAATGCTAATCCAAGAAATTGTAGTACTGATAGAGCTTTTGCAGCATTAGTAAAAAGCTATGAACTCCCAAAAGAATTACCTTTAGCTTTAATTGAAGGGCTTGAATGGGACCAGGATGGGAAAAGGTTTAAAAATTTGTCTGAATTATATAGTTATTGTGCCAGGGTAGCTTCTTCAGTGGGTGTAATGATGTGTATTTTAATGAATGTAAGAGATGGAGATGCACTAGCAAGAGCTTGTGATTTAGGAATAGCAATGCAGCTTACAAATATTGCAAGAGATATTGGTGAAGATGCTAGAAATAATAGAATTTATATTCCAACAGATTGGATGAAACGAAATGGCATAGCTATTGATGCTTTTCTTAAAAATCCAGAAAATTTTCCTGAGGTGAGTATTTTAGTAAAACAACTTTTGAATAAAGCTGACTATTTTTATAAACGGGCTGATGCTGGTTATTTTTCTCTTCCTAAGGAATGTAGACCAGGTATTTTTTCAGCTGGTAAAATTTATTCTAAAATAGGTAAACATATAGCTGCTTCAAATTACGATAGTATTAGTAGAAGGGCATATACAACTACTTTTGAAAAATTTTTAATGCTTATATCGTCCATAGGTAATTCTGCGCTAACAACAGTAATGCCAATTCCATCTACCATTCATGCTGCTGCATTACCAGAAGTTAATTTTTTGGTAAATTCTGTTAAAACACCTAAAGAAAGCAAAAAGTCATTTAAACAAAGGTCAGGTAAATTTATTAATTTACTATTTGATTTAGAGCAAAAAGATAGAGCACTTGCTGGAATATAAATTGATTTATTTTTCAAGAAAATAATTTTATGGATTGGATTGCATTTACTCTCTTTTTTTTAACTTGTTGCGTAGCTGCTTCTACGGGAGCACTTTTCCCACCAAATGACTGGTATAAAAAATTAAAAAAACCATTTTGGAATCCACCAAACTGGTTATTCCCAATAGCCTGGTCTATTCTTTATATAATAATAGCCTATGTAGGAATGAGGATTTCAGCTCTTCCAGGTTCAAAAAACTATTTAGTTGCATTATGGGCTTTACAAATTTCATTCAATACGATTTGGACACCCATTTTTTTTGGATTAAATAATATAAAATTGGCAATGCGATTTATGGTTGGGCTTTGGGTATCTGTTCTATTGATGGTTTTAACTTATTGGTTCGAAGATACACTATCAGCAATTTTAATATTACCTTATTTTATTTGGGTAAGTTTTGCTGCAGCTTTAAATTTTCGTATCATGCAACTTAACGATTAAAAATTAAAATTGTTTATCTATTAAATCTAGGTACTTTTACAGCTAGCATTGGTTTCAATATCGGGTTTGAAAATCTATTAAGATCCAAAGCTTCATGAACTCCTATACTTTTTTCTCCAAAAATTGAAGTTTCTACTCCTGATCTTGTATAAAAGGGAGTATCAAGCATATGTTTAATTTGTTTTGGTTTGAAGTCTTCATCTGATCTTGTTTCTCTCTTAACAAGCCATAAAGATCTTGATAATTTAGTTACTTTTGGGGGATTTAGAACTTTTTCTACTTTCCCATTGTTTTTAAATAATAAAGCAATATTTACATTTTTTTCTCTTCTTGGGGTAGCATCATAAAAAGTATAACTCCCTTCTTTTGTTGGAAATCTACCCCAGGTCCAATATGAGAAATCTTGTTCTAATGCACTTGAACCAAAATTTGCATCAAAATATCCGTGGCCTTCCCATTGCCATCCTGGTTTATTTATATCTACTTGAATTTTTGATAATGGAGCAAATGGTCGCCAAATATGACTATTGTTATTCAATAAATTACATTCTATATCAGAAATAAATTTAGGAAAAATTTTAACTGTTCCTTTTACACAGTCAAAATGCGGAATAGAATATTCTTTAAAATTAATTATTAGGTGGTCTTTATTCCAATGAAAAAAACTTGGTCCAACTTTAAGTACATCCTTGTCTCTTTGTAGTTGTTTTTCACCTCTTTCTGTCATTGTCCATCTCCAACCCTTCCCGTACATAGCTACATTTATACAAACATGGTTTGAGGGATTTTTTCTTCCTGACCAATAATACCAAGGTGAAAATACAGAGCCAATAAAACCGATTATTGATATTGCTTTATTACCATCATTTGAAATTCCATCTACATACCACCATGCATATCCATTAGGTTTTACTTCTATATCAAACTTAGGTCTTTCAATATCATTTCTGCTGCGTGCCTTCCTGACAGGCATGCCATTGGTACTCCTGCTCCTGGATGCGTTCCTCCTCCCACTAGAAGTAAACCCTGTATTTTGTTTCTGTTCATGGGTCTCATGAAAGTTGATGTTATTCCGTGAGGTGTTCGGCCATAGAGAGAACCTTGAGAGCCAGGAAACATTAGGTCGAATTCTTTGGGTGTAGTAAGCATTTGTTCTGATGGTTTCAAATCTATTTTTAAACCCATTGACTCCAGAATAGAAAATGTTATTTCCTTGCATTTGGCATATTCCTTTTGTTTGTTGTAGGTCTTATTTAATGATATAGGGGATCCATTAATTATTATTTCAAAACGTCCCAAAACGTTTTCCTTAGGATAAGGGTCATTATTGTTTCCTTGTGCACAAATATAAAGTGTTGGGTCTTTTGGAATTTCACCTTTTTTGATATCTTCAAATTCATTTTTATAATTTTTATTAAATAAAACATTATGGTGACGAAGTTTTAATCCCTTTGTTTTGGCTGAAAAACTCCAAACATATGCTGAAAGAGATCTCTTCTGAACATTTTTAGTTGATACGGCCTTTTTTACGTCTTTTCCTACAAGTCCATCTAAAAGTGCCTTTGGATCTCCATTAAATATTACTGTATTGGAATGAATAACTCTGCTATTTTCTAATTCTATTCCTTCAATTTTATTATTTTTCACTAAGATTTTTTTTACTTTGTTTTTATAAAAAAATTGTGCATTAGATTTTTTTGCTATGGCTTCAATTTCTTTAGCAAGATTATACATGCCACCCTTTACCCTCCATACTCCTCGACATTCTACATTCCAAATTAGAGATAGAATACTAGGAGACATAAATGGTGAACCACCAACATAAGTGGAATATCTAGAAAATAGCTGTTTTAAACGATAATCTGAAAAATGTTCGTTAAGATAATTATATAAACTTTTATTTTTGATTAATAATTCTTTTAAAAGTTTCATAAAAACAAAACTATTTAAAAATAATGGTAATATTTTAGGTTTTGGACTCATTATTATTGGGTCTTTAAAGAAATCAAAAAGACTTTCAGAAAACTTGTTGAATTTTTCAAATTCTAAAGCAGATTTATGGCCTGCAAATTTTTTTATTTCTTCAAAATTTTTTTCAAAAGAAGAATATAAGTCCAGTGCACTCCCATCCCTCCACCAATGCCTTGCAATTATTTCTTCTTTAATGAAATCTAAATTTTCATTGATATCATGGCCACAAGATTTAAATAAATTTTCAAAAACGTTATGCATAGTTAAAACAGTTGGGCCTGCATCAATAGGTCCAGCTTTGCTTTTGAAATACCTAATTTTTCCACCTGGCTTTTCGTGTTGTTCATAAACTTCAACATTTACCCCAGACGTGGAAAGTTTCATAGCTGCTGTCAATCCAGCAATACCGGCTCCAATAATTATAACTTTTTTATTTCTCAAAATTAATTTGCAATCTTTTAGTAATGTCATTAAATAATTACATATTGTTGTCAAAAAAAATAGACATAAATTTTTATTTATGTTATGCCTCAGATCAGGAGTGATTATGAGAAATATAAGAAATATTCACGAAAGATTAAATTTAGCACTTTCAAAAACACTTAAAGATGCTAAACAAACACCAGCTCCCCCTAAGTTGGCGGCTTCTGTCGACTATGCAGTTTTTCCGGGTGGAGCGAGAGTAAGACCTACACTTTGTTTATCAGTTGCAGAAGCATGTGGTGAAGATGACTATGCCATTGCCGAGTCTTCTGCGGTAGCTTTGGAACTAATTCATTGTGCTAGTTTGGTTCACGATGACCTACCATGTTTTGATGATTCTGAACTTAGGAGAGGTAAACCCACCGTTCATAGAGCTTTTGGTGAGACTGTTGCTGTTTTAGCAGGAGATTCATTGATTATTCTAGCCTTTGAAAATTTAGCTAAGGGTTGTGAAAAAAAACCAGAAAGATTGATTCAGCTAATTAAAATATTATCAAAATCTTCTGGTGTTCCTTTTGGAATATGTTCAGGTCAGGGTTGGGAAAGTGAAAATGAAATTAATTTAAGTGCCTATCATCAATTAAAAACAGGTTCTTTATTCGTAGCTGCAACTTGTATGGGAGCAGTTTCGGCAGGGGAAGATCCAGAACCATGGGTAGAACTTGGAGCTAGAATAGGTGAAGCTTTTCAAGTTGCTGATGATTTGAAAGATGTTACCAGCTCTGAAAAAAATGTTGGAAAACCAACTGGCCAAGATGCAAAAAATTCTCGACCTAGTGCTGTTAATGAATATGGTGTTGATGGAGCTATTAATCGATTGCAAGACATACTTAGCGGTGCAATTGCCTCAATTCCAGCTTGTCCAGGTGAGGCAAGATTATGTGATATTGTAAGAAAACAAGCTAAACAGCTAATGCCTTCTTTTGCTGCTGACAGAGTTCTTTAAGAATCTCGAGATTATTTATGGAAATATTCACCAATTGGATGAATAATCTAGTAGCAAAACCATCTTTCCATTCATTAATTAAGAAAATTCCTATTATTAGGAGATTGGCATTTAACGATGGAAAAATAATCTATGACCTTGTAGCAGGATTTGTATATTCACAAGTGCTTTTAGCTATAATTGAATTACGGCTAATCGATTTTTTAATTACTGGAAAGAAGAAGATAGACGATATATCACGGTTCACTGGTTTGCCATATGATAAGTGTATTTTATTATGTAATGCTGCAGCGTCGGTTGGACTATTAAAAAAAAATAAAGATTCTACTTATCGACTTACAAGAATTGGAGCTGCTATAAAAGGAGTCTTAGGGTTAGATAAAATGATATTACATCATAAAATGTTTTATCGTGATCTAATAGATCCTGTAAAACTCTTAAATAAAAACTTTAATACTGAACTTAGAAATTTCTGGACCTACGTACCATCAAATAAAAAAATTACCAAAGAGGAAGCTAAAACTTATTCTGAATTAATGGGTATTTCTCAGCATATAGTTGCAGAAGAAACCCTAAATCTAGTAAATTTAAATCCTTTTAAAAGCCTTTTAGATCTAGGTGGAGGTAATGGTACATTTATTTTAGAAGTTAGAAGACGTTATCCTAATTTAATTTTGAATGTATTCGACCTTCCTAGTGTTATAGAAACAGCTAAGTCTAAAATTAGTCATTTAGGTCATAAATCTAAGATTAAACTAATTCCAGGTAATTTTATTGAGGATAAATTACCAGATGGCAATGATATAATTTTTTTAAATCGAGTACTTTATGATCACAATGATACGAATGTAGAATTATTAATTAAAAAAATTTTTGATGCGCTGTCTCCGGGTGGGCATTTAATAATATCAGAGCCAATGGCAGGAAATGAAAAACCCACACGTTCAGGGGATGCTTATTTTGGTTTTTATACACTGGCAATGACCTCTGGAAAGCCAAGAAGTAAAAACGAACATTTTAAAGTGCTAAAAAAAAGTGGATTTAAGCAATTAAAATTTCTTCAAGGTACCAATGATTTTGTTACTTCGGTCATATTAGCAAAAAAAAAATAAATAATTTATGGATTAAGTGTAAATTTTAGTTGACACTATAAACTGTCAGTATAAAATTACACTAGTTTTGCAAAATGTAACTAAAACCTAACGTGAGGTATTTTTGAATTGATTACTAAAGCTGTAGTTATGTCTGAGCCAGGTAGCTTGTCTATTCAACCTGTAGATTTAAAAAGCCCAACAAAAGAAGATGTTGTTATAAAAATTAATTACTCTGGTATCTCTACTGGTACTGAAAAACTATTTTATAACGGTAAGATGCCAAAATTTCCTGGTATGGGTTATCCATTAGTTCCTGGATACGAATCAACAGGTGAAGTGGTACAGGCTCCCAAGGATTCAAATCTTAAAATTGGTGATATGGTTTTTGTACCTGGTGCTGATTGTTATTCAGGATCTGTAAAGAGTTTATTTGGGGGAGCAGCACGAATGATCATTTCTGCTCCAAATAGACTTATAAAAATTGATTCAACTATGGGATGTAATGGTGCTTTATTTGCTCTTGCAGCTACTGCAAGACATGCAATTGCAGGTTTTGGAAATAAAATGCCAGATGTAATCGTAGGTCATGGTGTGTTAGGTCGTTTGTTAGCTAGGCTCGTTATACTAGCAGGTGAAAAGCCACCAATAGTTTGGGAAAAAAATATTTTACGCCATTCAGGTGCAACAGGGTATGAAGTTGTATTGCCTAATTATGACGAACGTTCAGATTATGATTGCATTTTTGATGTTAGCGGAGACTCTGAAATCTTAGACAGTTTAATTGGAAGAGTTAGAAAAGGTGGAGAAGTAGTTTTGGCTGGCTTTTATCCAGAAAGATTAGCATTTGGGTTTGCCCAAGCTTTTCTTAAAGAAGTTTCACTTAGAGTCTCGGCAGAATTTACACCCGAAGATGTTGCAACTACTAAGTTACTAATTGAAGACGGTTCATTATCATTTGATGGACTAATAAGTAATGTTTCTTCTGCTAAAGAAGCAAACGAAGCCTACAATATCGCATTCAATAATGCTGAATGTTTAAAAATGGTTTTAGATTGGAGAAATGCGGCATGACTATAGAAACAATAAATGTTAAGGGGAATGCCAGTAAAGCTCTAGAAGACCACCATAATAGGTTAAAAACGGAAGCCAAGGAACCAATAGATGGTCTGCATTTGAATGAGCCTAAGAAAAAATGTCAAATAATAGCAATATATGGTAAAGGTGGGATTGGAAAATCTTTCACCTTAGCAAATTTAAGTTGTATGATGGCCGAGCAAGGTAAGCGTGTTCTGTTAATAGGTTGTGACCCTAAATCAGACACCACATCCCTATTGTTTGAAGGTAAAGCATGTCCCACAATTATAGAGACATCTACAAAAAAGAAACTTTCTGGCGAAGAGGTCGCTATTGGCGATGTTTGTTTCAAGAGAAACGGTGTTTTTGCTATGGAATTAGGTGGTCCAGAAGTAGGAAGAGGATGCGGTGGACGTGGCATTATTCATGGTTTTGAATTACTTGAAAAACTAGGTTTCCATGACTGGGATTTTGATTATGTATTACTTGATTTCTTAGGAGATGTTGTTTGTGGAGGTTTTGGTTTACCAATAGCAAGGGATATGGCCCAAAAGGTAATTGTTGTCGGATCTAATGATTTACAGTCTTTATATGTTGCAAATAATGTATGTTCAGCAGTTGAATATTTTCGAAAATTAGGTGGAAGTGTTGGAGTAGCTGGTATTGTTATCAATAGGGATGATGGAACTGGAGAGGCAAAGAAATTTGCAGAAAAAGTTGGGATTCCAGTTCTTAGTACTATACCTGCAGATGATGATATAAGAAGGAAATCAGCTATGTATCAGATAATAGGTACAAAGCAAAGTCAGTGGGGAAATCTTTTTGAAACATTGGCAACAAATGTAGCTGGGGCTCCACCTGTAAGACCTACTACTTTAAACCAAGACGAGCTTTTAGGATTATTTGATAGTGGTCAAACAGGAGCTGGTTTTACGTTGGTACCAGCAACTGATGCAGATATGCGAGGAAAGTTTTCAAAGCCGAAGAAATCGTTAGAAGTTATATATGACAAGGTTTGATACTAAAAATAGGTTTAATAAATGAGTACAGAGATCAAATATGATCAAACGAGTGAGGTCAAGTTGACAGAGGCTAGTCAAGATCAAATGGAGAATTTACCGAAATCCTCTGAGCTTGAGTTATCTGGATGTCATTCAAAGCTCAATAAAGAAAAATCTATAAAGTCTATGAATGGTAATAACAAGCTTTTAGATAAATTTAAAAAAGATTACCCGCTGGGGCCACATGATAAACCTCAAAGTATGTGTCCTGCTTTTGGATCTTTAAGAGTTGGTCTTAGAATGAGAAGAGTTGCTACAATTTTATCTGGCTCTGCATGTTGTGTTTATGGATTAACATTTGTTTCTCACTTTTATGGTGCTAGAAGATCTGTTGGATATGTTCCTTTTAGCTCAGAAACACTTGTGTCTGGGAAATTATTTGAAGATATTAGAGATTCGGTACATAAAACTGCTGATCCTTCAAAATATGATGCTATTATAGTTACAAATTTATGTGTACCTACCGCATCAGGTGTACCATTAAGATTGCTGCCAAACGAAATTAATGGTGTAAGAATTATTGGTATTGATGTTCCTGGTTTTGGAGTTCCAACTCACGCAGAGGCTAAAGATGTTCTTGCAGGTGCTATGCTTAATTATGCTAGAAAAGAAGCAGAGAAAGGCCCAGTATCAACACCGCTATCAGGTAAATCTGATAGACCAACTGTAGCTTTGCTGGGTGAAATGTTTCCAGCTGATCCTATTGGAATAGGTGGGATATTGTCTCATTTAGGACTAGCTGCAGGGCCTGTGGTTCCTTGTCGTGAATGGAGAGAATTATATGGTGCCTTGGACTGCTCATTAGTTTCAGCTATTCATCCTTTTTATACTGCTTCAATCAGAGAATTTGAGGAGGCTGGTAGACCAATTTTAGGATCAGCTCCAGTTGGTAGTGAAGGAACTGAGGATTGGATTCAATCAGTGGGTGAAATTTATAATATTAAAAAGGATATAATTTCAAAATGTAAAAATGAAATTCTTCCAAAGATAAATGAGGGTTTAAAATTACATAAGATTAAAGGAACAATAACACTTTCAGGTTATGAGGGATCTGAGCTACTTGTTGCTCGTCTCTTAATAGAAAGTGGAGCAAAAATACCTTATGTTGGAACTGCGTGCCCAAAGACTAAATGGTCAGAAAAAGATAAAGAATGGTTGGAGTCAAAGGGGACAGTGGTTAAATTCAGAGCGAGTTTAGAAGATGATTGTGCTGCTGTTGAAGCAATCAAGCCATCTCTTGCAATTGGCACTACGCCCGTAGTCCAAAAAGGTAAAGAACTTGGGATTCCATCTTTATATTTCACAAATTTAATTTCAGCTCGTCCTTTAATGGGTGTTGCTGGAGCCGGAAGCTTAGCACAAGTAGTGAATGCAGCCATGAAAAATAAAAAAAGAATGGCTGATATGAAAAGCTTTTTTTCTGGAGTTGGTAGAGAAGATACATCAGGTATCTGGGAGAAAAGCCCGAATTTAAAGCCTCAATTTCGAGAACATAATTTAAAAAAGATAGAAAAAAGAAAAAAAGCTGAAAAAGCAGCGGAGATGATTTAATGCTAATTCAAGACCATGACAGAGCTGGTGGGTATTGGGGATCTGTATATGCCTTTTGTGCAATAAAAGGTCTTCAAGTTGTAATTGATGGACCTGTTGGTTGTGAGAATTTACCAGTTACATCTGTTTTGCATTATACTGATGCATTACCACCTCATGAATTACCAATAGTAGTAACTGGATTAGCAGAAGAAGAGTTAGGACGAGAAGGTACCGAAGGTTCAATGAAGCGAGCGTGGAAAACCTTAGATCCCGCGTTGCCTTCTGTAGTTGTCACTGGATCAATTGCAGAAATGATTGGTGGTGGAGTAACACCAGAGGGAACAACTATTCAAAGGTTTCTACCCCGTACCATTGACGAAGATCAATGGCAGTCTGCTGATAGAGCC
Organism: uncultured Alphaproteobacteria bacterium; assembly: GCA_902562285.1. GTDB lineage: Bacteria > Pseudomonadota > Alphaproteobacteria > Rhodobacterales > Rhodobacteraceae > CACIIZ01. The sequence goes on along the minus strand of CACESU010000009.1, from coordinate 35,659 downwards.
ATGACATGGATATTTACTAACTTTGGACAAACTAAAGGTAGAATGCCTAGGGAAGCAAAAAGAGAAGAAGGAGCAAAACCAAGAGTAAACATCTTAGGGCCTATGTACGGAACATTTAATATGCCATCTGACTTAGCAGAGATAAGAAGATTAGTTGAAGGTATAGGGGCAGAAATAAATATGGTTTTCCCCCTCGGTAGTCACTTGGCAGATGCCAATAAACTAGTAAATGCAGATGTAAATGTTGTCTTATATAGAGAGTTTGGAAGAGGACTAGCAGAAATTCTTGATAAACCTTATCTTCAAGCCCCGATTGGAATAGACTCTACAACTAAATTTTTGCGCAAATTAGGAGAATTATTAAAGCTAGATCCTGAACCATTTATTGAACAAGAAAAACATTCTACAATAAAACCGGTTTGGGATTTATGGCGATCAGTTACTCAAGATTTTTTTGCAACTGCTAGCTTTGGAATTGTAGCTAATGAAACATATTCCCGTGGAATACGAAATTTTCTGGAAAATGATTTAGGTTTACCCTGTAGTTTTGCAGTAGCAAGAATTTCAGGAAAAAAAACAAATAATGACGAAGTAAGGTCATTGATAAGGGAAAAAAGACCTTTAGTATTAATGGGTTCCATTAATGAAAAAATGTACTTAGCAGAATTAAAGAAAGGATTTGGACCTAGTCCTTCCTTTATTCCTGCAAGCTTCCCTGGAGCTGCAATTAGAAGATCAACTGGGACTCCGATGATGGGTTTTGCTGGTGCTACTTATTTGTTGCAAGAGGTTTGTAATAGTCTCTTTGACTCTCTTTTTCATATTTTACCACTTGGTTCTGAGATGGACGAAGTTGCTGCAACACCAACAAATTTAAAAAGAGATTTCCCATGGGATAAAGATGCTAAGGAATTTTTAGATAAGATTGTTCAAGAACATCCAGTAATCACAAGGATTTCAGCAGCAAAGAATCTTAGAGACGAAGCGGAAAGATCAGCATTAGCTGAAGGTAATGAAAGAGTTGTCTTGGAAACAGTTAAGAAAATTAGAGATAAAAGAATTTAATAACAAGGAAAAAGGGGAGAATAAAAATGAAGCAGTCAACAGTTAAAGAGTTTTGTGTTTCAGATTACAGAAGGACAATTAAGTTGGAGTACAGAATTTATTTTGCTCTAATTTTTTTGATTTCCATACCTTTAGCTACATTCACATGGTTAACTAGTTTAATTATGAACATTTTTAATTCTAAAGCAAAAACAAATGAGGGTATTTTTAGGAGGGCATGGGGACATGCACAAGTGATAACCCCAATGATATTTACCGCATGAGAGCGGTTTACGAAATTCGGTGGCACTCTAGCTACCGGATAGTTCTGAGCCATGAGGGTTCAGAAATGTCAACCCTGCGAGCAATCGTGGGATCAGTCGAAACAATCCGGAGGATTAAACATGGCTGGAAATAACGACCTGTCATTATCAGGTTTAACAGAGGATCAAGCACAGGAACTTCATAGTGTTTATATGAGCGGTCTTTGGACATTCACACTTATGTGTGTACTGGCTCATATTGCAACATGGATTTGGCGTCCTTGGTTCTATTTCAGTTAAAGGAGAATTAAATGAGTCAATTTTACAAAATATGGCTGATTTTTGACCCACGTAGAGTGTTCGTGGCTCAAGGCGTATTTCTCTTTTTATTAGCAGCGTTAATACATTTAGTGTTGCTAAGCACAGAACACTTCAATTGGTTTGAGGCAGCAGCGAAGGCTGCTGGTGGCTAAACCAATTTAAAGTGGCCGTGGGCGGGCTCCCCCCCAAACAACCCGCCTACGGCAAATATATTAAGATTTATTGGATGTAAATAAAAAATGAAGAATTTTAATAGGAGGTCGCGAGATGGCATTACTCAGTTTTGAGAGAAAGTATCGTGTTCCCGGAGGCACCCTAATCGGAAGAGACTTATTCGATTTTTGGGTTGGGCCTTTTTATATTGGCTTTTTTGGTTTAATGACCATATTTTTTGCCTCATTAGGTACATTGCTTATCTTATGGGGAGCCGCATTACAGGGAACTTGGAATCCTTTCCTTATAAGTATAAATCCACCAGCATTGGAGTATGGTTTACAATTTGCTCCACTCAGAGATGGAGGATTATGGCAAATAATTACTATTTGTGCACATGGTGCATTTATAGCTTGGTTATTAAGAGAAGTAGAAATTTGTAGAAAGTTAGGTATTGGTTATCACGTACCTTTTGCTTTTGGTGTAGCTATTTTTGCATATACTTCATTGGTTGTAATAAGACCTGTTTTAATGGGTGCATGGGGTCATGCATTTCCTTACGGAATATTTTCACACTTAGATTGGGTATCTTATACAGGATATGCCTATATTAATTTTCATTTTAATCCAGCACACTGGGTTGCAATTACTTTTTTCTTTACAACCACTTTAGCGCTAGCATTACATGGTGGATTAGTATTATCAGCTGCAAATCCAGAGACTGGAAAAGAATCAAAATCTCCAGATCACGAAGATACTTATTTTAGGGATTTTATTGGTTATTCAATTGGAACTATAGGTATTCACAGAATAGGATTACTTCTCGCATTAAATGCAGGATTTTGGTCTGCAGTGTGTATATTGATTTCTGGGCCAGCGTGGATATTCCCTGAGGGATCTAGTTGGGTTGAATGGTGGAATTGGTGGCCTAGATTAACCACTTTTTCTGAAGCACAATATCAAGAAACAATGACTTTTATAAACAGTCTAGAATGGACGCAGTAGGAGGTATATGATGGCTGAATATCAAAATATTTTTACACAAGTCCAAGTGAAAGGTCCTCCCGAGATGGGAATGGACGAGACTGGAAATCTATCAAGTGAAAGAACTAAATCAACAAGAAATAATACCTGGTTAGGTTATATTGGAAATGCTCAGCTTGGCCCAATACATTTGGGAATGTTTGGAGTAGTATCAATATATTTATTCTTTGTATGGTTTTTTCTTGTTGGATTTGCGATGCTACAACAAGTAAACTTTGATTTTGCTCTTTTCATAAGAACATTATTTTGGTTATCTCTTAATCCACCACCTGAGGAGTATGGATTATCATTTCCTCCCATTAATGATGGTGGGTTATATATGATTGCCAGTTTTTGTCTACTGTTCTCAGTTTTGAGTTGGTGGGTAAGGTCTTATTTGAGAGCTAATGAATTAGGAATGGGCAAGCATATTTGTTGGGCATTTGCAGCAGCGATATGGTTGTTTCTTGTAATTGGACTTTTTCGACCAATTGCCATGGGTTCATGGTCAGAAATGGTTCCTTATGGAATTTTTCCTCACTTGATTTGGACTAATAATTTATCTGTAGCTTGGGGAAATCTTTTTTATAATCCGTTTCATGCTTTATGTATTGTTTTTCTTTATGGTTCAGCTCTTTTATTTGCTATGCATGGTGCTACAATATTAGCAACCTCTAGATTAGGAGGAGATCGTGAATTAGAACAAATTTATGATAGAGGAACAGCTTCAGAAAGGGCTGCTCTATTTTGGAGATGGACGATGGGTTTTAATGCATCAATGGAAGGTATTCATCGGTGGGCTTGGTGGTTTGCTGTACTAGTACCTATAACAGGTGGAATAGGAATTCTACTAACAGGTACAGTAGTAGATGATTGGAGATACTGGGCTGTTGAGCATGGTTTTGCAACTGAAATAGAATATTCAGTACCAGAATCCACATTATTAGGAGAATAATTATGGAACCATTTTTTTCAAATTTTGATATTGCACAATTAAGTCTTTACCTCTTTTGGGCATTTTTCATTGGTTTAGTTATTTATCTCCAAAAAGAAAATATGAGAGAAGGATATCCTTTGGAAAATGAGCAATCTAATACTGCTTATAATCAGGGGATGTATCCCTTACCTTCCCCCAAAACCTTCAAGCTTATGCATGGGCGAGGGGAAGTGAACGTACCAAATGATAAAGGCGAAACAAGAAAACTAAAGCTAGAAATAAAGAATGTTGCAAATGGTTCTCCTCTTTATCCGACAGGTGATCCTATGGATGATGGATTGGGTGCAGCTGCTTGGGCTGAAAGAAGAGATGTTCCTGAGCTAGATGGTCATGGAAATCCTAAAATAAGGCCTATGAGTAGCTTGAAAGGGTATGAAGTATCGGCTGGTAAAGATCCAAGAGGTATGGATGTTATTTCTGCTGATAAAGTGACAGTTGGTAAAGTTACAGATATGTGGATTGATGTACCGGAACAATTTGTCAGATATCTAGAACTTGAGTTAAAAGATGGAACAAAAAGACTACTACCAATGCCTTTGTCTAAAATCAATAGTAAGTCCGTTTATGTTCATTCATTATATGGTAAGCACTTTAAAAAAGTCCCAACTATAAAAAAATCAAAAGAAATTACTATGTTAGAGGAAGAAAAAGTAAGTGCTTATTATACAGGTGGTAAATTATATGCATCCTATGACAGGTTAGTATCACCAGTATAAATTTATAAAAATAGCAGGAGAGATCTTTTCACTCCTGCTATTTACTAAAGGGGGAGAAATGTCAAAACAAGCTATATTGGATAGAGTTAATTTTCCGAGTGATCTTAGAAATTTAAGTGATAGTGATCTTAATCACTTGGCTAATGAATTAAGACAAGAAACTATTTCAATTGTTTCTAAAACGGGTGGTCATCTAGGTTCTAGTCTTGGTGTTATAGAATTAACTATAGCGATACATTCGGTATTTAACACTCCTTTCGATAAATTGATTTGGGATGTTAGTCATCAGTGTTATCCCCATAAAATTCTCACGGGTAGAAGAAAGGGCATGATGACATTGAGACAAGATAAAGGCTTGTCAGGTTTTACTAAGAGAACTGAAAGTGAATACGACCCGTTTGGTGCAGCACATTCTTCAACATCAATTTCTGCAGCTTTAGGTTTCACTGTAGCTCGTGACCTGGGTTCTAGTGTAGGGGATTCAATTGCGGTAATTGGTGATGGATCAATAAGTGCTGGTATGGCTTATGAAGGTTTAAATAACGCAGGATCAGAAGGCAGGAGGTTATTTGTAATTTTAAATGATAATGAAATGTCTATAGCTCCCCCAGCAGGTGCAATGTCAAAGTATTTGTCCAGTTTATATGCTAATAATGAATTCTACAGTCTTACACAATTAGCAGAAGGTTTAGCAAAAAATCTGCCTGGTCCATTACAAGAAGGTGCAAGACGTGCGAAAAGTATAATCACAGGCCTTGCTGCTGGTGGTACATTTTTTGAAGAATTAGGCTTTTCATATTTAGGTCCAATAGATGGTCATGATTTAAATCAATTATTACCTGTGTTAAGAGCAGTTAAGGCAAGAGCAAAAGGTCCTATCCTAATACATTGTGTAACAAAAAAAGGAAAGGGTTATTATCCAGCAGAAAACTCTGCTGATAAATATCATGGGGTATCAAAATTTGATATTAGTTCTGGGGAGCAAAGTAAATCAAAACCTAATGCTCCTTCTTATACCTCTGTATTTGGAAAAGCCTTAGTAAGTGAAGCTTCTAGAGATCATCGTATTGTTGCTGTTACCGCTGCTATGCCATCTGGTACTGGAGTTAACCTTATGCAGAAAGAATATCCCCAAAGAACCTTTGACGTTGGTATTGCTGAACAACATGCGGTTACTTTTGCAGGAGGTATGGCGGCAGGTGGATTAAAGCCTTTTTGTGCAATTTATTCTACTTTTTTACAACGTGGATATGATCAAATTGTACATGATATAGCATTACAAAATTTACCAGTGAGATTTGCAATAGATAGGGCAGGTCTAGTTGGTGCGGATGGAGCCACACATGCTGGTTCATATGATATAGCATATTTATCAAATTTACCTGGTTTCGTGGTTATGGCAGCGGCTGATGAACTTGATTTAATGAATATGGTTGCAACTGCAGCATCTTATAACGATGGTCCTATTGCATTTAGATATCCTAGGGGTGAAGGAGTAGGTATCGAATTACCTGAGAAAGGTACCCCTCTTGAAATAGGAAAAGGTCGAATGATAAAAGAAGGTAAAAGTGGCGTTGCTATTCTAAATTTTGGCGCACATCTATTGGAAGTTAAAGAGGCTGCCGAAATGTTATTACAATCAGGAGTTGATATAACAATAGCAGACGCTAGATTTGCAAAACCACTAGATAAAAAACTAATTACTAATTTAGCGAAAAATCATTCAGCTTTGATATCAATAGAGGAAGGGGCTATTGGTGGTTTTGGGTCACATGTATCCAATTTGCTAAGTGAGTCAGGACTCTTGGATGGAAAATTAAAATTTAGATCAATGTTTATGTGTGATAAATTTATTGATCAAGGCAAACCTGAAAATATGTATAAAGAAGCTGGCTTAGGTGTGCATGATATAGTAGATAAAGTGATGAGTTTGATGGGTGTTTCAGTAGTTAAATTCAAAAAAAATGATTTGTCAGCTTAAATATCAGAACTTACTGTAATTAATTATCCTAAAATATCTTTAGAATATTCTTTCATGTAAATTTTAAACCATTCTGTAAAAATTTTAGGAGATATATCTATTTCTTTTAAAACTGATGTGATTGTCATCCATTTTGTAGACATTACTTCTTGCGGATTTGGAACCATAATTATACTAGATGTTTTTGGAATTTCAGAAATAAAAACACTTACTACTTCATGCTCTATGAGGCTATTCCCAACATCCGCTTTATATTCGATTTCTTTACAAAATTTTAGATCTAAAGATTTTATATTAAGTTCTTCTTCAAGTCGTCTTATTGCACAGTTATAAGAATCTTCACCCCAATGCGGATGAGTGCAAACCGTATTAGCCCAAAGACAAGGACTATGATATTTGGAAGCAGATCTCTGTTGTAATAAAATTTCATTTCCTTTTTTTAAGAAGACAGATACTGCTGGATGCTTGAGCCCTCTTTTATGAACTTCCAACTTGTCTACAGGAGATAGTATATTATCTTGCCAAGCAGCAATTGGTTGGTTCATGTTGTAGCTCTGATCAAGCCAGTCAAATGAAGTAAATTTTTGATCATTATTTTTAAATGAGCAGTAGGTTTCTTTGTGACTAACTTTTTATTCATATAAGATTCAAAAGTTAATCTTTGTACATCTTCATCTTTACATAAGCTTACAAATCTTTCCCTTCTATCATCTGATTTGTAATAAGCATTTTGCATAGCTTCCAAAACTCTGAAAACAGTTTTATGCTCAGACATAAATCTTTTTCTAGCTAATTTTAAAAATTTGGGATTTTTATATTTTATACATTCGTTTACTGCGTATGCAGCTTCTTGACCACCAATCATAGCATAATAGATACCTTCTCCAGACGATGGAGCAACTACTCCTGCAGCATCACCAGCTAAAACTAAGTCTTTTCCATTATCCCAATTATCAAGGGGTTTTAATGGGATAGGAGCACCTTCTTTTCTAATAGTATTACATTTATCTAAACCAGACGACTCTCTTATTTTAGCAGTAGCTTCCTTTAGGTCAAATCCATTCTTCCCAGTTCCCATACCTACGCTAGCTGATTTTCCGTGTGGAAATACCCAGCCATAAAAATCAGGCGATATTCTTCCATCATAAATTACATCACACCTATCTGGATCATATACTCCTCCTTTTGGTGCTTCAATTATTTCATGATAAGCAATCACATAAGGAATGGTTTTACCTCCTGGCATTTCTGATCTAGCTACATCTGATCTAGCTCCATCAGCACCAATAACGAATCTTGATTTTAATTCAATTTCTTTTCTTGATTTTTTATCTTTGAAAAAAACAGAAACTATATCCTTTTCAGCTATTCTTTCTATCCTTAAAAAAGTTCCAGTAAAACGTTTTGCCCCTCTATTACTAGCCCTATTTCTGAGGAATTCGTCAAAATTTTCCCTTTCAACCATTCCAACATAGCCATTTTCTATAGGTATATCTACTGTCCTAGAGGTAGGAGAAATCATTCTTGCTGTTTTTATTTTTGCAACTATTTGGCTATCAGGTATGTTGAAATCACGAATTAGTCTAGGTGGAACTGCCCCGCCGCAAGGTTTTATTCTTCCTTCGCGATCTATAAAGGCAACTTTACGATTTTGATGAGCTAGCTCCATAGCTGCAGTAGCTCCTGATGGTCCTCCACCTATTATTATAGCATCATATATCATTTCATTTTCCACTATAAGATAAGTTGGCTGCATTAGCAGGTATTATTATTAGCTTAGTCGCTAGAATTGCAGATGCCAAGAATAAAATACCTTCTAAGGTAAAAATTATTCCATAAGAAAAAGCAGCATCATTGGTTACACTTTGCAAGACATCTACAAATAAAGTAGAAAAAATCATAGCATTTCCAGCTGCTATTGCTTGACCAGCTCCCCATAAACCCATTCGTGTGCCCTCTCGTTGTTTAATGCCATATCCTGCAAGCTCCATCATTGAACCGATTGCTCCTACGGCAAAATTACCATTAAAGAAACCTAATAATGCAACTGAATAATTTAAAGCATTTTTTGAAGGATAAATTTGTCCTAATAAAGCAATTAATATAAGTGAAGAACCAGAACCAACACATCCAAAAAGTACCCAAAATCTCAAAGAACCAAATTTAATTCCTGTTACAAAAAAACCAACAAGGATCATTCCCAATAGAATCCCACTTTGATGATATCCTGTAAGTTGAGTAGACTCACCCACTGAGAGTTTAAATATTAAGCCAGCATAAGGTTCAAGTATCGGTTCTTGCATAAAATATGCTGTCATGGATAAAAAAACAAATATAGTAAACCATCTGGTGTTTTGTTCTAATAATACTTGTTTAAGTCCCTGATAGAAAGTAATGGAAACCGGTTCAAAGCGATCAAGAACTTTTTGTTTATGAGTATTTTCTAATTTATATAAAGTTATAAATGATGTTATTATCCAAAATAAACTTATAATAGTTACAATTTTTAACAACTTTTCAATGGAATATGGGTCAATAATTTTACCTACAAATATTGCTGTAAAAGCAGCTCCAAAAATCATCATTATCCAAGTTATAGTAGCTGCTGCTGCTTTTTTGCTATTATCAGTCCTGGTTGCTAAAAAAGCTAATAAAGATGTACCAGAAGCACCAACACCAATTCCTATTAAGATGTAAGCGAATATTGATATAGTTAAACCAAATAGGTAATTTTCTGGAATTAATAAAATACCAATACAAGCTAATACAGATCCAAGACATAATATTATTACACCTATAATAATCCAAAAAGTTCTATTACCACCTTTGTCAGATAAAAAACCCCAGTTTGGTCTACTTATCTGAATAAAATAATGTAGGGCTAAAAGAAGACCTGGAATAATTTGTAGTAGTGAAAGTTCTACAACCATAACTCTATTAAAGGTCGAGGCTGCAATAGATACCAGTGACCCTAATGCCATTTGGATAAATCCTAATCTGATGATTCCAAACCAAGAAAGGTACATTTTTAAAAATATCCTAAACCAGTGGCACTAACCATCATCCCAATAACATATAAAAGGACTCCAGTGCCATTATACCAAGGGACTAATTTTTTTGGATCTCTAAGCATTTTTGACATAGCAACAAACTGGATGCAAAGCAAAATCAGTATAGTAAAAGCAATAAAATATATTTTTAAATAAATAAATATACTAATTACAGCAATCTGTCCTAATGCCATAATTTGACAAGAAAGTAATCCTGCTTTTCTCGGACCTAGTGTGACTGGAAGTGAATTAATACCAAGCTTTTGATCTCCTTCTATAGCTTTAAAGTCATTTAAAACCATAATACCAAATGCTCCAAATGCGTAAAATCCTGCTATTAAAATTGTATTTATTGATGGAAATTGGGAAGTTAAAATGGCTACTCCAGTAAACCATGGTAACCCTTCGTAACAAAGTGCCACAATACTTGGGCCAATGATTCCCGAGCGTTTTAATCTTATTGGTTCTGCTGAGTAAGCCCAAGCACAAGCTATCGCAAGGAGAGTGGCAAAAAATCCCCAAAAACCTAAAAACCAAGAAACTATAATCCCTGTAATTGACATAATTACAGCTATCCAAAACCCCCAACTTCCAGGCACCTTACCTGAAGGAATTGGTCTGCTTGGTTCATTGATTGCATCGACTTCTTTATCACACCAATCATTGATAGCTTGGCTCATGCCACAAACTATTGGCCCTGATAATATTAATCCGATTAATAATAGCATAGATGTATCAAATGAGATATTAGAGCTTGAAACTGCCCCACAAAGAAATGCCCACATTGGAGGAAACCAGGTAATAGGTTTTATTAGAGTAATAATTGATGATATGGAGGGGATGTTTTTATACGGATAATTTTCTAGGGACTTCATTTTAGATTACTGGTTTGATAATTATTTTATATGTCTACAAAAGGTTATACTTCCTCAGTTTAACATAAAGACTTTGGCGAGACAGATTAAGCATTTCAGCAGTTGCAACTCTGTTATTTTTAGTCATTTTAAGTGCTGTTTCGATGCATATTTTTTCAACAATATCACTTGTATCTGCTACTAAATCTTTTAAAGGAGCTGAACCCACTAATTTCATGATTTTTTTGGTTGCTTTTTCACTGACTACATTTTCATTTGTGTTATTCTCACTTTCTGATTCACTTTCGTTAGGTCTGTGAGATATAAGAAAGCATATATAATCTTCAAAATTATTTGAAGTTTTGGTACTTGTGATTTCTATATTGGTTTTGATATCATAATTTGAAGTTAACTGAGTTTTAAAGGGCATTGTTGATCCATTTTCAAGTGTCGCCTCTATTAAAACTTTCATATCAATTATCCCACGAGCTAAAAAGTCAGAAAAGGGTCTTTCAATTAACAATTGCTGGTTTTCAATTTTGCATAATGAAATAAAACTATCATTTACATATTTTATAGTTCCAAAACTATCTGTAAAAACAATTCCATAACGGGTGTTATCATAGAATTTATTTAGAATATTATTTAATTCATTTTCTTTTACTTTAACTTCATTTTCTTTTTGTAGTCGCACAATTATACAAACTTCATTTTCAGCTCTAAAAATTGACGATTGGAAATTAAAGTTGGTTTTACTTCTGATACTCTTATTTAAGTTAAAGTTTTTAACAATTTCGTCAGATTTTAATAATTCAATAAATTCGTTATTATTTTTAAAATTAAAAAATTTTGAAAGAGATGTTCCAACTAATTTCTCTCTTTTTTCATTTATAATTTTAGCAGCTGAATCATTTACATTTAAAATTTTTCCTGTAACGCCATCTAGTAAAAATAATGGCTCTTCTGAAAACTCAATTAAAGCTTTATATTTAGTTTCAAAACTTCTGTATCTTGAATATTCTCTTTCTAATGCTAGTTGAGAGTTTACAAACTTTTTTTGAATTTCTGCAACTGGAGATAGATCATTACCTATAAGAATAACATTTTTTTTATTTGCTGCTTTAAACCCTTTATATTTAACAGGAAATTCACCTGTTATTTCAGATATATGATTTAACTCAAACCATTTTGTACTAGATTGGCTTAAATCTGAAAGTGAAGTTAAATGAAAATTAAGTTTTTCTTTACTCTCAATCGTTAAAAAATCGTAAATATTTTTATTAACCCAACTGCTGAGATTTTTTAATATAGAGCCTGATGGTGTTTTTATTTGTAAAATTTTACCCCTAGAATCCAAAAATATGTTAATATCACCAAATTCTGATATTATATTTGTGTAGATATTGGATGTTGTGGAGTTTTCATAACTCTCCATAAATTCTTTTAGTTTATTGTCTTCCAATTTTAAAACTCTACATCAAATCAAAGAATAAGCATTCTTAATTTATTTTTTTATACTTTAAACTCAGTTGTTTTAAAATCTCTTCAAGATTTTGTGTAATAAAATCAACCTTTAATTTATCGTTTGTTTGTTTATAGGTATTTACAAGATTACCACCTAGAACGATTGGAGTTTTTCTTTCTACAATAGCTGATATTTTAGATGATAAATTATTAATTTTTTCAATCATGAAATTATTAGCTGATGATATACCAATGAAATCGTAATTTCTTTCAAATAGTAAATTTTCCAATTCATTTTTTTTGAAGTCAAAAATTAAAAATGCGTCTATACCCATTCCACGTAGTTTCCTGGTTGCAGCAATACCACCGTAAGTATGATCTTCTCCCTTAGGTATTATTATTAAGGTCTTAGTTTTATAGTATGCTGAATTAAGGAAGGAAATATATAGTGGTTCAAATTTTGAATTCAAAAACTGAATTTTACCTAACGCTATTGTTACATTAGAAAACGAAATTTCATCTGCGACCCAGTCATCTCCTAATCTTTTGGCAATTGTTGGTAAATAAGAATCTAAGATAAGTTCTATCGAACGACCACATTTAATCAATTTATCAATTAATTTCTCGTTAATTTTTAAAGATTTTGATTTGATTGAAAAATAAAGATTATCTATATCATTATCAAAGTTAAGAGTACTAATCGGTTTACTTTTTTCTATTAATTTTTCTAAAGTCTCCAATACGAGTGGGTTTACAGTCGAAATGTTATTTGCTCTTTTTAAACCTTTTGAGGAGCTCATTGTTTTATACCTTAATTTATACATCGATTCGTTGGAACTAATTACTTCTTCAATTAAAATCTAATTATTTAGAAAATAAATAATGGAACTCTTTATTAAATAATCGGTGCTAGGATAGTTGACTTTTTTTTATAAAATAACATGTTAGTCTCTTAATTATGTTAAATTTTCAAAAAAATGTCAAAGATTATTGACACTTTTACTTTTTTTGAAATTTATGGATTATATTTTCTCCTTCTTTTTAAGTGTGCTAAACCAATCTACCAATAAATATTGTGTATATTTTTTAAAATTTATTGTAATTATTTATTTAATTACACTCAATTAATTAAAAAAATAAAATAAGTGTAAATTTTAGTTGACACTTTTTGTTACTTTATTACTCTCAATACTAGCAATTAAATTAATCTGGGGGTTTTAAAGTGCAAAAAATGTCAGCTGGGAAAGAGCGCTCACCCCAGCTTTATACACCCGATCAGAAATTTCGTCGTGATAGTTCAGTGTGGACAAAAGTTCAGGCTGTATTAGCGCCTTTACAATTTTTGGTATGTTTTGCTTCTATAGGGTTTGTGGTAAGCTACTTATATACAGGAGATGGCTACATAATAGCGACATTATCGATTCTTTTTAAGACTGCAATCTTGTACTTAATTATGATAACTGGAGCAATTTGGGAAAAAGAAGTTTTTGGGCAATATCTTTTGGCGCCTGCTTTTTTTTGGGAAGACATAGTAAGTTTTTTTGTAATCGCTTTTCATACAGCTTACGTATTATCTCTAGTCATGGGTTTAATGGATGCTGAGAAATTGATGTGGTTAGCATTAATTGCTTATTTTGCCTATTTCATTAATGCAGCACAATTTTTGATCAAATTTAGACTTGGTCGCAAAGATAAAAAACGAGTTGGTCAAATAGAGAAGGAGGTTGCAATTTGAATATTTCTTCCTCATTAAAAATTAAACAAGGTTGTAACAATGTACCAATTTTAAAAGAAAAAGGTCAAAACGAGGTTTTTTGCGGTTTAACGGGTATTATATGGTTGCATAGAAAAATTCAGGATGCCTTTTTTTTGGTAGTAGGTTCGAGGACTTGTGCACATCTTCTTCAATCAGCTGCAGGTGTTATGATTTTTGCTGAGCCACGATTTGGAACAGCAATTCTTGAAGAAAAAGATCTAGCAGGTATGGCTGATGCCCAAGATGAACTTGATCTTCAAGTGGAAAAACTATTGGAAAGAAGACCAGAGATAAAACAATTATTTTTGGTTGGTTCCTGTCCCTCAGAGGTTATTAAACTTGATTTATCGAAAGCTGCAGAAAGGCTTACGTTGAAATATGCTCCGAACGTTAGAGTATTAAGCTATTCTGGGTCAGGTATAGAAACTACTTTTACTCAAGGTGAAGACGCTTGTCTTGCTTCTATAGTACCTACCTTAGACGATACCTCTCAAGAAGAGTTAATATTAGTCGGAGCTTTACCAGATATAGTGGAAGACCAATTTCTTTCGCTTATAGGTAAATTAGGAATAAAGAAAGTTACTTCTTTTCCAAGTAGAACAAAAAATAAGGCACCAAAAGTAGGAAAAAATGTAAAGTTTATACTTTGTCAACCATTTCTAGGAGATACTTGTGAAGCTCTTGAAAAAAGAGGAGCATATCATATAAAGGCTTCATTTCCTTTTGGTGAGGAGGGGACAACTTTATGGTTAAAGGCAATAGCTAAAGCTTTTAATGTAGGCGAAAATAAATTCGATGAAGTAACAAATGGTCCTCGAAGTAGAGCAACAAAAGCTTTAGAAAAAATTAAACAAAAATTATCGGGAAAAAGTGTATTTTTCTTTCCTGACAGTCAACTTGAAATTCCTTTAGCTAGGTTTTTAGTAAGGGAGTGTGGAATGAAAGCTGTCGAGGTTGGTTCTCCCTATATTAATAAGAAAATAGTACTTTCTGATATGGAATTGTTACCAGAAGGTCCAATTATTTCTGAAGGTCAAGATGTTGATCTTCAAATTGAAAGATGTAAGGCCAATAAACCTGATCTTACAATCTGCGGGATGGGACTTGCTAATCCTCTAGAGGCCGAAGGCTTAGCTACCAAATGGTCTATAGAATTAGTTTTTTCACCCATTCATGGTTATGAACAAGCAGGAGATTTGGGAGCTTTATTTTATAGACCAATAAAAAGAAGAGAGGTGCTGCAAATTTGAAACTTTCTGTCTGGACATATGAAGGTCCGCCACATGTTGGCGCAATGAGAGTAGTTACAGCTATGCAGAACACACATTATGTTTTGCATGCCCCTCAAGGAGATACATACGCTGATCTATTATTCACTATGATAGAAAGAAAAAACTCCAGGCCACCTGTAACTTATACCACTTTCAAGGCCAGAGATTTAGGTTCTGATACCTCTGAAATATTCAAAAAGGCATGCAAAGACGCTTATCACCGGTTTAAACCTCAAGCTTTAGTTGTAGGTGCTTCTTGTACTGCTGAGTTAATACAAGACGACCCTGGAGGTTTAGCGGATGCTCTTAATTTATCTATTCCAACAATTCCACTAGAATTACCTTCATATCAAAGAAAAGAGAACTATGGAGCTTCTGAGACATTCTATCAAATAGTAAGAAAATTAGCTCAAAAATCGAATAAAACAGATCAGTTATCTTGTAATATTCTTGGACCTGCTTCTCTTGGTTTCAGACATAGAGATGACATAATAGAAATTAAAAAGATTTTAAATGATATGGGAATTGATATTAATTTGATCGCACCAATGGGTGCTTCTCCAGAAGATATTCAAATAAAGACCGCAAAAGCACACTTCAATGTTATGTTGTACCCTGAAGTTGCAGAAACAGCTTGTAGGTATTTAGAAAAAGAATTTGACCAACCTTATACTAAAACAATACCAATTGGCATTGGTGCTACAAAGAAATTTATAAAAGAAATTTCAGATATCTTTGGTCTTAAAACGGATAACCATTTTAATGAGAGGTTAAGGGCTGATTGGTGGTCAAAATCCATTGATTCAACATATTTTACAGGTAAAAGGGTTTATGTTTTTGGCGATGCTACTCATGTAAAATCATCAGTGAAAATTGCTAATGAAGAAATGGGTTTTGAGGTAGTTGGACTTGGTTGTTATAATAGAGAGTTTGCAAGGGATATAAGATCTCTAGGTAAAGAGTTAAATTTAGATTCTCTAATTACTGAGGATTACCTTGAAGTAGAGGCTGAAATTCAAAGGTTGCAACCTGAATTAATCCTTGGAACTCAAATGGAAAGGCATATTGGTAAAAGATTAGGAATACCATGCGCAGTTATATCAGCACCTTTTCATGTACAAGACCACCCTGCTAGATATTCCCCACAAGTAGGTTGGGAAGGTGCCAATGTTATCTTTGATACATGGGTTCACCCTTTAGTTATGGGATTAGAAGAGCATCTTCTTCATATGTTTAGAGAAGACTTTGAATTTAATGATAGTGCTGGCCCTAGTCATTTAGGTGGGCATTCAAATCATGATATTAATATAAATGAAAAGAGAAAAGAGAATATAAATACTATCGAAGAAATTATTTGGGAAAAGGAAGCGGAATTAGAGTTAAAAAAAATACCGTTCTTTGTGAGAGGAAAAGCAAGAAGAAATACTGAAACTTTTGCTAAAGACAAAGGACTAAACTCCATTTCTACTGAAACTTTATATGAGGCTAAGGCGCATTATGCTAGATGAAAACCTAAATAAAATTAAAGCTGATAGTTATAAATTTGTAATTATAACTTTGGATTCTCATAGTGCAGGTCCAGTTTCAAGGGTACAAGCTAAACTAAAACCATTTTTCCCAACATTAGAGATTACTGTTCATGCAGCAGCAGAATGGGCAGAAAATCCAAGTTCTTTGGATGCGGCTAAAAAGGATATATTTGATGCAGATATAATAATAGCTAACCTACTATTTTTAGAAGAGCATGTGAGAGCTATATTGCCAACACTTAAAACAAAAAGAGAAAATTGTGACGCATTAGTAGGTTGTATATCCTCAAAAGAGATTGTTTCCCTTACAAAAATGGATCGACTCGATATGAGTAAACCAACAACAGGTTTTCTGAGTCTATTAAAAAAACTAAGGGGAAGTAGCAAATCAGGTAAGCCAGCTAGTGGAAAAAGGCAAATGTCAATATTAAGGCGCTTGCCAAAAATATTAAAATTTATTCCTGGAAAAGCTCAAGATGTGCGTTCTTATTTTCTTACTATGTTATATTGGTTAGGCGGGTCTGATGATAATGTTGAATCAATGATAATATATTTATGTCAGAAATATGGGAAATTGAAAGGAAAGGGTAATTTAGTTGCAAAACCTCCGATTGAATATCCAGAAACAGGTCTATATCACCCTAAACTGAAATCAAGAGTTTCAACAGAAATTCGAGATATTCCTTTTAAAAAAAATGTAAAGGGGAAAGTAGGTCTTCTATTAATGAGATCATATGTTCTATCCGGAGACACAGCTCACTATGATGCAGTAATTAGTGAATTAGAAAGTTTGGATTTACATGTTATTCCAGCATTTTCAGCCAGCTTAGATTCACGACCAGCTATCAATGAATTTTTCCATGTAAATGGTAAATTAAATGTTGATTGCATTTTATCTTTAACTGGATTTAGCTTGGTTGGAGGTCCTGCATATAATGATAGCCAGGCCGCAGAAGAGATTTTGTCTATGTTAGATGTACCATATATTGCTGCACATGCTTTAGAATTCCAAACGCTACCAAATTGGGAAGAAAATAATTTAGGTTTAGGACCTGTTGAGACTACAATGCTAGTCGCCTTGCCAGAAATTGATGGTGCGATTGCACCAACCGTATTTGGAGGTAGAGTTGCTCATGGTTTGGAAATGCAGCCCTGTCATGAAAGAGTTAAAAATTTATCATCAAAAGTAAAAAAATATGTAGATCTTCGCACAAAAAGCATTAGTGATAAAAAAATATCAATTGTATTATATGGGTTCCCTCCAAATGCAGGTGCAGTTGGTACAGCAGCTTATCTAGATGTTTTTCAATCACTTTTTAATACACTTTTAAGGTTAAAAGAAGAAGGTTATTTTGTTGAACTACCTTCAAGTATTGATGAACTTAAAGAAAATATTCTTAATGGTAATAAAGATCGTTATGGACAAGAAGCTAATGTATACAAAAGAATTTCTGCTGATGATATAGTTTTGAATGAACCATACTTGAAAGATATTGAAGAGACTTGGGGGCCAGCTCCGGGAAAGCTACAATCAGATGGTTCAGGTTTGTTTATTTTAGGGCAGAAATTTGGAAATATATTTATAGGAATTCAACCGGTTTTTGGTTATGAAGGCGATCCTATGAGACTTCTTTTTGAAAAAGGTTTTGCTCCCACCCATGCGTTTAATACATTTTACAGATTTATCAGGAATGAAATTAAATCGGATGCAATTATTCATTTTGGAATGCATGGAGCACTTGAGTTTATGCCTGGTAAAAAATCTGGTGTCAGCGAAAGTTGTTGGCCAGATAGATTAATTGGGGAAATACCAAATATTTACATTTATGCTGCAAATAACCCTAGTGAGGGATCATTGGCAAAGCGAAGATCCAATGCTGTGATTATCTCCCATCTAACGCCACCTTTATCTAAAGCAGGACTGTACAAAGGTCTTTTAGAGTTAAAAGAATCCCTTAATCAATTTAGACAAGAGCATGACAAAACAAAAAATTTGTCTGATCTGAAACAGCTTATCAAAGATCAAGCCGAAGCTGTTGAAATTGACTTTGGGAATGATTTTGAAATACTTCAATCTAAACTATATGAATTAGAAGAAGCACTAATCCCTGAGGGGCTTCACATAATTGGATCACCACCCTCTAAAAATGCACGAGATAGTTATCTTGACGTCATTCCGGGTTTAGAAAATAAAAAAGATCGTGATCATTTTGATCAGTTGCTGACTGTCGATTCTGAGCTACAAGGACTAATCGATGCACTTAATGGAAAATATATAAAACCTGTTCCTGGTGGTGATATTATTAGATCTCCAGAAATACTTCCAACAGGAAGAAATATGCATGCATTTGATCCATTTCGAATGCCGACAAGTTTTGCAATGCAGGAGGGTAAAAATCAAACTAAAGCATTACTAGAGGCTCAAAGTAAAATGCCTGAAACAGTGGCAATGGTTCTTTGGGGTTCAGATAATATAAAAACAGATGGTGGTTCTATTGCACAAGCTATGAACCTTATAGGTGCAAAACCATTTTTTGATGATTATGGAAGACTTTCTGGGGCTAAATTAATTCCGTTAGAAGAATTAGGTAGGCCAAGAATTGATGTTTTGATGACATTATCTGGAATTTTCAGAGATTTGTTGCCATTACAAATAAAAATGTTGGCAGATGCAGCAAAAAAAGCTGCCTTAGCTGATGAACCCTTGGAGATGAATTATTTAAAACGAAATACACTGGCCTTTGTTAAAAAACACAATTTAAAAATTGAGCAAGCGGTACTTCGCGTTTTTTCTAATGCGGAGGGAACTTATGGATCAAACGTAAATCATCTTGTAAGTTCAGCTACTTGGGATGAAGAAGATCAACTAGCAGATACCTACGAGAACCGTAAAAGTTATGCTTATGATTCAAAAGGAAAGTGTTCTCGGCAAACACAATTATTACAAGCAATATTGGAGCAAGTTGATTGTACTTATCAGAATTTAGAAAGTGTAGAACTAGGTGTAACAACTGTTGATCATTATTTCGATACTTTAGGGGGAATAACTAGAGCTGTAAAAAGAGCAAGGGGTAAGGATACAACTGTTTACATAGGTGATCAAACAAGAGGGGGGTCAAAAGTACGAGCACTGGCAGATCAAATCGCCCTTGAAACTCGCTCAAGGTCTTTAAATCCAAAATGGTTTGAGCCACTACTCAAGCATGGTTATGAGGGGGTAAGACATATCGAAAGTCAAGTTACAAATACCCTTGGTTGGTCTGCTACTACAGGTCAAGTTGAACCATGGGTTTATGGAAAATTATCAGAAACATTTATCTTAGATGAGGAAATGAGAAGAAGATTAGCTTCATTAAATCCAGCAGCAAGCTTAAGGGTTGCAAATAGATTGATGGAAGCTCATGACAGGTCTTATTGGGAGCCAGATGAAGAAACTCTGGAAGCATTGAAGGATTCACTTGCAGAATTGGAAGATAATCTAGAAGGAGTGAAGCTTGCAGCAGAATAGAAGAATTTTAACCAAAAATAAATTTAAAAAGTAGATGGAGAGTCAAAATGAGCCCTTTGGATAGTAATAAACAGGTTCCAAATCTTCGTGGTGAAGATGGAGAAGGATCAGTTCAAGTTCAAATGGATCCTAAATTAAAAATTAATGGTGCAAAGGTTTTTGCAGTTTATGGCAAAGGTGGTATTGGCAAATCAACAACCTCATCCAATTTGTCTGTTGCTTTTTCCAAATTAGGTAAAAAAGTTTTGCAAATTGGGTGTGATCCAAAACATGATAGTACTTTTACTTTAACAGGTAGATTAGTTCCCACAGTAATTGATATATTGAAAGATGTAGACTTTCATGCTGAAGAACTTCGACCTGATGATTTTGTTTATGAAGGTTATAATGGAGTAAAATGTGTGGAAGCTGGTGGTCCCCCTGCTGGTACAGGCTGTGGAGGTTATGTTGTTGGTCAAACTGTGAAACTACTTAAGCAAAACCATATGTTAGAAGAAACTGATGTTGTTATTTTTGATGTGCTTGGGGATGTAGTCTGTGGTGGTTTTGCAGCTCCCTTACAACATGCAGATAGGGCTATTATAGTTACAGCAAATGATTTTGATTCAATATATGCGATGAACAGGATAATTGCAGCTGTTCAAGCAAAGTCAAAAAATTACAATGTAAGACTCGCAGGTTGTATAGCAAATCGATCTAAAGATACTGATGAGGTTGATAGATATTGTAAGGAAGTAGGTTTCAAAAGAGTAGCCCATCTTCCTGATCTAGATGCTATTAGAAAATCAAGATTAAAGAAAAAGACACTATTTGAAATGGGTGGTGATGAGGAAATTGAATTAGTCCAAAAAGAGTACATCCGATTAGCTCAACTACTTTGGGATGGGACAGACCCCTTAGCACCAGATCCATTAGAAGATCGAGATATATTTGAATTATTAGGGTTTGATTAAGAATGAGAACTTATTCTCAAAATAGAGATAGAATAGCCGAATACTTTGATAAAACTGGTTTTCGGGCATGGGAAGCTTTGACAACTGAAACACCTGTTTCAAAAATAAGACTAAAAGTTAGAGAAAGTAGAGAGAAGATGAGAAGTAGAATGTTATTACATTTACCCAGTGATCTCTCTGGAAAAAGATTTTTAGATGCAGGATGTGGTGCTGGCCAATTTTCTATTGAGTTAGCCCTAAGGGGAGCTAATGTTTTAGGTATAGATATTTCATCGAATCTAATTGAAATAGCTAAAAAAAGATTGCCTAAAAATCTAAAAGAAAATGCTGAATTTATTACATCCGATATGATGCAAAATCATGGAAGTTTTGACTACGTTATATTGATGGATAGTTTAATTCATTATCCTGAAAAGGATACTGTTAATATTTTAGAAAACTTACTGAAAAATACTAATGAAAAAATGTTATTTACCTTAGTTCCTTCAAATTTTATTCTAACATTAAAACTGATGGTAGGCCGTCTTTTCCCAAAATCAGATCGTTCTCCTACTTTGTCACCATTAAATACTAAATCTTTTATTGAAATGTATAGGGATAAATTTGAGAGAGAATACAATGCAACTGTTTCCAGGATTAGTAAAGTCAGTGATTTTTTTTACACATCTGAGTTTCTAGAATTGAGAAAATGATTGTTTCTAAAGAACATATATTCAAAATAAGTAAACATATTTTACCTTTTTCTGATGCTGGAAGCACAAGCTTTTCTTTATTTCAACTTTTGAGATTATCTCTTTTTCAAATATCTGTAGGAATGGCTACAGTTATGTTAGCAGGTACATTAAATAGAGTAATGATTGTAGAGCTTTTAGTTCCAGCATCACTAGTAGCTGTAATGATTGCGATACCAGTTTTAATTGCACCTCTTAGAACTTTCTATGGCTATAAATCAGACACTTATAAGTCTTTCATTGGTTGGAAAAGGATACCTTATATGTGGTTTGGCAGCTTATTCCAGTTTGGAGGTCTTGCTATAATGCCTTTTGCCATCATTATACTCTCTGGAGATCAAACTGTAGGTCCAAGTTGGGCTGGAGAAGTTTTGGTCGCAATTGCTTTCTTATTTACTGGAATTGGAATGCATATTACTCAAACGGTTGGATTAGCTTTAGCAGCCGATAGAGCAACAAAAGAAAATCGACCAAGGGTGGTTGCTTTACTTTATTTTATGTTTCTATTTGGCATGGGGATTTCAGCTTTAGTTATAGGTCTATTATTAGCAGATTTTTCTAAGTTACGTTTAATACAAGTGGTTCAAGGATCAGCAGTACTTACCTTAATTCTTAATCTTGTAGCAGTTTGGCGACAGGAACAGATAATTATTAATAACCAAAAAAATGATAAATCTGAAAAGTTTTTTTTATCATGGAAAAAATTTATTTCTGATCGAAAAACAAACAGTTTAATTTGGGTTGTTTTCTGGGGAACTTTGGCTTTTTCAATGCAAGATGTTTTATTGGAACCATATGGTGGTCAAATTTTAGGATTAAGTGTTTCTGAAACAACAAATCTTACAGGAGTATGGGCTTTGGGTGCACTTCTTGGGTTGGCACTAGCTGCCAATAATTCAAAAAAGACAGTTTCTTCTGTAAGTAATGCAATGACAGCACTTCTCATAGGTATAGTAGGATTCTCTGCCATAATATTTTCAAGTCCTATGCAATTTCCTTTTTTATATTTTCTTGGGACATTATTTATTGGATTTGGAACTGGCTTATTTTCAGTTTCACTTTTAATAATTGCAATGGCATTGTCAACAAAAACTAATTTAGGCAGTGGATTTATTTTAGGTTCTTGGGGTGCTGCTCAAGCCATAGGAGCTGGATTGGGTATAGCTGTGGGTGGAATATTACGTGATTTAGTAAATAAACTTGCTCTCTCTGGTTATTTGGGGTCAACTTTTGAAAACAATTCGATAGGTTATATTTTTGTATACCACTTGGAAATATTATTCATTTTTATAACTTTGATTGCTCTCGGGATGCTTTCACAAGAAATAAATAAAAGGAAAATTAAAGATCATGCTCAAAAAAGCTTTGGATTGACTGAAATACCATCATAATAGGGAAAAAGAATGTATAAGATAAATAATACACCACCAAAAGACATATTAAGTGTTATTCCTAAAGATGAGGAAATAATATGGCATGGTAGACCAGATTTGAGCAGATTTTGTTTAACTGCAATAGGAATAAAGTATATACTGGTTTATCTAATTATAATTACCTGTTCTATAATTTACACAAGGTATGGTGATTTTAATTTAATTATTTTTTTAAATGTGCTTGTCCCTTATTTATTGAGTTGTTGTTTAGCTATTTTACTACTAGTTATTGTTGGAATTTCACAAGTTTTACCAACAGTTTATGTAATTACAAGTAAGCGAGTAATTATTAAAAGTGGCTTGGCATTAATTTTTATGCTTAATGTTCCATTTGATAAGATTGCCAGTATTGACAAAAATAATTATAGTGATGGATCTGGAAATATTTCATTCAAACTTATTAGCAATAAAAGAGTTCCTTTTTTTGCAAGTTGGCCAAGTGTAAGGCCTTGGTATTTCAGTAATCCTGAGCCAACATTCAGATGTATTGCTGATGTAGATGTTATAGCTTTAAAATTATCAGAGGCAGCTCAATCTAGAGTTTCTGAAGTAAATTTAAAAAAGACAAATGATATTAAAAACGTTAAAATGCAAGATGGGGGAATAACTGCATGAGAGAAAACACTGGGACACATGAAAAAGAAGTAATTCCTATACGATTAGTACAAGCAGTTGGGGCATTACTTTTAGTCACATTATTAATGGTTGGATATGCAAGACTTTCAGATATGCCACTTATTGGAACTCCTAAACAAGTTCCAGTGGTTTCTGAAACTTCCTTAGAATTTATTAAGCAAAAAAATGGATCTGTTTCTATATTTAACAACAATGGTCAGGAAGTTATTAATTCAAGGGCTGGTCCATACGGTTTTATAGTAGTAGTATATAATGGTTTTATGTCAGAAAGGAAAAAGAAAAAAATTGATATTAACAATCCACTAAAACTTATTCAATATGAAGACGGTAGACTTACAATTGTTGATGAATCTTCTTCTTGGGATATGCATCTAAATAGTTTTGGGTCTATGAATGCAGCTGTATTTAAGGAATTAATAAAATAAAAAAATGGGGGAATATTTTAAAATGATAAGAAGAAGAAAAGAAATGACGCCTTGTACCATAGAAGTATCTCATACTTTTGAGAGTTTGCATGCGCATGTTCGCTTCAATAATGGTGCAATTGTTCACCCGGGAGACGAGGTTATAGTTCATGGAGATCCTGTTATTGCTCCCTATGGTAAGGTAGTAATTGAGGACAGAATAGCTACTATAAAAAGAGCAGTTTGGTTTCATAGATTATGGACAAAAATTACAGGAAATTTTGAATTTATGGAAATTTGTGAATTTTCTTTTTCAGAGGAGATTTCGTTATGAAAGAAGTAGATTACCAAAATGAAAGAGTTGATTCTATTAATGAAACAACCGCTATGGCACATGAAACGACACTACTAAATCCTCGTTTTTATACAACTAATTTTAAAGAAATGGATCAACTTAATGTAGAAAGCGTTAGAAAAGATTGGGATGAATTAATTTCTGAAATGAAATCAGATCCAAATCGTACACATTTCAAAAAAACAGAAGATTGGGATCAAATAGATTTTAAAAGTTTAGAACCCGAATTAAGGAAAGAGTTTATTGATTTTTTAGTAAGTTCATTAACAGCAGAATTTTCAGGATGTGTTCTTTACAAGGAAATGAAGAGAAGGGGAACTAATGAGGAAATTTGTGAATTATTTTCATACATGTCTAGAGATGAAGCTCGGCATGCTGGTTTTATTAATGATGCTCTTAGGGAAGCTGGTATAGGAGTAAACCTTGGTTTTCTTACAAGAAAAAAAAATTATACATATTTTACGCCTAAATTTATTTACTATGCCACGTATTTATCAGAAAAAATTGGTTATGCTAGGTATATAACAATTTATAGACATTTGGAAAAAAATCCTAATAAGCGATTCCATCCAATTTTTAAGTGGTTTGAAAAATGGTGTAATGATGAATTTAGACATGGGGAAGCATTTGCTTTAATTATGAAGTCTGATCCCAAATTTACATCTGGAATAAATGTATACTGGATTAAATTTTTCTTAGTTGCAGTCTTTGCTACGATGGTTATACGAGATCATGCGAGACCTGCTTTTCATAAAGCACTTGATGTTGATATTGAGTGGTATGATGAAACTGTTCTTAGAATTACTTCAGAAATTACTCGACAAGTTTTCCCAATTGAAATTGATTTAGAAAATCCAAAATGGAAATTAGGATTGAAAAAATTATGTGTTACATTTGATAGTATGGAGAAAGCAAAAAGGTCAGGTGGTATTAGGGGAAAATTAAAATACTATACATATTCTACAAGAGCATTAATGATTTTTGTGGGGCTTTATTTAATTCCTTCAAAGAAAAATTTAGTTCCTGAAACTTCAAGACTTCAACCTAGTTATTAACTTGGAGAATTAATGTTTCAAGGAATATTTACAGTTTTTAGTATACCCTGGGTGGCTGCATTCACAGCAGTATTCTTTTGGTGGTTTTTAACAGGATTGATACTATTCATTGTAAAAAAGGTAGATGAATTGAATCATAAAGCGCATATCTTTGTTACACTGATTTTGAGTCCAGTAATTTTCTTAGGTATTTATTTATTTTTTAATTCTCTTCCAACCATAACACTTTCATCAATTTATAGTTCTTTTTTTGCAAGTTTGTTAATTTGGGCTTGGTTTGAACTTGCATTTTTGTCTGGATTTATCACGGGGCCTAGTAAACAACTATGTCCTAAGGATATTAATCAAATTAAACGTTTTGGCTATGCTTTATCTAATATTGCTTATTCAGAGTTAATTCTCTTTATTACTTTATTTATTATGTTTTATTTTTCATTTAATGCAGAAAATACAGTAGGTTTATGGACATTTTGGATTTTATTTTTTGCTAGAATTTGTGCGAAGTTGAATTTATTCCTAGGAGTACCAAATGTGAATACAGAATTCTTACCGTCTCCTGTTGTGCATCTTGCTAGTTACTTTAGAGTTGGGAGTACAAGTTGGTTTTTTCCAGTTTCAATATCATTGATATCATTTACCCTATTTTTTTTAGTAGATAGTATTTTTAATGCAAACAACCAAACTCCATCAGTTATAGGCTATACTTTGTTAGCGTCACTTACTACTTTAGCCCTAATTGAGCACTGGTTTATGGTTGTACCATTAAGGGATGCAGAACTCTGGAAATGGATGTTGCCAAAGCAAAAAAAAGATACAAAAATAAATAAATCAACTAGTGAAAATTTTAGTTCGGAGAAAATTCATGGATTATGACCATTTATTTAATTCACAACTTCAAAAGTTAAAAGATGAAGGAAATTACAGAGTTTTTGCCGAACTTGAAAGATGTCAAGGTAACTTTCCTAAAGCTAAAAATTATTTTAAAAGTAATGAAACTTCAGAGGTTACTGTTTGGTGTTCAAATGATTATTTAGGTATGGGACAAAACCCAGGCGTTTTATCATCAATAAAAAATGCCTTGAATGAGTGTGGAGCTGGAGCTGGAGGGACAAGGAATATTTCTGGTACAAACCACTATCATGTATTACTTGAAAAAGAATTAGCAGATTTGCATAAAAAGGAATCTGCACTATTGTTTACATCTGGATATATTTCAAATTGGGCAACTCTTTCTACTTTAGGTGCACGGCTGCCAGGCTGTACTATTTTATCTGATGAAAAAAATCATGCTTCTATGATAGAGGGAATAAGACATTCTCGGGCAGGTAAGTTAATTTGGAAACATAATGATCCAGAAGATTTAAAAAATAAACTATCCTCTTTACCCAATGACGCTCCAAAAATAGTTGCATTTGAAAGTGTTTATTCTATGGATGGTGATATTGCTCCAATAGATGAAATTTGTGATGTTGCAAAAGAATTTGGTGCAATGACTTATTTAGATGAGGTCCATGCTGTAGGTCTTTATGGAAAAAGTGGCGGTGGCATCTCAGAACAAGAAAATGTAGCACATAAAGTCGACCTTATTGAAGGTACTCTTGGTAAAGCTTATGGAGTAGTAGGTGGCTATATTACGGGTTCAAATGTGCTTTGTGATTTTATTCGTTCATTTTCTAGTGGTTTTATTTTTACAACTGCTCTTCCACCCGCAGTTGCAGCTGGAGCCTTAAGTTCAGTAAAACATTTAAAAACAAGCCAAATTGAACGTGATAATCAAAAAGTGAAGGTAACTTATTTAAGGAGCAAATTGGATTCCATGGGTATTCCTCATTTAATAAATCCAAGCCATATAGTTCCTGTCATGATCAAAGATTCTATTAAATGTAAGCAAATAAGTGATATTTTACTTAACGATTACTCAATCTATGTTCAACCAATTAATTATCCAACTGTGCCCAAAGGTACTGAGAGGTTGAGATTTACACCATCGCCATTACATACATATGACGATATTGATTATCTAGTTAATAGTTTAGCTTCTCTATGGAAGCAGTGTGCCTTATCAAGGGTAGTTGCTTAAATAGTTTGCCATTATCATTTATTTAGAGTAAATCATCTTCGTTAAAGATATAAATATAATTTTTTATATGAGGGAAAAATGAGAAAGTTTTTTTTAATTATTACCACAATAATTTTTACTTTTACTTTAAATTCAGTTTTTGCTGCTGAAATTGAAGTTAAAATGCTTAATAAAGATGCTGACGGTAATAAAATGATATTTGAACCTATGCTAATAATAGCAGAAAAGGGAGATACAGTTACTTTTTTGCCTACAGAAAAAGGACATATGGCAGCGAGTATTAAAGGTATGTTACCAAAAGGTATTAAAAAGTTTAAAGGTAAAATCAATAAACCAGTAAGTATCGTGGTTTCAGAGGATGGCCTTTATGGTGTGAAATGTACACCGCATTTAGCAAATGGAATGGTAGCACTTATAGCTGTTGGTGATGTTAACTCGGATGGTTTCTTAGACGGGGTAAAACTTCCAAAGAAATCAAAAGCCAGAATGGAAGAAATGCTTGCTCAATTAGCAGCACAATAAATTTTTAAATATAGATAAGCTGCCTTAATTCTGATGGTAGCTTATCTTTTGTAAAATCTTCGCAAATAAAGTCAGCTTTTTCAAAATTATCATCAATATGATATTCACTAGGAGAACAAACTGTCTTTAATTTTGCTCTTTTAGCTGATATAAGTCCATTATTACTATCTTCTAAAGCTACACATTCCTCTGGTCGTAATGATAACTGATCTAAAGCGAGTAAATATAATTCAGGGTCGGGCTTTTTTCTCTTTACCATATCACCTGTGGCAATAACTTTAAAAATAGAATTTGGCTTAGTTTCAAAACATTTTATAAATAATGCTTCTACATTCATCATACTAGTAGATGTGGATATAGCCAATTGAATTTTGCTTTTTAAAGCATTATTTATTAGTGACTTTATGCCTGGTCTAAGCTGAAGTAACCCTTCATCCACCCATTGGTTATATAGTTCATTTTTTTTTGTATGTATTCTTGAAATATCATTAATATCAAAGTTGTAATTTTTGGAATTAAAATTTTCTTTATAGTATTTTAAACGCTCTTTACCTCCAGTAACTTTTAATAATTCTTTGTATAATTTCTTTGACCAGTTCCAGCCAATACCTTCATTAGAAAATATACTATTATATGCTTTTCTATGTAAATCTTCTGTTTCAGCGATTGTTCCATCAACATCAAAAATTAATGCTTTTACCAATAAAAATTCCTTTCAGGACTTTATTTTCTTATTGAATATACTTAGGATATTTTGTTTTCTTAAACAATAAAATTTTTTCAAATTTAAGTGAGGTCAAAATGGAAGATTTTTTTGAGATTGGATTAAGAGAAAGAAAAGCAACTTTAGGTGAAAAATATGTCGAAAAAAATTTAGAGAAAGCAGATGAATTCACAAAACCTTTTCAGGAAGCTATGACATCTTGGTGTTGGGGCTTTGGATGGGGTGATAACAGTATTGATAGAAAGACTAGATCTATGATGAATTTATCAATGATTGGAGCTCTTGGTAAGATGAATGAGTGGGAGATACATTGCAGAGGAGCTTTGAAAAATGGTGTCTCTAAAGAACAAATAAGAGCTATAATTCATGTAATTGGGATCTATTGTGGTGTTCCCCAAGCATTAGAATGTTTTAGAGTTGCAAAAAAAGTTTTTTTGGAAGGGTAGACATTAGAATAAGATTTGTTAAAAAACCTTTTAAATATTGATTAATTTATCTTATTATAGTGCTTAACTTAAATTTACTTTTAAAAATTCAAAAATGCTGAAAAAGAATTTGACTAAAATAAAAAAAGAAAATCGTGTGCGATTTTATTTAAACGATGATTTGATTGAAAAATCGATTTGTGATCCACAACAAACATTATTAGATTTTTTAAGAATTGATCAAAATTTGAAAGGAACTAAAGAAGGTTGTGCTGAAGGTGATTGTGGTGCTTGTACAGTGCTAATTGGTAAAGTTAATAAAGATAATAAAGTTTCTTATAGAACTGCAAATTCGTGTATAGTTTTCTTACCATCAATTGATAGTTCACATTTGATTACAGTAGATGGTTTATCCAAAGGTTTTGAAGATCTTCACCCAGTACAAGAAGCAATGGTAAAAAACTCTGGAGCTCAGTGTGGTTTTTGCACACCTGGTTTTGTGATGTCAATGTATGGATTGTTTTTAAAAACCAAAAAACCAACCAAAGCTCAAATCTTGAATTCAATTCAAGGTAACCTTTGTAGGTGTACAGGTTATGGTCCTATAATTTCAGCTGCCGAAGACCTAAGTAAAAGTTTTTTTTGTTCAAATGATTTTCTTTTAAAAAATAACAAAAAATGGGCTGTGAAATTAACAGATTTAATAAAAAATAATCCGAACGAAAAAGAAAAAAATCCAAATTACTCTATTCCAAAAAGTACAAAGGAATTAAAGGAAGTCTTGCATCAGCAGGAAAATTCAACAATAGTAGCTGGTTCAACTGATGTAGGTTTATGGGTCAATAAACAATTCAAAAAAATAAGGCCTATAGTATTTATAAATCAAATTGACGAATTAAAATATATTAAGATTTATAAAGATAAAATTTCATTAGGTTCCTTAGTTACTTATTCAGATTTTCAAGATTTTGTAACTAAATATTTTCCAAATTTAAAGGAGTATATTAATAGAATTGGAGGGGATCAAATAAGAAATATGGGTACTATTGGTGGTAACATTGCTAATGGATCGCCAATTGGTGATATAGCCCCACTTTTTTTAGCTCTTGGTGCAAAAATGAAAATTATGGGTAAAGAAACAACCAGAAAAATAAATGTAGAAAATTTTTTTATTGAATATGGTTTGCAATCAATAAATCCAAGAGAATATATTCATGATTTTGAAATTCCAAACCCAAAAACAAAACCATTTGATTTTATGGCTTATAAAGTGTCAAAAAGACGCTATGAAGATATTTCTACAATCACAGGAGCTTTTTTTTATGAAAAAAAATTAAATAATAAACGCAATGTTAGGTTTGCCTTTGGAGGAATGGCGGGAATTCCAAAGAGGTCAAAATCTTTGGAAAATTTATTTAAGCAAAAAATTGAAAGTGATTTCGATGAAAATAATATTGAGATGGCTATTAAAAATGACTTTCAGCCGCTTACTGACTGCAGAGCAACTTCTCTATATCGTCAAAGAGTTGCTGAAAATCTTTTTAAGAAATTTTCATACTTTGTAAAATACATTTGATATAAATGAAATAGAAGAGGTTTCATGAATTGAAGCAAATAAGAAGAAAAGAAGGAATACTTCCAAAAACTGAAGAAGATACTTTCAGACATGAGTCTCTTAATAAATTTGTTACTGGTAAAGCAGAATATATAGATGATTTGTCAGAAGAGCGTGGAACATTACATGCTTACATTGGTAAATCTGACTTTGCAAAGGGAATTATACTTGATGTTGATCTCAAAGAAGTTTGGGCTTCAGAGGGTGTCGTAGATATATTTACAGCAAAAGATTTACCTGGATCAAATGATATAAGCCCCACTCACCTAAAAGATGAACCTGTTTTAGCCGACAAAGAGGTTTCTTTTTTTGGTCAACCGCTATTTGTAGTAGTTGCTAAAACAAGGATTGAAGCAAGAAAAGCGGCCTCTCTAGTAAGGATAAAAAAAAATGTACATACTCCTTTTCTAGATATACAGAAAATTTCAAATAAAAATCCAGAAATAGTCACGACGCCATTGAAACTAGAAAGAGGTGATGTCTGCAATAATCTTAAAAAATCAGTACACAAAATAAGTGGTGAAATAAATATAGGAGGGCAAGATCATTTTTATCTAGAAAGCCACATTGCCATGGCAAGAATTGAAGAAAGTGAAGAGGTGATAGTTCTTTCTTCAACTCAGCATCCTACGGAAGTACAACATATGGTAGCTAAAGTATTAAATGTTCCTTTTAACAAAGTTATTGTAAAAGTTAAAAGAATGGGTGGTGGATTTGGGGGAAAAGAAACTCAGTCCAATTTTTTTGCGGTAATAGCTGCTTTAGCTGCAGTGAGAAACGGAAATGCAGTTAAAATTCGACCTGATAGAGATGATGACATGATTATGACCGGTAAAAGGCACCCATTTCATATATCTTATCATGTTGGCTTCGAAAGAAATGGAGAAATACAGGCTGTAGACGCATTATTAAGTGCAAATTGTGGGTTTTCTTCTGATCTATCGGGACCTATTACTGATCGAGCATTATTTCATTCTGATAATTGTTATTTTTATCCAAATGTAAGACTTATTTCTAGACCACTCAAAACAAACAAAGTTTCTAATACTGCATTTCGTGGTTTTGGAGGTCCACAAGGTATGATGCTAGCTGAAAGGATTATTCAAGAAGTAGCATACTTTCTAAGGAAGGATCCACTTGAAATAAAAAAAATAAACTTGTATGGAACAGGTAAAAAGTCAATATCCCCTTATTATCAAAAGATTACTGATAATATTTCAAAAAGAATTATATTAGAATTAGAAAATTCTTCTGATTATCAAAAAAGAAGAAAAGAAGTTCTAATATTTAATAAAAATAATGATTTTTTCAAAAAGGGTATTGCCTTAACTCCTGTAAAATTTGGGATATCTTTTACTGCTACATGGTTTAATCAAGGTGGAGCATTAGTTCATGTTTATACTGATGGTTCAGTAATTGTTAACCATGGTGGAACAGAAATGGGTCAAGGCCTACATACTAAAGTTATAGGAATAATTGCAAATGAATTAGGGGTAAGTTTTGATAAAATTAAAATTACAGATACAGACACCAGTAAGATTGCGAACACATCTGCTACAGCTGCTTCGTCTGGTTCAGATTTGAATGGAATGGCTGCTTATAAAGCAGCAAAAAAGATAAAAAAAAGATTATTAAGCTTTATAACAAAAAGGTACGATATATCTACAAAAAATATCACTTTTAAAAATAATTTCATACTAACTCCAGATAAAATGTATCCCTTTGATGAAATTATTAAAGAGGCATATTTGGAAAGGATTCAACTTTGGGATTCAGGATTTTATAAAACTCCAAAAATACATTGGGACAGAAAAAAAGCAAAGGGAAAACCCTTTTATTATTATAGTTATGGAGCTGCAGTTTCCGAAGTTACTATTGATACTTTAACTGGCGAATATAAAGTAAATAGGGTTGATATATTGCATGATGTAGGTAAGTCTTTAAATAAAACAATCGATATTGGGCAAATTGAAGGAGGGTTTATTCAGGGAATGGGATGGTTAACTTGCGAAGAACTATTTTGGGGTCAGGATGGTTCTCTTAAAACGCATGCCCCTTCTACTTATAAGATCCCACTCGCATCTGACAGACCTGATATTTTTAATATACAACTTGCAAGTTGGTCTAGAAATAACGAAAAAACAATAAAAAGGTCTAAGGCAGTTGGAGAACCTCCTTTTATGTTGGCAATATCTGTACATGAAGCTCTTCAAATGGCTGTAGCATCTATTGCTAATTACGAAACCAGACCAAAAATGGATGCTCCAGCTACTCCAGAAGAGGTTTTGTCATCAATTTATGATATCAAGAAAGAGTATCAATTTTGATTTTGACTAGCGAAGTACTCCAAAAATTTTTAAGAGATAATAAAAATATTGCATACTGCAAAATTTTAAAAAACTTAGGCTCTTCTCCGAGAGAAAAAGGTACTTGGATGTTAATCAGTATGCATGGGAATATTTTTGGAACAATAGGAGGTGGCCAACTAGAATATAACCTTATTCAAAACGTAATGAGACAAGACTGGAAAGTTGATTTTAAATTAGATATTGAAACAAACTTGGGACCTGATATTGCGCAGTGTTGTGGTGGAAAAGTCATTATTTCAATTCAAAAAATAAATTATAATTTTTCGAAATATTTAATAGAAAAATTTAAAAAGGATATGTCGAAATTTACTCAAGTACTTATTTTTGGTGCAGGTAATGTTGGTACATCATTGGCTTTACAAATGTATAATTTACCTTTTCATGTAAAATTGGTTGATAATAGGAAAAATTTTATTTCAAAATTAGAAATACCTATCGAAAAAAAATTTAGCTTAATTCCAGAACAGGAAATTCGTGAAGCAAATGCTTATTCTTGTTATATAATTACTACTCATGATCATGGGCTTGATTTCTTATTGTGTTATGAAATTTTAAAAAGGCAAGATGCCTCATACATTGGCATGATTGGTTCAAAAACTAAAAGAGGAGCATTAAAAAATTGGCTCAGAAAAAAAGGTGTTGATGATATTTCAAATGTAAACATACCAATAGGTAAATCATTGTTTGATACTTATGATAAAAGACCTGAAATTATATCTGCACACATTATTTCAGAAATGTTATCCATAATGGAAAAAAAAGCTAATTTGTAATTACATGATAAGGCATACTAAATGATTTTAAAAGGAAGAATTCTTCATTTCTTAGATAACGGAAGCAAAGAAAATCCTGAGAATTCTTTTGAATATATTGAAAATGGTGGGTTAGTAATTTCAGGTGCAAAAATAATTGATATCGGAGATTTTAATCAAATATTTCTTAAATATCCAAATTATGAAGTTATAGATCATCAGAATAATTTAATTTTCCCCGGTTTTATTGATTTACATAATCACTTTCCACAAGTACAGGTGATTGGTTCGTATGGTACACAACTTCTAGAGTGGTTAAACAAATATACCTTTCCGGAGGAGGCTAAATTTATATCTAAAGATTATTCTAAACAACAAGCTAAGAAATTTTTGAAATTACTTATTAGCAATGGTACTACTACTTCGGTATCATTTTGCTCTGTCCACAAGGAGTCAGTAAATGCTCTTTTTGAGGAAGCTTCTAAAAAAAATATGTGTATGGTTGCTGGTAAAGTAATGATGGATAGAAATGCTCCTAAGAACCTTTTAGATACTCCTCAAACTTCATTTCAAGATACACAGGACTTAATTTCAAAATGGCACAAAAAAAATAGGAATTTTTATGCAATAACACCAAGGTTTGCAATAACTTCATCTCCAGAGCAATTAAAATTAGCAGGTGAATTATTAACAATTAATCCTACTTGTTATATCCAAACCCATCTTTCAGAAAATAGAGATGAAATAGAATATACTTTATCCCTCTATCCAAAATTTAGCCACTATCTGGATATTTACCTCAAAAATGGTATTGTTAACAACAGATCTTTAATGGGACATTCAATTCACCTAAATGATGATGAAATTTCAATATTTAAACAAACTAGAGCCGTTGCAGTTCATTGTCCAACTTCAAACCTTTTCTTAGGTAGTGGCTTATTCCCATTTGAAAAGTTATATAATTCCAATATCAAATTAGGTGTTTCCACTGATGTTGGTGGGGGGACATCTTATTCAATGTTAAATACCTTAGATGCTGCTTATAAAATTCAGCAATTTAGAAATTTTAGTTTAAATCCAAAATATTCCTTTTACTGGGCTACACTTGGGAATGCAAAATCTTTAGGATTACAAGATGAGATTGGAAGTTTTAAGAAAGGAAGTTTTGCTGATATTATAGTCTTGGACAGTTCTAGTGATATGGTTTCAAAAATTAGAATGGAAACGTGTGAGACACTGGCTGAAGAATTATTTATTTTGCAAACTTTAGGAGGAGCCCATTCAATTAAATCTGTTTATATTGCAGGCAATTCATTATTATGATTATTTTTTTATATAAAAAATAATCATAATGAATTAACCTTGCTTTATAAAAAAGTTAAGACAATATAATTTTACAAATGACTATTTTAAATTTTTCTATTTTTACCTTTTTAATCGGATTTGGTTTATTTTCATACACTATATATGAGAGATCTTTAGTTTTAAGCTTGGAAGAACAAAAACATGAATCTGAGAATTTAAATTATCAAAATGATACAAAAACATTAGAGACCTCTCAAAATGAAAAAAGTTTAGTGGATATTAGAAATAGTTTGCAATCTGAAATATTAGCAAAAAAGTTAGAAATTAAAGAAACAAAAACACAAAAAACTCAATTAGATGAAAAAATAAA
>CACESU010000008.1 GCA_902562285.1 uncultured Alphaproteobacteria bacterium | reverse complement strand
TATTATTTTAAAAGATTTTATTCCTTGGGCGTGGGGTGGTCATTGGGATACAAAATCTCTAAGAGAATGTTTAGACTTAAATCCTGACGTAGCTTGTTTTTCAGTCTTAACTGCAAGATGGAAGCAATTGCTTTTTGGGTTGTATCCTGCTGAAGAATATTGGCGCCCAACAGTTACGTTTATACTCTTAATTTTTTCAATCATCCCTATTTTGTTTCCAAAGTATTTTCGTTTTTTTTGGTTTTCAATAATTTATCCAGGATTAGCTATTTGGTTGCTTTGGGGTGGGTCCATATGGGGTGTTGGAATAGTTTATATTGGATTTTTTCTAGGAGTTTTATTATTTATTGTACTATTGAGGAATATTACCAAAAATATGGTTATTGCTGGAATTAGTTCTATTCTATTTGTAATTTTATTTTTTATATTTTTTTCCAATTATCTTGTCAAAATTTTAGATATAATAATCCCAATTTTATTACCTCCTGTAGAGTCTCTTAAAATGGGAGGTTTTACGTTATCTTTGATAGTTGGAATAACTGGTATAGTTGCTTCTTTTCCAATTGGTATTCTTCTAGCACTGGGAAGGCAGTCAAATTTGCCAATTATAAAGATGATATGTGTAGGTTTTATTGAGTTTATTAGAGGAGTACCCTTAATAACATTACTTTTTGTGGCTTCTGTTTTACTAAATTATTTTTTACCACCTGGAACTAACTTTGATATAGTTTTAAGAGTAATAATTATGGTAACGCTTTTTTCTGCTGCTTATATGGCTGAAGTAATTCGAGGAGGTTTAGCAGGACTACCATTAGGACAACATGAAGCATCTTCATCCTTAGGATTAACATATTGGCAATCTCAACGTCTAGTCATTATGCCTCAAGCTTTGAAAATTTCTATTCCAGGCATTGTGAATACATTTATTGGATTGTTTAAAGATACAACACTTGTATCAATTATTAGTTTAAGAGATCCTGTAGGTTTAGCTTCTACAATTAGGGCGGATCAAACATGGAATGGTATTTATTGGGAATTATATGTAGCTATCGGTTTAATGTTTTTTGTGGTTTGCTTTGGTATGTCACAGTATTCCCAATATTTAGAACGTAAATTAAAGACAGATAAGTAGTAGAATGGTAATTTTAATTTAGAAGGATATATAAAAATGGAAAAAACCAAAATAAATATCACTGATGAGGTTGCTATTCACATTTCAGAGATGAATAAGTGGTATGGAAATTTCCATGTTTTGCGGGATATTAACCTTGAAGTAATGAGAGGTGAGCGAATAGTAGTGTGTGGGCCGTCTGGTTCTGGAAAATCTACACTTATTAGATGTATTAATCGGTTAGAAGAGCATCAAAAGGGTCGTATTATTGTTGATGGCACTGAATTAACTACTGATTTAAAAAACATTGATAAGATACGCTCGGAAGTAGGAATGGTCTTCCAACATTTTAATTTATTTCCTCATTTAACTACATTAGAAAATTGTACACTAGCGCCTATTTGGGTAAGAGAAACTCCAGCTAAAGAGGCGCAGGAAATTGCTATGGAAATGTTAGAAAAAGTAAAAATCCCTGAACAAGCTAACAAATATCCAGGTCAGTTATCGGGGGGGCAACAACAGAGAGTAGCAATAGCCAGATCATTATGTATGAAGCCAAGAATAATGTTATTTGATGAAGTTACTTCGGCACTTGATCCTGAAATGATCAAAGAAGTTTTAGATACAATGATACAATTAGCAGAAGATGGCATGACTATGATTTGTGTAACACATGAGATGGGTTTTGCAAGACAAGTTGCCGATAGAGTCATATTTATGGATGATGGGCAAATAGTAGAACAAAATGAACCTGAAAGCTTTTTTAATAAACCTCAATCTGACCGGACGAAGTTATTTCTAAGCCAAATACTAGGTCATTAGTCTATTTCTTCTCTTATCAATGTACCAACCCCATGATCTGTAAAAAGTTCTAATAAACAAGCATTTTGTATGCTTCCATCAAGAATAACAACAGCTCTCACACCTTTTTCTATAGCGTCTATTGCAGTATTAACTTTTGGTATCATTCCGTCTTTAATTATATTTTGATTTATTAATTTTTTAATTTCTTTTAAAGGGGCTTTTTCAATCTTTTCACCATTTTGATCTTTTACCCCTTCAACGTCCGTTAATAAAAGTAATCTATCTGCCTTCAATGCAGATGCTATACTTCCTGCCATTGTATCTGCATTAATATTAAACGTTTCACCGTTCTCATTTGTTCCGATTGGAGAGATTACTGGTATAAAGTCATTCTCTACCAAAGTGGTAATTAATTTAGTTTTGATAAGAATTGGTTTCCCAACAAATCCCAATTTTGGGTGATCTTTTTCACAAATTACTAAAGAAGCATCCTTTCCTGAAATTCCAACGCCATTGCCTCCTTGACTATTAATCGATGAGACTATGTTTTTGTTTAGATCACCAGATAAAACCATCTCTACTATTTTAACTGCACTTTCATCAGTTACACGTTTTCCATCAATGAAATTAAAACTTACTCCCCATTTTTCTAGGGCACTATTTATCATAGGCCCCCCACCATGGATAATTATTGGGTTAACCTTGCATTGCTTCATTAAGACAATATCTCTTGCAAATGACGACAGATTTTCAATGTTACTCATTGCAGCACCACCCAATTTAATAACTATTGTAGCAGAGTCGTATCTTTTCAAATATGGTAGTGCTTCCGAAAGAGTTTTTGCTGAGGTTATCCAATCGATTTTGTCATAATCCTGCATTATTAATCCCTTGTAAGAATTTATTATGTCTAACTGAAAATTTTACCAATTGACATTCTTAAAGTTTCAATTCCAATATTTTTTCTAGTAGAGGTTAATATAACTTCTGGAAAAGCATTTGCAAATAAGGATAGCTTAGTAAAAGTGATTTTTTTGATTTTTTCAAATTCCATTGGTTTGATTTTATCAAATTTTGTGAATATTACCTGAAAAGTTATTGCAGCCTCTTCTAAAATTTTCATAAGATCATCATCACTTGGTTTAATTCCATGCCTGCTATCTATTAAAAGAAATACTCTTCTCAAGTTATTACTATAAAAAAAATAATCTTTTACCATTTTAAACCATGCTTGCCTTTCTTTTTTTGAAACTTTTGCATAGCCATAACCAGGTAAATCAACTAAGTGCTTATTATCTCCAA
The DNA here is from genome assembly GCA_902562285.1 of uncultured Alphaproteobacteria bacterium. GTDB lineage: Bacteria > Pseudomonadota > Alphaproteobacteria > Rhodobacterales > Rhodobacteraceae > CACIIZ01. The sequence continues at coordinate 59,021 of CACESU010000008.1, read as the reverse complement.
TTCTAAAATAATTTATTTCTCTCGTTCTGCCAGGAGTTTTTGATGTTCTAGCTATTGATTTTCTCCCAGTTAAATAATTTATCAGTGAAGATTTACCTACATTTGATCTGCCTGAAAAGCAAATTTCTATAAAATCTCCACTAGGCATATCATGAAATGATTTTATTCCTTTAACAAAATCAATATGTGCAGTAAAAAGCTTATTATAGCTCTTTTCTTTATCTTGTATAATATCATTTCCAATATAAAATTGGAATTCTTCTTTTTCCGTAATCACATTATTCAGATTTTTTAAATGATTTTAAGATATTTCCAAAAATATCTGGTTTTACTCCTTGTGAATACATAATAATATATTGTTGTCCAAATTGAATTAGATTATTTGCAACCCAATATATAACTAATCCTGCTGAAAATTGACCCAGCATAAACATAAAAACCCAAGGCATCCAAGCAAATATCATTGCTTGTGTTTTGTCAGTAGGAGCCGGATTTAGTTTTTGTTGCAACCACATTGTTACACCCATCAAAATAGGATAAACACCTATAGAGAATATAGTAAATAAACTTGTTGGGTCAGGTGGGGAGAATGGTAATAAGCCAAATAAATTCATATATGAAGTAGGATCAGGCGCAGATAAATCCTTTATCCAACCAATAAATGGTGCATGTCTCATTTCTATTGTAACAAACAAAACTTTATATAAAGAGAAAAATACGGGTATTTGTAATAAAATGGGTAAACATCCAGCAACAGGGTTAACTTTTTCTTTTTTATATAAAGCCATTAGCTCCTGCTGTAATTTAGCTCGATCATCCCCAGCATTTTTCTTAATTTTTTCCATTTGAGGTTGTAAGTGCTTCATTCTAGACATTGATACGAATGATTTATATGAAAGTGGGAATAATAAAGTTTTGATAAAAAGAGTTAATAGAATTATTGACCATCCCATATTATGAGTGAAACTATTAAACCAATCTAATAGGAAAAAAATTGGTTTAGTTAGATAAAAAAACCAGCCCCAGTCAACTGAATCTACAAAATTTTCAATATCTAGAGATTTTTGATAAAACTTAATAGTATTAACCTCTTTTGCACCAACAAATAGGTTAGTTGTCACAGAGGCACTTTCATTAATATTAACTTGTGCAGGAGGCAATCGCATCCATACTTCAAAATTATCAGAGGAAGGAAAATATCTTTGGTCCATTTTAAATGTTTGACCTGCTTTAGGAATCAAAGTAGACATCCAATATTTATCAGTAAAACCTATCCATCCATTCTGTTGAATTTCTCGAGTAATATCTTCCCTCGAAAGATCTTCAATGTCTCCATAATTAGTCTCTATTAATTCTCCATCATGCATCCCAACAACACCTTCATGAAGAATATAGAAACCAATAGTATCTGGTTGACCTTTTCTTGTTAAATTTCCATATGGATACAATTGAATATTTTCAGAACTACCATTGATTACAGTTTGTGAAATTTCAAACATATAATTTTCGTCAATAGATATAGTTTTTTCAAAAATAACACCTTTATTATTTTTCCAGCTTAAAGTTATTGGGGAATTTTCTGTTAGAATACTACCAGATTTTAAGGTCCAAATAGTACTAGAATTTGGGGTTTCTCCTTCATCTAAACCTTTCATTCCAGCCCAGCCATGAAAGGCATAATATGGATTTTTAGTTCCATCAGGTGACAATAAGGTGACATTATTAGAACTTTCTTTTAAAGTTTCACGATATTTTTGCAAGCTAAGTTCGTCAATTCTTCCACCTTTTAACCAAATAGAGCCTTTTAGATTTTTTGTTAAAATTTCTACTCTAGGTGCAAATGTTTCTTCAGAGTTCTGGGACGTGCTATTATTTAATTCTGATATTTCTTCATTTGATAACTTTTTATTACTTCCAGTTATAGTTTGACTGGTTTGATTTTCTGATTTCCCTATCTCATCAGGGATAGGTTCTGGAGGGAATAGAAACATCCAAGTTAGTAAAACAAGAAAGCTAAGAGCTGTAGCTAATATTAGATTTTTTGTTTGTTCATCCATAAAATACTCATCTATTTTTTTATTTATTACGAAATAAAGATTTAATAAAAATTTACAACCTGTTTCTGTCAAGATTAGCGAAATTAAATAGTGATCTATCCAACAAATGGCTAGGTCTGCTATTTGATAAAGCTTTGTATATTATTTTCTTCCTTCCCGGAAAATCTAACTCCCACTGTTCAAGCATTTTTTTTATCTTTTTTCTTTCCAAACCGTCTTGACTGCCACAAAGATCACATGGAATTATTGGAAATTTCATATGATTAGAAAATCTTTCACAATCTTTTTCGCTTATACTTGCTAAGGGTCTTAAAACTAATAAATCCCCTTCATCATTAATTAATTTTGGGGGCATCGAGGATAGTTTTCCACCATGGAAAAGATTGAGAAAAAAAGTCTCTAAAATATCATCCTGGTGATGTCCCAGGACAATCGCTGTACATTTTTCTTCTCTAGCTATTCTGTAAAGGTGTGCTCTCCTCAATCTTGAACAAAGTGAACAGTAAGTTTTATTTATTTGAATTTTATCTTTAACAATAGAGTAGGTGTTTTGGTATTCAATTCGATTAGGCACTTCTATTTTTTTCAAAAATTTGGGTAATACTGTTTTAGGAAAATTTGGTTGACCTTGATCTAAATTACAGGCAAGAATTTCTACTGGTAAGAGTCCTCGCCACTTTAATTCAATTAGGCAAGCTAATAATGTAAAACTATCTTTACCACCAGATAGACAAACTAACCATTTTGCACCTTTCTCTATCATTTCAAAATCATAAATGATATCTTTAGTTTTCCTAACAATACGTTTTCTCAATTTTCGAAATTCAAGACTATTAGGGCAATCATAAAATATGGGATGTATTTCTTCTTTTGTATCAATCATTATTAATTTTCTTTTTTGGGACAGGATCATAACCAAATCCACCAAACGGATGGCATTTTAATATTCTTTTCAAACTTAAAAATGAACCTAAAAAAATACCATGAACAAGTATAGCTTCTTTGCAATATTGTGAGCATGTGGGCTCAAATCTACAATTACGTCCTAATAGAGGACTAATACAAATTTGGTAGAGATATATTGGGATGATTATTAATTTTCTAATTTTTTTCAATCTTTTTTAATTCCATTTTATGTAATTTAGATAAAGCATCTTTAAGATTTATTTCAAGAATTTTAAACGATATTTCTTCAGTAGTTTTTTCTTTTCCAATCAAAACATAATCCCAGCCTTTTAAGCCCTCAATAGGAATGATATTTTTTACTAAGGCTCTAAGTCTTCGCTTTGCTCGATTTCTTTTTACTGCATTACCCACCCTTTTTGAGCAAGTGAGACCATATCTAATTTGGTAGGGATCAAAATTGCATTCTTTCTTTCTACTTCTTCCTTGAATAATAAAACCAGGTGTAACAAATTTTAATCCTGTTTTCATTTCTAAATAATCACTTTTTTTTGTGATTTTACCAAGTATAGGTTTTGAGCTATCCATTTTAGCCACCCAACTTTAAGAAAAAATAGTTAGATATAAATTCTCAAAATATAATATTTTTATTTAATAATTAACGAAGAGTTAAGCTGAAAGATTTTTGCGTCCCTGTGCTCTTCTTTTATTAATGATCTTTCGACCATTTGAAGTAGCCATTCTAGAACGAAAACCATGTCTTCTTTTTCTAACAAGATTACTTGGCTGATAAGTCCTTTTCATATTGCACCTTCATTTAAATTTATTACAGACACCTTTTATTATGCATATTGTACGGTGTCAATTGTTAACTGTATATGAATTAAAGTTTTACATTAGATAGCAATTCAAATATGTATAATTATAAATTATGAAATTTTTTAACATTTTGATGATTAGATATCTAATCCCAATAATTTTTCTTTTAACAATTCTATTTTCAAGTCTTTTCTTTGATTACTGGAATTTTGTTTTTAAATTAACTATAAATAATCTATCAGAGTTACTAATTTTTGTAGAAAATAAATTTCTTATATCTTTAATGTTTTTTACAATATTATATTTAGTTTCTACAGCACTTTCTCTACCTATTGGAACTTTTCTTACTTTTTTAGGAGGTTATATTTTCGGTGTTTTCATTGGATTCTTTTTAGTTGTGATTGGGGCTACTTTAGGAGCAGTTATTTTATTCCTAATAATTAAAATTGGTTTTATAAAAAGCGTAGAAAGTATTCAAAGAAAACCTGGACTATTAAATAAAATTAAATTGGGAATTGAGAAAGATATCTGGAGTTATTTATTCTTCATCAGATTTTTTCCTGTTTTCCCTTTTTGGTTTGTTAATATTGCCCCAGCAATACTTGGCATTAGATTTTTTCCATATTTAGTAACTACTTTTTTTGGTATAATGCCTGGTACATTATCCATAATAATGATTGGATCTGGGGTGGAAGATATTGTAAATCAAAAAGACAATTTCAATTTGGATGTTTTTGAACAAAAAAAATTTTTGGTGGGTTTATTAATTCTTAGTATTATTTCTATTTTACCTATTTTCCTGAAGAAATTTAATTTACTAAAACTTTAATTTTATAATTTATAAAAATTTCTTGCTTATAATCAAAGCTATAGTTAGTTCTTAAATAACGCACCGGTAGCTCAGCTGGATAGAGCACCTGACTTCGAATCAGGTGGTCGGGGGTTCGAATCCCTCTCGGTGCGCCATCATTAAGTATAACCTTAAGTAAATTATAGTAAGTTTTCATTGATAATAGATTAATTAGTACTTAGGGTTTTATATTATTAACTAAGGAGATAGAAATATGAATAACATAGATTTAGCATATCTTCCCGTAGTGGGTAGAGGTTTACAAATAAAAATTATTTGTGAAATGCACAATATTGGTGTCAATTACATGTTATCTAATCCAATGGGCGAAGATTTTGATAAAGATAGTCAGGCTCCTTTTGGTACTATCCCATGGATGAAAGATAACAATAATGGCATAGAGTTAAATGACTCAATGGCTATTGTTTTATATCTCGTTTCAAAATATCCTGGGCCTTTAACACCTCAAAATTCAGAAGAAGCTGCAATAGTAAATATGTATTGGGCTTGGGCACAAGATTATTATTCTTTCGTATTATCTCCATTTCATGATATTATCACAGGACATAATGAACCTTTCTGGAGAAATTTACGACTCACTGACACGCTTGCTGATGGTGGAAAAGAAACTGGTATTTCCAATTTAACTAAACTTCATAATATAAGAATAGGATTTCTAGAAAAGCATTTGTCTTCAAACCAAACGAGTTCTTTTTTAACTGGATCAAATTGTTCTTATGCAGATATATTTTTATATACTTGTGTTCGAACAGTTCAAGAAACAGCTGGATTTGGTATCCTTAGAGATTCTTGTGGAGGAGATCCGTTCAAAGATTGTCCAACTATTGTGAGTATAATTAATGAAGTTGGAAAAATAGATGCTGTAACAAAAGCATCGGGTGATATATTTGAAAAAGCTCCAATCTAAATAAATAATTTTATTTAGTTTAAATGAAGTCATTAATTTTTGATTAATTTTAGTTTATGGGAGTAGACTATGGGAACTGAAATCTTTATACCTATGTTTTATCTGGTATTATTAACCACTGTTGTTTTTCTTTTTGCAACATTTCTAAGACTTAAAGAAATATACCTCGATAGAATACTTAATAAAAAAGGAGTGGATGGAGAGGAATTTAGACATCCTCCGTTTGACACAGGTAGTATTACTTTAAAAAATACCCAGAGAAACCTCTCCAACCTACTAGAATTTCCAATTTTATTTTATGTAATTTGTATTTGCATTTTTATCACTAATAAAGTTGATGATTATTTCATAATGTTAGCTTATTGGTTTTTTTATTTGAGATTAATACACTCAACTTATCATATCTTTTTCAACAATTTGATTATTAAGGGAGGGTATCCAGTACGATCTTTTATTTGGGTGCCCGCTACCGCAATAGTTGTATGGATGTGGATCAGATTTATAACTATGCTATAATTTTTATTAATTTAAGAACTTGGAGATTTAACAAAAGAGGATTAAATGTCTCATTCAGAACTATACTTAAAGGATGCATCCATTGAAGAAATAGCTAAAGTGGCTAGTGATATTATATATCAAAATAAAATTGAAAAAAAAATTCTTTCGATAAGGGATGTCTCTGGGAATAGTGGTGCAAAAACATTTATTTGTTCAGAAGGTGACATTCCAAAATGTATAGTCAAAGTAAAAGGAAATGAAAGTATTATGAGTTCTCACTTAAATACTTTTAAACGAGTGTTAGCTGCAACAGAAATTCTTCGTTCTAATGGAATTGCTCCCCCAATAGTTTTACATGGCGCGGATTTTCATATTGAGAGATCTGCAGGTATTTCAGTTATGGAAGATTTTTTTCATTTTAACCAAAAAATTGCTCCTCCAGAAAAGGTAGCTAAATTATTAGCTAAATTACATTCTACTCCAATAGATTGGTATAAAGATTTAAAAAATGAATTTCTAGAACAAGATCCTGACATTTCTTCTATACTTAAGCCAATGCCAGCATTTGCACCATGCTGGTGTTTGCCTTGGTCAGGTTTTGATACTCAAATGCCGGTATTAGGTGTTGGTAATCCTAATACAGCGACTGCAAAAAAAATATTTGAATTAGAGATAAAAACGGGAGTTTATAAAAAAGTGATGCAGTGCTCAGCTTTTTTCCCAACATCTGATGCAGCAAAAAGGGAAGTTGTCGTTCATAACGATTTTAAACCTGACAACATATTATATGATCCTGAAACAAAAGAACTTACAGCAATAGATTATGATTTAGTTCAAGTGGGTGCTGCTGTTTTAGACTTTGGTTTACCATACATGATGTGGTTAGGATCTAGATTCACAAATTTTAATTTTAGAAAAAATTTTATAAAATCATATCTTATTGAGTCTCTGTTACCTTTTGATGATGAAAATGTTAAAGATATGATGTTAGATTGTGAAATAAATACGATAGTTGCTTTTCCAGGACTATTAGCCAACATATATGATGCAGAAATTCCACTATTAAGAGGGATTGAACACCCAACTGCTAAAGCAGATTATTTGGCAAGCGGATCAGATGCTTCACCAACAGGATTAGAGTTAGTAGATTTGTTAGCTGAAGCTGTAGAAAAAATAAGAAGTGATGATGACTTAATCATTTCTTGTTTGGAAAATGGCCTTGTAGTAACTATGTTTGAAAATAATGGATTTGGATCTAAAGAGTTAAATTCTTGGTTAAAAGAAATGCAAAAAAATAAAATGCTCCGTCTTTTTGGTATAGCTGAAACAGATGGAGGTGAATTATTTGTAGCAGATCATGCAAAAAAGTGAGTTATAGAATCATCATTTATAGAATGATTACTGTATAATTTAAATTTTAAAACCATCATTTTCCCCAACTGAAACGCAAATACTTGCCATTGTTCTTGGTTGCTCATAAGGCCATGGGCGTCCTCTATGAAGAATGGATCTCTCATCCCAAATTAAAACATCACCTAGTGACCAGCTGTGTGAATAAACGAATTCATCCTGAGTACAGAAATTAATTACTTCGGTAATAATTTTTTGGGAGTTTAATTCGCTCATTCCTTCGATTTGATAAGAATGAGAGGCTATGTATATTGATTTTTCACCAGTCATTGGATTTTTTAAAATAGCATCCCACTTTTGTGATGGCCACCTATTGATATAGGTTTCTTCAGCTAGTTGTTCGTTTATTTGTTTTCTTGAGTGAGAAAGATTATGCCAAATTTTCTTATCTTTGATATAATGGTAAAGATCCTTAGGTAGTTTTTTAAGTGCAACTCTAGTTGATGCTAGTTCTGTTTCTCCTCCTGAAGAAGGAATTATTTTAGCAGTAATTATATTTGCAAGAGCTGGAATTGGCAAAAAAGTGCTATCTGTATGCCATAGCATATTAGCTTTTAAATCCAACGTTTTTATATCGAATTCATCGTAAACAGATTTATCTTTTTTTTGGTTAGTTACTAATGATAATTCAAATTCTACATCTGAATTATTTGCCATTGCTTCTCTATTTTCTAATTCTCCAAATAATTTTGCAAAACTGATATGGGCATCATTGGAAATTTTTTGATTCTTAAAAAGAATAGCTGAATAATTTTCAAATAATTCACGTATTTCTTTATAAAGAAAGTTTTTAGAGACTTGGTTAAGGTCTAGATCTTCAATGATTACACCAAAAGTTGGATGAAGTGGTTTTGTATTTATAAACATTTTTAAACAGACTCTATTAATAATTATATTCAAATATAAATATTATGAAAAATCAATAAAGTGTATTTATTCTATCCTTAACAAATAATCAGCTATTAATTCACGATCTAAGTCACTTAATTGAGATATATTTTCAACAACAGATGCCATTTTTCCACCTACCATATCATAATCTGGAGTAAATCCAGATGAAAGGTATTCCATTATTTCTTCTTTAGTCCAATTTAAATCTTCTGGATGAATACTAGGTATTTTACCTTTTCCACTGGGATTTATTCCACCTTTCATCCATACTGATTTTTTTAATCCACCAAGATAATTTCTTGGTGTATGACATTCTGCACAATGACCTAAAGCCTCTACTAGGTAAGTTGATCGATCTATTGTTTGATCGAAATATTTATCCTTCATATAAAAGATTTTCCAAATTCCAATATTACGTCTGATATTAAATGGAAAAACTAAATCATGTACCTGACTTGGTGTTTCATCACTAGGTAAAGTTTTCCAATATGTCCATAGATCATAAATATCATTATCATTCATGTGTTGGTACGAATTATAAGGGAAAGCTGGGAAATAATGTTCGCCTAAGGGGCTTTGACCAAATTTTATTGAATTATAAAAGTCGGAAAAATTCCATGATCCTATTCCATGTTCTTTGCTGTTTGAAATATTAGGAGCAACAAATGTTCCAAAATTAGTGACAAATTTTTGTCCACCAGCAAGTAACAGTTTATTTTCTGAACCTTCAGATATATGACAACTATTACATCCTGAAGCCAAAAATATATGGCGGCCATTTTCTAGATTTGATTTAAAATCATTTACTTGTATTTTTTTAACTTCAATAGGTTTGGTAATCAATATATAAGTTACAATTCCTATAAAAAGAAATGAAATAACAAAAATAAATTTTTTCAAAGCTCAGAACCCTTTTTAGATTATTCGATATTACTATTTACAATGCGAACATTCATTATGATTTAATTTTAATTTTTTATAATTGAAGATATAATTTATTTTATTAAAGATATTTTTAATGAAATACTAAACTATGCAAAGATTTCTTTTTACAATTTTTTTTTACTAATTTCTCATTATCTATTTGCAGACTTAAGGATTATTGATGGTGATACAATTGTTTTTAAAACCAAAACGATAAGACTTTTTGGGATAGACGCTCCAGAGACTAATCAATATTGTTTTGACGAAAAAAAAATCAGGTATAGCTGTGGTTTAAATTCTACTAAAGAATTAATTAAATTTATTAAACTAAATAGTAGTAAATCTATAAAATGTACTGATCATGATATTGATCAATATGGGAGACTCATTAGTGAGTGTTGGATTGGTAAGATTTCAATAAATTCATGGTTAGTAAGAAATGGATATGCTCTAGCTTATCTCAAGTATAGTAATAAATTTTCTAATGATGAGAAAAAAGCTAAAGAAAATGAGTTAGGACTATGGCAGGGTCAGTTTATTTATCCTTGGGAATGGCGTCGTGGAAATAGGTTTAAGAATAACCTTAATTCAAAAAATAAAAACTGTGAAATCAAGGGTAATATATCTTCTAAAGGTCAAAAAATTTATCATATTCCAGGAAATATAAATTATGAAAAGACAAAGATTAATCAAAATAAAGGCGAAAGATGGTTCTGTTCAGAAGAGGAAGCACAGATGAATGGTTGGCGAAAGTCAAAAAAATAATTTAATTATATGATAAAAAAAGATTTAACCATTCTTATGATCAAGCTCTCATCAGTTCACCCTTTGGATCATATGGGGATGCTGGAATTATTCTAGCTTTCTTTTCTTTTCCAACAATATGAACATCAATTTCTTGACCATTTTCTGCAAGGTCAGTATTTATTAATCCAATAGCTAACGACTTTTGAACTCTATGACCATATCCACCTGAAGTTATAAATCCAACTCTTTTACCGTTTTTCCAAATTGGTTCAAATCCACTTGCATCTGAGTCATTGGTATCTACTTCTAATGTAACTAGTTTTTGATCTGGTCCATTCCCTGTTTTTTCCAGATGAGAAGCTTCTTTTCCTATGAAATCTTTTTTTTCCCAACTTATCCATCTATCAAGACCTGTCATTCCAGGAGTGTAACCTTGTGTGAATTCTGCAGACCAAATACCAAAACTCTTTTCTAAACGCATTGATAAAAGCGCATTGAACCCATATTCATGGATGCCAAAAGACTGTCCGTTTTCTAAAAGAATTCTTCTTAAAGCAATATGGTCACCCATTCTGCAATTGATTTCATATCCCAATTCACCAGCAACTGATAATCTTCCAACTTTGGTTCTAATTAAACCAATATCATAATTTCCACACCCCATAAAAGGAAGGCTTTCAATACTTCTATCTGTAAGATTTCTTATAAGTTCTTTTGATTTAGGACCTGATATTGAAAATCCACAATAATCTTCACCCAAATCTCTTATAAAAACATCGGAAATTAAATTTTCTGAGAACCATCTCATATGCCAGTTTCTAAGATAATAAGAACCCATGATCCACCAAGATCCATCACCCCAGTTGAAAATAGTGAGATCACCTTTTAATTTCCCAGATGAGCTTAACATTGGTGCTAATGAAGCTTTACCAACTTTTGGAAGTTTGCATGAAAAAATTTTATTTAACCATTCTTCTGAGCTAGAACCTGTTACTTCAAACCTTGAAAAACCTGAAATATCTAAAAGACCAACACCATTCTTAACTTTCAAACATTCATTTTTAACAATTTCAAAAGCATTAGATCTTTTTAATGACGGTGTTTCTTTAAAATCTTTAGGAGCAAAATACAGTGGAACTTCGAGATCCCAACTGACACCCCACTGACACCCATTCTTTGTCATCGCATCATGGGCTGGTGACATTTTCAATGGGCGACCTGCTGGTAGTTGCTCATTTGGATAAGTCATTACAAATCTTCGGGAATAAAATTGGCCAGTTGTTTCTTTAATGTATTGTTTATTTTCTGCGTATTTACCATATCTTGCTACATCCATTCCAAAAACATCAGCCTCTGGTTCACCATAAATTATCCATTCTGCTAATGATTTTCCGACTCCACCACCTTGAAGAAATCCTGCCATAACAGCACAAGCACACCAATAACCTCTTTTACCAGGTACAGGTCCCATTAATGGATTACCATCAGGGGAAAATGTAAAAGCTCCATTTACCCAAGTTTTTACTCCTACTTCTTGTAAACAAGGATATCTCTGGAAACCTAAGGTAATTTCATTTTCAATACGATCAGTCTGTTCTTGAAAAAGCTCCATTCCATAATCCCAAGGTGCTCCATCCATGGCCCAATGTTCATGATTAATTTCATATATACCCAAAAGGACACCTTTTTGATCTTGTCTCAAATAAGTAAAACCTTCCAGATCAACTGTCATCGGTACTTCAAAATCAAGTTGTTCAATTTCAGGAATACTATCTGAAATTAGGTAATGATGTTTTAGTGGGGAAACAGGAAGTTCAATTCCAGCCATTCTTCCTACTTGCTTTGCCCATAAACCAGCAGCATTAACTACATGTTCACAATTTATAATACCTTTTTCTGTAACTATTTGCCATCCTTCGTTTGTTTGAGAAAGAGATTCTACTTTTGTATTTTCATAGTATTCAGCCCCTTGCTTTCTGGCAGCAGCTGCATAAGCTTTTACCGTCCCTGTAGTATCAAGATATCCTTCACGATCAGCCCACATACCGCCTAGCAAGCCTTCAGTAGACATTATGGGGTTAAGTTTTGATGCTTCTTCCGGAGTAACTAATCTACAATCTTCAATACCTATTGATTGATAAACTCTATAAGCTGACTGTAACCATTCCCACCGCTCTGGCGTTCCGGCCATAGTTAGACCTCCAGTCATATGTAGACCAATATTCTCACCACTTTCTTTTTCAACCTGAGGCAATAAGTCAATAGTATATGCCTGAAGTGCTGACATATTTGGGTCTGCATTGAGTGCATGAATTCCTCCCGCTGCATGCCAAGATGAACCCGCACTTAAAACTGATCGCTCAAGCAAACAAATATCTTTCCAGCCAAATTTGGATAAATGATATATTACTGAAGCTCCTACAACTCCACCCCCAATAACTACTACTCTATAATGTGATTTCATTTTATTAATCCCCAAACAATATAATTAATAGTAAAATTTAAAAAGAAACACTGTCAAGAAATACAATCTAAAAAAAATTAAAAAACTGATATCTTTTTATTTTATTTTAAAATATGTAGGTTCGATGACTGAGCGTTCAAAAGGGTTATTAATTACTTTTCTAGGTGTCTTGTTTGTGGTACCAGATTCACTTTTTGTTAGACTCATAGATAGTGATCCTATGACTACTGCATTTTGGCGGGGTCTAATTGGTGGAAGTTTGATTTTTCTTGTCCTAATATTCTCAAAGGGTATTAGTGTTTTTAAGCCTGTGATGGGGAGTGGTTACTCAGGAATAATCTACATACTTTTAATTGGGTCAACTACTCCAGCATTTGTTTTAGCTGTTACATTTACCAGTGTTGCAAATGTAGTTTTTATATTTGCATCAATACCTATATTTGCCTTAGTTTTTAGTTATATTTTTATTGGCGAGAAAATTTTATTATCAACACTTATTACGTCTTTTATTGTAATCATTGGCTTATCTATTATTGCCTATGGTTCAAAAAACTCAGAGATTTCTTCCTGGAAGGGGGATCTATGGGCGTTATACGTTTCGGCCGCTTACGCCGGAGCACTAACAGCTTTAAGAAAAGTTAAGGAGATATCCATGGTTCCAACAGTCCCCATAGCTTTTTTGGGTTCTGCATTGATTATATCAATTTTTCATTTTCCCTTTGCAGATTTAAATGAAAAGTTTTTACTTTTTTTATGTCACGGAATTTTTATCGGAATTGCTAGTTGGTTATTAACTTTAGGGCCAAGATATTTGAATTCACCAGAAGTCTCTTTGTTAATCTTATTGGAGACTGTATTTGCACCAATAGTAGTTTGGTTTGTAATTGGAGAATTCCCAGGTTATTGGGCTATTATTGGTGGTTCACTAATTATTGTTACTTTGTTTATTTTTAATCTTTTTAAATTATTAAAAGAAAATAATTCTATAAAAGAATATTAAATTTACAAAAAGTTTATTGGATTTATAAATTAATTGGATTTATTAGAGAGGAAAAAGTCATGTCATATAGTTTTTCTGCATTAATTATGCTTGCTGCTGGTCTTGGTATTCCTATTCTAGCATCACTTAATGCTACATTAGGACAATTTATAGGCTCTCCTATTTTTGCTGTTGTTGTTCTTTTAGGTGTGGCTTTTTCAACAATATGCTTAATTTCTCTTACAACTAATAACTTTCCAATAGCAAGATTATTTGATGCACCAAAACATCTTTTTATTGCTGGTTTTTTTGTAGTTTTTTATATGCTATCTGTTACAGCTATCGCTCCCCATTTTGGAGTTGGAAATGCAATTTTTTTTGTTTTGTTAGGACAACTTATTAGCGCTGCGGTTATTGATCATTTTGCCTTATTTGGATCTTCAGGCTCTGCCTTAACATTAACCAGAGCGATCGGTTTAGCTTTGATGTCTTTAGGTGTCTGGTTAACGCAACAGTCTTAAATATTATATTTAAAGTATTATCTATTCATAATGAGATTTTCTAAACGTAGTAAAATAAATTCATTCATAGTGATGGATGTAATGGAGCAGGCCCGAAAGGAGGAGCTTTTAGGTCGAGACATCGTTCATATGGAGGTTGGTCAGCCAGGTACTCCAGCTCCAAGAAATGCTATAAAAGAATTGGCTAAAAAAATTAATTCTGAACCTTTAGGATATACGGTTGCTCTTGGTATTCCTGAACTAAGAAGAAAAATCTCAAATTTATATAAAGATTGGTATGGTTTGGATATAAATCCGGATCGTGTGATTGTTACATCTGGATCATCTGGGGCCTTTATCTTAGCATTTACCGCTCTTTTTGATACTTCTGATAAAGTTGGCATTGGAGCACCTGGTTACCCTAGCTATAAACAAATTTTAAAAGCTTTAGATATTGAGCCTGTAATCATTGAAACAAGTTTAGAGAATAAATTCCAGCTTTCGCCAAAAAGTATTAATAGTCATGAATTAGATGGACTTTTAGTGGCCTCTCCTGCAAATCCAACTGGTTCAATGCTAGATTTAAATGAATTAACAGAATTAATAAATAAGTGTCACAATAACAATATTAGTTTTATTAGCGATGAAATTTATCATGGAATAGAGTACCATAAGAAAGCTGTTTCTGCTTTGGAGATTACAGATGATTGTTATGTAATAAACTCCTTTTCGAAATATTTTTCAATGACTGGATGGCGAGTTGGGTGGATGGTAGTACCTGAGAATCACATAAGACAAGTTGAGCGTTTAGCTCAAAATATGTTTATTTGTGCACCTCACTCTAGTCAAATTGCTGCATTAGGTGCTCTTAGTTCTGGAAAAGAGCTTAGACAAAATTTAGAGGTTTATAAAATAAACAGAGAATTATTAATCGATGGATTAAAAAAAGCTGGCTTTGATAAATTTGCTCCTCCCGACGGTGCATTTTATGTCTATGCAGATATAAGCCAGTTCTCAAGTGATAGTTTTTCTTTTTGTAAGACTATGCTTGAAAAAGCTGGTGTAGCTATTACACCAGGATTAGATTTTGATAGTAAAAGAGGTAAACAAACTATTCGTTTCTCATATGCTCGTACGACAGATGAAATTAAAGAAGGAATAAGAAGAATCATAGAATATATGGGAAATTATTAAAAGTAATGTTTTTTTAATTTATGAATAATATTTTAAATTATATTTCATTTTTAGAGCTTACTAAATTAATTAGTTTGGGTGGTAATTTTAAAAGGAGTATAACTGCAATAGCAGGCCCTCCAGGATCTGGAAAATCTACCTTATCTGCTCGAATCGTAAAATTTTTAAACAAAAAAAAACCAAATACTGCAGCAGTTTTCTCAATTGATGGTTATCACTTTGATGATCTTATATTGAATGATCGTGGTATGATAAATCATAAAGGTGCGCCAAATACATTTGATGTAGGTGGTATTGAAATTATGCTGAAAAGGCTTCTTTCAAATGAGGAAAAAGAAATAGCCATTCCAATTTTTGATCGGAATATTGATATTTCTCGAAATAGCGCATTTATTATCAGTCAATCAATTAAGCATATCATATTTGAGGGTAATTATCTTTTACTAAATGAGGAGCCTTGGAAGGGATTATCAAGGTATATAGATCGTTCTGTATTTTTAGAGACTTCTTCTAATACTCTCAAAAAAAGGTTAAAAAAAAGATGGGATTTTATGTCGCCAGATAATAGAAAAATCAAATTGGAGAAAAATGATTATCCAAATATTAATATAGTTTTAAAAAAAAGTACAAAAGCAGATTATTACTATCTAAGCGAAGATTGAATTGTGACCTTTTAATTATTTTGTAACATTTAAAAGTTACTAAACTTTTCAAAATAAACGTAATTACTTTATAAGACTTAAAGCAGGGTAAATACTTTTATATTTGTAATAAGCTTCATCATACAACTTAATAAGCTCTTTTTTTGGTGAAATCTTTTTTGAAATTCTTGGGTTCTTTATTATTTCTTCTGGTTTAGCTCCTGTAACTCCAATGATTGCTAGCCTTGCAGCTCCAAATGCTGCACCAAAATCACTTTTTTCTGGAATATCAAGATCAATTTTTAAAACTGTTGCAATAAGCTCAAGCCAGTATGAAGAATTTGATCCACCACCAATAGCTGTTGCTGTTGAAATATTTGTACCTGCAATTTTTAAAGCTTCAAGATTATCTCTAAGAGCAAAGCTAACACCTTCTAAGACAGATTGTGTTAGGTCATTTTGATTAGAAGATACATCAAGATTTACAAATGATGCTCTTATCTTGCTATCATTATGTGGAGTTCTTTCACCTGAAAGATAAGGTAAAAAGTGAGTAGAATTTGGTTTTTTAATTTTTTTACCTAGGGAATTAGTAATATCTTCTACTTTTTTTTCTAAAATATTTGCAAGCCAATTTAAACAATCAGTAGCTGAAAGAATTACTCCCATTTGGTACCAACGATTATGGATTGCATGACAAAATGTATGTAAGGCATGGTTTGCTTTTGGAGCAAAATTTTCTTTTGCTGCTAAAATTACACCAGATGTCCCTAAAGAAATAAATGCATCACCTTCATTTATTACTCCAATGCCACACGCAGCAGCAGCATTATCTCCTGCTCCACTTACAACTATAACATTTTTAGAAAGGCCCCATTCTTCTGCTAGACTATCTCTTAAGTTCCCAATAGGTTCAGAGCTTTCAAACAGTTTCGGCATTTGATTTAAACGCATACCGCTGCAATTTAGCAAATCACTAGACCATACTCTTTTGTGAGTATCCAACCAAGATGTTCCAGAACCATCTGACATATCTGAGGTATATTCACCTGTAAGCCAAAAATTTAAATAATCTTTAGGGAGAAGTACCTTTGCAATTTTAGAAAAAATTTCAGGCTCATTATTAGCTAACCAAATCAATTTTGGAGCTGTAAAACCAGGAAAAACAATATTTCCTGAAATCTTTCTTACTTTGGTAATTGTGTCTAATTGTTTCGCTTCAAGGTGAGCCCGAGTGTCATTCCAAAGTATACAAGGGCGCAGAATTTTTCCTTTGTGGTCTAATAGTGTGGCTCCATGCATCTGTCCAGATATGCCTATTCCTCTGAGTAAAGAAAATTCAAAAGAGTATTTAGATTTTAAAATTTTAACAGCTTTTTTTAATGCAAATTCCCAATCCTCTGGATTTTGCTCACTCCACCCCTTTTGAGGGTGACTTACTTTAAAGCTTATTTCTGCAGACCCAATTATAGCATTATTCTCTTTAACAAGAAGAGCTTTAATACCAGAAGTACCTAAATCTAAACCCAAATACATATTATTTAGCTGTAAGGGACAAATTAAGAGAATTCACTGTGTGATTTATTTTAATCATATAATTTAATTATTTTTTGTTAAATAAATGTAAGTTTTTAATATTGGCTGTAAAATGAAGTTTTGTTCCAATAGGTTCTTTTGGAGCAGTATTCATTTTAGCAATAATTTGATCATCATTATTTAAAATCATATGTACTAAAACATTTTCTCCTAAATTTTCAATCAGATCTAATCGAGCACTTATGATAGATTTTGTATAGGTTGTCTTAAGCAAGTGTTCAGGACGAATCCCTATTATATCTTCTCTTTTAGCTCCTTTAACAATTGTAGAAATATTTTTTGTAAGAGTTTTGCTATTTAAGAAATTCATTTTTGGACTACCTATAAAACCTGCAACAAACATATTAAGTGGATTTTCATAAAGTTCTATAGGAGAACCTATTTGTTCTATCTTACCGTTATTAAGTACCACAATTTTATCGGCTAATGTCATTGCTTCAACCTGATCATGAGTAACATATATCATAGTAGTACCTAAACGTTTATGAAGTCTTGCTATCTCAAGTCTTGTATTTACTCTTAAAGCAGCATCAAGATTAGATAAAGGTTCATCAAAAAGAAATACATCTGGTTCTCTTACTATAGCTCGGCCTATTGCAACTCTTTGACGCTGTCCGCCTGAAAGTGATCGTGGAGTTTTGAGTAAAAAATCGCTAATTTGTAAGATTTCAGCAGCATTTTTTACACGTCTATTTATTTCATCCTTATTCATTCTCGCCTGTCTTAAAGCAAAGGACATGTTTTTATAAACATTCATATGAGGATAAAGAGCATAGTTTTGAAATACCATAGCAACACCCCTTTTTGAAGGTGCTATTTCATTTACAACTTTGTCTCCAATAGAAATTTCTCCCTCAGTAATTTCTTCTAATCCAGCAATCAATCTTAATAAAGTAGATTTCCCACATCCTGATGGGCCTACAAAAACAACAAATTCGCCATCTTTAATTTCTAAATTAACACCATGTATTATTTGTTCATTTTCATAACTTTTTTTTAAATTTTTTATTTTTAGCTTGGCCATTTTTTATCTGCCCTTAAAATTGCATCCTGAATATTTGGTGAAAATTCGTTAAATTTATCAGGAAGATTACCCCAAAGTTTTTTTAGACGAGAAAAAGTTATTTCTTGTCCTCTTTTCAAAAGGGGTTCTAATTGATCCCAATAAGGTTCAATATATTTTATTTGCATTTTACCTTCTAAAAATCGGCGAGCATAGATATACCAACTAGCTATACTTTCATAACACCACTTTGGACTTATGTTTTGATCTAAACATCCTTCAATTGTTGGTCTTATAAAAATAGGGAATTTTGACCAACCATCCATACATATTCTGCTTAAGTCGTCTTCTATAGCTTTATTTGAAAAGCGCTCAGCAATGAGATCTCTATATTTATATTTATCAAAGGGTAAATCTATTCTTATTGCCGGTAGTACATTTTCAGTCTCAAATTTATAAAAATGAGAGCGTAATTTTTGATCTGTCATAATTTCATCAAAAGTTTTATATCCAGATAGAGCTCCTAAATAACATAAAGCTGTATGGCCTCCATTGAGAATACGGATTTTAGCTTCTTCGTAAGGATTTACATTGTCAACTAATTCGACATCTACTTTATTTAATTCAGGCATACTGCTTGCAAATTTCTTTTCTAATACCCATTGAATAAAACTTTCAGAATTTATAGCATATGTAGCATAATGATTGGAAATTTTTAAAACTTCTTTATGTAGTTTTTTGGTTGATCTAGGAGTAATTCGATCAATCATAGAATTTGGGAATGATGCTTTTTTACTTAGCCAATCGATTAAAATATTTTCTTTCTTTAATTCAAGGTACTTATAAAAATTTTTTTTAAGAATATCTCCATTCGATCGTATGTTATCACAACAAATAACTGTTATGGATTCATTGATTTTTCCCATGCGATATTTTAATCCTGAACACAAGTATGCATAAATAGAAAGTTTTTCTAATCCATTAATTTCTTTTTGTATAATTGAATTCTTAACATCAAGAGACCAATCACTATTTAAATAATAACCACTCTCTGTCACTGTTATGCTTATGGCTTTTACACTAGATTTTCCTAATAGATTTTCAGCTTTGGAGGGTGTTTTCGACCAATCTGAAAAACTTATATGTGATCTAACCATTCTAAAACTTTTAATTCCTTTAGGAGTGGTTGTTTTTAAGAGATATCCATTATCATGAAGAGCCATTAAATTAAACTTATCTGAATCTTCTTTTCTTAAATTTACGGCAGCAATTCCCCAGGATAAATCTCGAGTTTTATCCATATAGTCGTCTATATAAACAGCTTGATGAGCACGATGAAAGGCTCCAAAACCTAGGTGTACAAAACCTATTTTACAATTATCTTTGTTATAATTAGTACTAGTTATTTTAAAATTACTCATTTATTTACCTTAAGATTAAGCTGTAAACCCAGAAATTAAAATTTTGTTTATAATTTTTACATCCTTAGAACAGAACCACCGTCAACATTTATTGTTTGTGCGGTAATATAATTAGATTGTTCAGATGCTAAAAAAACTGCCACTCGTGCAATATCATTTGGTTGTGCCATATAACCGAGAGGAACTGCCTCTCCCACTTCTTTCTTTTTTTGTCCTATTTTTTTTCCTTCAAATTTTGCAAATAACTTATCAACTGTCTTCCACATGGGTGTATCTACTACCCCTGGTGAAATGGCATTTACTCTTATATTATAAGGGGCAAGAGCTAAGGCTGCAGATTGTGTATAACTAATAACAGCAGCTTTTGACGCACAATAGTGTGCAACAAGTGATTCTCCACGATGACCTGCTTGAGAGGAAAGGTTAATGATTGAACCTTTTTTTTTATTCTTTAGTAAAGAGTTACTACAAGATTGCATAAGGTAGTACATAGCTTTAACATTTACAGAAAAAATTTTTTCCATCTGTTCTATACTTGCTTCCAATATGCTTCCCATATCAAAAATTGCAGCATTATTAAAAAGTATTTGAGGAGTCTCTTTCTCTATCCATTTTTTGGTTAATTGGAGACCATTCTTAGTTCCTAAATCTATTTGTAAATAAGTTGCTTCACAATCACCATTAAACTTATGACCAATATCTGTTGCTAATACTCTAGCCCCTAGTTTGGAAAAATGTTCAGCTGTAGCTTTTCCTATACCACCATTCGCTCCAGTGACTAAAGCAGTTTTCCCTTTTAGTGAGGTAGGTGCTGCATCAATAATCATTTCACGGCTCCAAAAGTAAGTCCTTTTACAAGCTGTCTTTGACAAAACCACCCCAAAATGACAATAGGAGCTACCGCAGCTGAAGATACTGCAGATAAGCGGCCAAAAAAAAGACCTTCGGGTGCTCGGTTTCCTTCAATAAGTTTAGAAAGTGTAGCAGCTTCATTTGTGGTTAATCTTACTGTCCAATAAGCTTCATTCCAACAGAATATGAAACATAATAATGCTGTAGATGCTAACCCCCCCCATGCAAGTGGTATAATTATTTCTTTTAATTCACCCCATGTATTTACCCCATCCATTCGGCTAGCTTCAATAATTTCTTTAGGAATTTCTTTAAAATAGGTAAATAGCATCCAAATCACTATTGGTAGATTGATTAAACATAAAACCAAAATTATCAAAAAATGAGTATCATAAATATTTAAAAAATTTTTTGTTATAAAAGTCATTGGATAAAGTACAGCTGCTGCGGGCAGCATTTTTGTTGATAACATCCAAATCAAAATATTTTTGGTGTTTTTTGTAGGATTAAAAGCCATTACATAAGAAGCAGGAACTCCTACAAATAATGAAAATAAAGTAGCAAAAATAGATGTTATTGTAGAATTAATAGCAAAACGCCAATAATCATAATTATCCGTCATATTAAAGTAATTTTCTAAAGTAGGTTTGAAAAAAATAAGAAATTCTGGCTTTACAGCATCAGCATCTGTTTTAAAGCTAGTTAATACCATCCAAAAAATTGGGAAGAAAAAGATAATAGAAATCAACCAAGCCAAAGCAGGCCAAAATATTTTTCCTAAATTCGATGTTTGTGCCACAATTGCCATTGCCAGTTTTCACTCCATTAAACTCTTACCAACTATACGTAATAAGAAAATTGCAACTATATTTGCTAAAATTACTGCAAAAACACCAGTGGCGCTTGCAGCTCCAATATTATTCGAAGAAAATTCACCTATTAGATAGGGAAGATTTTTGTTTCCATTTCCTCTACTTACAATTTCAATTTCTGCATATAGTGATAGATGAAAGATAGCTTGAATCATTATAACTATTGAAATAGGTCGTGCTAAATGTGGGATAGTTAGGTTAATGAAACGAGACCAAGCATTTGCACCATCAAGTATTGCAGCTTCTATTTGCTGTTGATCTTCTGATTGAAGTGATGTCATAAATATTAATACGGCAAAGGGTGTCCATTGCCATGTTACCATTATAATAACTGCATAGGAAGATGTCTGTGTTGCACGAAAAGAAATTGGTTCGAATACAGGCCACAATGAAAAAAATCGTCCTAGCAAAGGTAAATCTTGTAGGTCTTTCAATATTTGATTAAGCCCTTCGATTGCTAACCCATTCAATCCAAGAACTGGATCTAAAATCATGTTGATCCATAAAACTGCATTTACAGAAGGCATTACAAAGAATGGTGAAATTAAAAGTACACGAACAATCCCACGACCAGGGAAAGTACGATTTATTAATATTGAAATAGCTAATCCAAAAATTACTGTGAGAATAATAATGCTTCCTACAATAAGAAGACTATTTTGTACTGCAAACCAAAAATCTTTCGATTTATACAAAACATATTCATAATTACCGAGGCCTCGCCAATTACTTATACTTGGTGTTGTCCATTCGGGTTTTCTAAGGTTATTTAATACATATCTAATGAAAGAAAAATATAGTGTCATTCCTAATGGAATTAACATCCAAAGAAGTAAAAGAATTATTGAGGGTGCCTGCAGTAAACGCAGTAATGATTTATTAGACATTGCTTTAATTCAAAAAAATTATAATTGAAAAATTACATTTAATTTAAACATCTTCAAGCAATTAAATTTAAAAAATAATTAAGTAATTAATAAATCCTTCAAAGGTCTAATAATATTATAATTAGACCTTTGAATAAATAATGGTTTATTAATAATAGCCTGCTTCAGACATAATAGCGTCTGCTGCTGCTTGTGAAGCTGCTAAAGCATCAGCTACTGATTTTGCACCAGAAAGAGCTGCTGCCATTTCTTGTGCTACAGCTATGCCAACTTCAGGAAATTCAGGAATAGCTGCAAATTGAACCCCAACATATGGTTTCAAATCTGTTGCTTCTGGAGCAGCTGACTCAATTGCTGCCATTTCTGCCGCAGCAAATCCAGCTACTTTTTGAAACTCAGGATACATATATGTTGATGAGCGTGTACCGGTAGGAACTGAACCCCAACCAAATTCAGGATGATTTGCAACCGCTTTTATGTAATCTTTGGAAGTTGCCCATTCAATAAATTTCTTTGACTCTTCAGCGTTTGGAGAGCCAGCGGGTACTGCCATAGCCCAAGCCCATAGCCAATTTGCACCAACAGGATTTCCTGCATTTGGTGATTGAGCATATGCAACTCCGTCTACTTTCAGAAATGAAGCAGCAATTGTTGCGTCTATCCACATTCCACATTTTCCTTCATTGTACAAAGCTAAAATTTCATTGAAGGAATTACCTTCAGATCCTGGAGGCCCATAGTTTCCAAGTAGATCAACATAAAAGTTTATAGCTTCTTTCCATTGGATGCTGTCAATTGTTGGGCGCATATCTTTATCAAACCATGAACCACCAAAAGAATTTACAACAGTTGTAATAAAAGCCATATTATCACCCCAACCTGGTTTACCTCTTAAGCAAGCACCATAAACTCCATTGTCAGGGTCATGAATTGCAGCAGCAGCTGCCTTAATATTAGCCCAACTATCATTGTCTCTAACCATTACACCGGCTGCATCAGTAAGATCTTTTCTATACATGACCATAGATGATTCACCGTAAAAAGGTGCAGCATATAACGTACCATTGTGTGAAAGACCATTTCTTATAGCAGGTAGCATATCATTAATGTCGTAATCCGCTCCAAAGTTTAGAGGCTCTATCCAACCTGCTGCACCCCAAATAGGAGCTTCTTGCATTCCTATATTAATAATATCATATTGACCACCACCACTTGCTGTATCTGATGTAACTTGCTCACGAAGAACTCCTTCTTCTAAAGAAACCCAATTAAGATTTACTCCAGTTTCGGCAGTATACTCTTTGGCAACTTTTTGCATATTAATCATATGGCCATTGTTAACTATTGCTATGGTTAAATCTGTGGAATTCGCAAGAGTTGCAACTCCAAAAATTGTAGATAGTACCAGAACTGGTACGCTAAATAATCTCATTTATTTCCCTTTCAATAAAAAGAAAATTCATCTTATATTAAAATTACATAGTCAATGATATATTTCGTCGCATATTATAATATTTACTTAATGTTAATATTATTATCATCCAAATATAATTATTGATTAGCTTTTAAGAATTTAATAAGGATTTATATGGAATTTAATAATGATTTAGGACGATTGCAGAGGTTAGTTGCATTAAGCTCTGCGGGTATTTCTAGACGTCAAGCTATTTTAAAAAAATTGATAATTAATCCCAATGATAAAATTATTGATATTGGCTGTGGAGCAGGAGATCTTTTAATTGATTTGGCTAAAGCAATAGATAGTGGCGGTCATGTCTATGGACTAGATCCTAGTGAGGATCAGATATCTAATGCAAGTATCAAGTGTACTGAATTTAATAATATTACTTTTCTCAAAAGTAATGCAGATAAAATTGATTTATCCGACAACACATGTAATGTAGCTACATCGACACAAACTTTTGAATATATTAAAAATGTTGATGACGCTCTTATGGAAACGAAAAGAATTCTTAAATCAGGTGCTTATTTCATTAATATTTCAGTTTTATGGGATTATTTTGGATTTTATGGTGCTGAAAAAAAATTAAATGAAAAAATCCATGATGCATTTAAAGCACATTGTTGTCATCAGATGCTACCTATGGAGTTGCCTGGAAAATTATCAGATCTTGGATTTATAAATATAAAGAACAAATCACTCTCATTTATAATTACTCACAGGGATCAAAATTCACCTGCAAAATACGCAGAAGATGTGATTGCATTTTTTGTAAAATCACAAGGAATTTCTGAAACTGAGGTCAATGATTGGAAAGAGCAAATTAATCGTGCCGAGAAAGAAGGTAGATTTGGTTTTACAAGTTTCCCAGTTTTAACAGAAGCTTTTTTAAATAAAATCTGACAACGCTACATTCTTTTTTGGAATAAAATATCAGTATATTTTTTAAAAGTAAAAATCTTATTTTAATAAATTTATTATTTTAATTATTAGAATGAGGTATTGATGAATGATGTAAATTAATTCGTAAATTGCCTTTTTTATCTTTTATATATCCAAAGGTATATTCTACCTTAGTTTCATTTTTTTTATCCTCTACAGAAGTAAAATAGTAATTTCCCATTGCAATTGCATTATCATGAGAAATAACAATTTTATTTTCAGAAAATCTTATTTTGAACCATGGTTTAATGGCAAAACCATTATCCTCCTCAATATTTCCACCAACGAAATAAGATAAAGCATCTTCAAAACTATTACGAAATTGATTTTGAGAAGCAAAAGTTGGTTTGAAAAGCACATTACTTATATCAAATGCATATAGTTTTTTTAATGTTTTTTCTGCTTCCAGTTTGTAATTACCTTTATTTAAAAATATCTTTCCAATTGAAATAATAGAATCTGCCCATTCCTTTTGAATACTTAAAACATCTTCCTCTCTAATCGCAGTTGGATTTAATTTTTTATTTGAATTGGTATCAAATTTACTTTTTTGGGTGATATTTTTCTTTTCAGTCAGAGTTGTTTCTATTTCGCCAGATTCATTTTTTGCAACTCTGTAAAAACAGTTCCTTCTACCTGTGTGACAAGCTGCGCCAGTTTGATCTATTATTAATAAAATAGTATCTTCATCACAGTCATAACGAAACTCTATAAGTCGTTGTGTATTTCCGGATGTTTCTCCTTTGCGCCAAAGCTTTTTTCGAGATCTAGACCAATAACATACTTGATTAGTAGTTAGTGTTTGTTGGATAGAATATTTATTCATCCAAGCTAGCATTAATACTTCTCCTGTATCATGCTGTTGAGCTATGGCAGGAACTAATCCATCTTTATTAAATTTAATAATTTTTATTAATTTTTCATTCATAATTCAAAAATCTCTTTAGGAAGTCCTTTTTCTGTGTCTAAACCCATAAGAGGGCGAAAGAAATCTTCAATTTGTTCTTTTTTAATATTTTGAGTTATAAATACAAGTTTTGTTCTTCTGTCATTATCAGGCCACGTTTCAAGCCACTGAACAGGATGAAAAATGTGTTGCACTCCATGAATTACCGCAGGACGTTCTTCCCCTGCAATATTTATAATACCTTTCATTCTTAATAAATTAGCCCCTAAAGCAGCAGTAATCATATCACGAAAAAAGCTGAATGCAATCATGTTTACAGGGTTTTCGCTCATCATTGAGAAGGCTCTAATATTCTCATTATGTCTATTAACGTCGTGATGGTGATGATGTTTTTTATCTTTATATTTTTCTGCAGCTAACCACTTCTTTACATCTACAGATTTTTTATATGGATCATAAGCGCCCAATCCAAAAATTTCTTCAAGAGGGATATTTCCAAATTTACTATAAACAATTTGGCTTACCGGATTGATTTCTTTTATACGATAAATCAATGATTTAATCTCATCTTTATCTATTATATCTGTTTTGCTTAAAATAATCTTTTCTGCAAGTGCTAATTGTTTCAATGACTCTTCGTGTAAATCAAGTGTTTTTTCTCCATTTACAGAATCAACTACAGTAATAACTCCGTCGAGTGAATAAATTCTTATTAGTTCTATTGAGCTCATTAATGTATGTATAATTGGCACTGGGTTGGCAAGTCCTGTAGTCTCTATAAGAACACGATTAAATGAAGATACTTTCCCATTCATCATTTTATCAAATAGATCAATTAAGGTTTTATTTAAATCACCCTGGATTGTGCAGCAAATACATCCGCTTTGTAACTCTACAATATTTTCATCCGTATGTTCAATTAAAGCATGGTCTAGACCAATTTCTCCAAACTCATTAATTATTACTGCAGTTTTCTGCATTTCTTTCTTTTTCAGTATGGAAGATAGTAAAGTAGTTTTACCACTTCCTAAAAACCCTGTAATTACTGTGACTGGTATCTGAGTAATTTGGTTCATTTAATTTCCCTATTTTAAATGAGATTAAATTTTATTTTTCAAAATGATATTTAACATCAAAAATAAAAAGAAAAATAAAGAGGCAACACATACAATTGAGGGACCTGTAGGGGTATCAAAAAAATAGGCAGCGTAAAGACCTAATATGCTTGATAAAACCCCTATTATTGAAGCTATAAATCCCATTGACTCTGGCGTTAATGTTATAAAGCGAGCTGAAGCAGCTGGTATAATAAGTAATGCAATTATTAATAACACACCTACAACTTTAATTCCGACAGCTACAACTATTGCTAAAGAAATCGTAATTATAAAGTTTTCTTTTTTTGGGTTGAAACCGTTAGCAGATGCTAAATCCTCACTTAGAGTCACCAATAATAGTGGAGACCAGCGCCATATAATTAAACTAAATATGACACCCACCCCTATCCAAATCATTAAAAGATCCAACTTAGAAACAGCTAATATATCTCCAATTAAATATGCCATCAGATCAATTCTTACTCCTGAAATAAAAGAAACGATTACCAGCCCAGCCGCGATTGAACTATGTCCTGCTACTCCTAAAAGTGTATCCATAAAAAGTGATCGACCCTCCAAAAGAGTTACGGAAGATGCCATTATTAAAGAAACTAATACTGCCCCCGCCAACACAGATAATTCGAAAGTTAAAGAAAGTGCAATTCCTAGCATCGCAGCATGGGCTGTTGACTCTCCAAAATAGGCCATACGTCTCCAAACAACAAAGCATCCTAGAGGTGCGGCTGCAAGGGATACACCAATTCCAGCAAGTGTTGCGCGTGTCATAAAATCATCTAGCACTATATCCTACTTTTCCCCTCAACATCATGATTATGATCATGTTTATGTCTATATAAGGCGAATGCACCATCTATGTTTGAACCAAAAAGTGTTTGATATTCTGGTGAAGTTGCTACATTCTCTGGTGTTCCTTCGCAACAAACATGGCCATTAACGCAAATTACTCTGTCAGATGCACGCATAACCACATGCAGGTCATGACTAATCATAAGGACAGCACAATTTGTTTCTTTAGAAATATTTTCTATTTTTTGATAAAATGCTGCAATGCCAGGCTGGTCAAGTCCCCTTGTTGCTTCATCTAACAGTAAAATTTCAGGCGCGTCTACAAGTGCTCTTGCCAAAAGAACTCTTTGCATTTGACCTCCTGATAAGTTATTTATTTGTTCTCTATAAATATTTTTTAAACCAAGGAAGGCTACCATTTTTTTTAAATCATTATTATCTCTAGTTGCAAGTTTCAAAAATCGTTCTACAGTTATTGGTAAGGTTTGATCTACTTTTAGTTGCTGAGGTACATACCCAATTCTTAAATTAGGTTTAATTTTTATTTTCCCCTTACTAAATGGGATTACTCCAATAATAGCTTTAAAAAGAGTAGTTTTTCCTGAACCATTAGGGCCAACTATGGTTACAATTTCTCCAGCATTTAATGTAAGATTTATATTTTGAAGTACTTTTTTCGAGCCATATTTTACTTCTAATTTAGATATTTCGATTAGCATTTTATGGTTTCTAACTGATTACAACTTTTACAGATACCAATAATCTCAATAACTGATTCTTCTATCTGGAACTCTGATAATGATTTTTTATCTAATTTTAGCCTACTGTCTTTTTCACACATTTCTGCTACTTTATCGCATTTTCTACAAATCATAAATGTTGGAGAGTGTTTACTCCCAGGATGAGAACAAGCTATGAATGCGTTAAATCTTTCAATTTTATGAGCAAAACCTTGTTCAATTAAAAAATCAAGAACGCGATAGGCGATAGGAGGTGTTGAGCTAAAACCTTCTTTACTTAACATATCTAGGATCTGATATGCCCCAATAGCGCGGTGATCTTTTAGTAATAATTCAAAAACTTTTAATCTTAAAGGAGTTAATTTAAGATTTTTTTCCAGACAATTTTTATGAAAAGCCTTCATTGAGGTTTCATAACATAATTTATGATTATGTTTTTTGAAGTTTTTCGAGACTGCTTTTTTGATTTGAATTTTTTTCATAATTTAAAAAATTTTCTCTTGAACATAGTTTATAATGGATATAAGTCAATGTTATATTATAACATTAATTTATTACTAGGAGATAAAAATGTCTAATAAATTTGTCTCATTGACATCGGCATTAGCACTAACAGTTGGGGTAGCATCAGCAGATGTCCCTAAAGTTGCTGTCGACATAGCTCCTGTTCATTCATTAGTATCAAAGGTGATGAATGGGTTAGGAAAACCAAATTTAATTATCCCTTCAGAAGCTTCACCTCATGAATATCAATTGAAACCGTCTGATGCCAAAGCAATTCAAGAATCAAAAGTCATTTTTTGGATTGGAGAAGATTTAACACCTTGGCTAGAAAAAAGTTTAGAAACCTTACCAAAAGACGCATCCATTACAACTCTACTGGAAGTAGATGGCATTGAATTACTCGATTTTAGAGAAAGTGCTTTGTTCGAGGCTCATGACCATAGTGATCACGATGATCACGATGATCACGATGATCATGACGATCATGATGATCACGACCATGGAAAGCATAAGAAAAAAGATGACCACGACGACCACGATGATCATGACGATCATGATGATCACGACCATGGAAAGCATAAGAAAAAAGATGACCACGACGACCACGATGATCATGACGATCATGAAGGTCATGCACATGGTGAGCACGATCCGCATGCTTGGTTATCACCCGGGATAGCAAAAGTTTGGTTGAATGTAATTGCATCTAAACTATCTGAAAAAGATCCTAGCAATGCTAGTACTTATTTTTCAAATGCTAGTTCGGCCAGTAAAGATTTGGATGCTTTATCAGATGAAATTAATGATATATTAGATCCCATTAGAGATGAAAAATTCGTTGTTTTTCATGATGCTTATCAATATTTTGAGAAACACTTTAATATTAGTGCTTCTGGTGCAATTTCTTTAGGTGATGCTTCTGACCCAAGTCCAGCACGCGTTAAAGAAATTAAAAATAGAGTTGAAAACGAGGATATTCATTGTGTGCTTGCTGAACCTCAATATAAAGTTGGCTTAGTAAAAGCAGTTATTGAGGGAACTCACGCGAATATGGCTGTAATTGATCCTCTGGGTGTTGGTTTAGAAACCGGCCCTACACTTTATGATAAACTTATTCGTAATTTGGCAACAAATTTATCTAAATGTTTTTAAATTTAATAAAAGAACCAGCCTGCATTGTAGTAGGCTGGTTTTAAAGTTTTTGGAATTATAAATGAATTTAAATTACCAAATACCATTAGATGAGCTATCTAACCTAGTACATACAATAGACGATGTTTCTCATTTATCAGATTTTGTTGAGCAATCTTACTATGGTGTTATCTGGGAAAGGCATATACCAGTTAATATTCAGGACTGGCTAAATAAAATTGACCCTAAATTAATCCCAAGCTTCAGACACATTTTCCATAAGAATGAAGTAGGTAAAAATATAAACAATATTTTTGAGAATTCTCTTAGTAAAGACACCCAGATTAATTGGTTAATACAAGATATAACAAGATTATCTAAACTTTTTTCAAGCCTAATGAATGTCGATTATATTCGGCTAAGAATGGAAGTTGTTTCAACTAATTCTTGCCGAAAGTTTCATATCGATGCATTAAAAAGTAGGTTGATATGCACCTATAGAGGACAAGGTACGCAGTATGGAAAATCTATAGATGGAAATGATCCAAAACAATTCAAAACTACTCCTACTAGTTCACCAATTTTACTTCGAGGTACTCTTTGGACTGGAAACAATACTATAATGATACTACATAGATCTCCACCTATTGAAGGAACTGGAGAAACTCGATTTGTTTTTGTAATTGATCCTATATTTGATCCTAAGAACGAGGTATGAAACAAAATCTTGGAGAAACAAATTTACGTCGAAGGAGACGAATTGGTAATCCAATGCATGAATTTGACCAGTTACCTAAGCCGCTAAGAAAATGGTTGTCAAAAGCTATTTTACCATGGTCCCCTTTATCTGTGAGAAGAGTGTGGCATAAATCCATTCGTAAGGGTTTATCTTTACAAGAAGTACTTTGCGTTTTAGACAAAACTGAAGAATCTACTATGAAAAAAGAGAAATCAAAAATAAAAAATTAAAGTAGAAAAGATAAGAATCAATTTATTATTTTTTTTAAAACTTATTTTTATGATTTAAATTTCCACGCACCTAATATTGACATAATTGCCAATACAGGAATTAATATTGCAATAAAGATTACACTGTCATAGCCACCATATTCCCAGATAATTGATCCCAAAATTGGACCCATGGCAGAACCAAGAACAAATCCTGTAGCTAACATTCCAGAAATAACTCCAAAGTCTTTTCTACCCAATATTTCTGAAATAACTGTTGGACGTATAATGCTTAATACGCCATAGCCACATCCTTGAGTAATAGCAAATAGAAATACTATAACTACAATTATATTGGTAAAATATAAAGACCAAGCTGCGATAAATATTGAGCCAAAACATACTAAGCAAATTGTTAGAGTTGAAATTTTTTTCTCTAAAACTAACATAATGAATCGCCCAATTACCTGCATAGGACCAAGTAATGAAGCAACTAAAATAGCAAAACTAGTCGAAAGGCCTCTTTCAAATAAAATAGGAAGAATATGGCTTAAAATAATACCATGATTAAATGCTAACAAAGTAAAAGTTATTCCTATTAACCAAAAAGACGATTTTGATAAAGATCCAAGTACTGTAAATATTTTTAATGAAGTTTTTGGAGCATGTACTTTGGATTGCTGTTTTGCATGTTGCGTACTATAGATAACTAAGGGAGTACAAATTAAACCAACAATAAAGCCAAATACAATAATTGCCCAACGCCAGCCAAAATTTTCAATTAAAAAATGAGAACTTGGAAAAGAAATTGTTCCTGCGAATCCTGCTACAAGGGTAACAATAGTAATAGCTCTTTTTGCATTTCCGCCCAAACTATGAGTTATTATTGCAAAACAAGCTTCATAGAGTGATCCAGACATTGCAATACCAAGTCCAAACCAGACAGCATAAAATTGCCATACTTCAGTAACTTCAGATAACAAAAGTAACATAATAACGGCTAGTATTGTTCCTCCTGAAAATACCTGCTTCCCAAAACCTTTATCTATTAAGCGGCCAATTAAAGGGGCACATAATGCGGAGACAATTAGTGAAATAGTGAAAGCTCCAGTCAGAACAGTTCTTGAAAACCCAAGACTAGTTTCCCAAGTTGGAAGAAAAGCTGGAAAAGAATAGAAATATGCTGCCCAAACAATTGTCTCAACAATAGCAAATGGTATTACAATCTGAGTATAAATTTTATTCATTATAATAATTGAAGGGGTAGATTTTTTTAAATTTTATGGAGATGACAAAATTCAAATTTAGTCTTCTAAAATTTCATTCATATAAACTACTCTTTTTTCAACGATTGACAATTCAGCAGCCTGACCAATCGCAACTGCTTTAAGTCCGTCATCTAAAGATACTTGCGGTCTTAAATTTTCTGTAATAGCCTTTTGAAATTCTAAATGTTCGTAATAAGTTGATCCGTGGTGATGACCGGCCTTTAAAATAGTTTCATCAACTTCTATATTTTCAATTTTAATATTATCTAGTTTCCTTAAGCCAATTGATAGTTCAGAGCTTGATTTTCCAGATAAAAATGAGGGAACACCTGTTTCTATTTTACCAACATTTCCTACAGCACATAATTCTTCTTGGAGTTTAGAGTTTTCTGAAAACATACATAAGTCTAGCATAGAGCGTATTCCATTTTCAAAATTTACAATGACAAAGGCATTATCTATTATATCAGGTTTTCTGCCATTATATTGCTCATTTAAATGATTGACATCTTGGGCACCGCTCGCATAAACGCTTACTGCTTCACTATTACTAACTAAACGCATTAAATCAAAAAAATGGCAACATTTTTCAACAAGAGTTCCTCCGGTATTTTTTGAAAATCTGTTCCAGTCATTTACTTTAACTAGGAATGGAAATCGATGTTCCCTTATTGAGAACATTTTTAGATCTCCAATTGTACCAGATTTAATTTCTTTTATAAATTTCGCTACTGGTGGCATATATCTGTACTCCATTGCAGTCCAAATTATACCTGGATAACCTTTAGTAATTTTTTTGAAATGAAGACAATCTCTAACATTGGTACATAGAGGTTTTTCTATTAAAAGATGTGCTTTGGTTTTTATTATATCTTTGAGAATATCTATATGACTAAAATTAGGAGTTGCTATTATATAAACGTCTGCAATTTTAGCTTCTATTAATTCGTTATGATGAGAAAAAATTCTGGGGTTATTTATTAAGTCTTTTCGTGACTCATCTATGGAAGCCTTATGATTGTCACATAAAGCCACTACCTCAGCATTTTTCAGAAGGTTTATATTTCTAATATGCTCCCTTCCCATAGTACCAGAACCAATAATTGCATATTTTAAGGCTCCCATTTTTATCTTATCCTTTTATTTTGCTTTTAAATTAAAAATTCTGATGTAATTTATAGATAGAATTTTTATCATCGGTAAAGGAGATTAAAATAACTATTCTTTTATTTTTATTAAATATTTTAAAATATTTAAATACATTTTTTCTTCGTATTGGTAGACAATTAGCATGGATAGCTATTTTGCTAATGGTAATGGTTATTCTTCTTCAAGTTTTTTTTAGATATGTGCTTAATAATGCACTTCCTTGGCCAGACGAGGTAGCTCGTTTTTTGATGCTATGGATGACTGCGCTAATAGCTCCATCGGCTTATAGGTGGGGAGGTTTTGTGTCTATTGATATGATAATAGGCTCTTTCACTAAATTAATTGGTAATCTAATCAGTTTACTATTACTCATGCTTTCTTTTTTTATTTTGGTTATAGGTTTTAAATTGGGGTTAGATCATATTAAAGTTGGTTGGATTTTTAATTCTTCATCCATCAAAATCCCGCTTTTTATTATTGGTGAACAGTCTAAACCTCTTAAACTTGCATGGATGTATATGTCATTACCCATAGGGATCTTTTTGTTAATTTTGGTAAATTTAGAGCTTATTTTAATTAGGGTAATCTCAATTTGTGATCCTCTTTTGAATATTAAACCAGACCCTGATAAAGAAAGTTTAGAAGTATAACTATGTTAGTTTGGTTTCTTCCCCTTTTTTTAGTTTTTCTTTTAATTGGATTACCAGTTTTTTTTAGTCTTTTGGCAGCGCCAGGGATTTTGCTTTGGTTGAATGGACAAGCTAGTGATGCGGCAATGCTATATAGAAATATATATAATGGTATTGATAGTTTTCCTTTAATGGCAATACCATTTTTTATGTTAGCAGGTGAGTTAATGAATAGGAGTGGTATCACTCTTAGATTGGTTGAATTTAGTCAAGCTATGATGGGACACTTAAGGGGTGGTTTAGCACAGGTCAATATTCTTTCATCTATACTTTTTGCGGGCCTTTCTGGATCTGCTGTTGCTGACACCTCAGCTATTGGTTCTATGTTAATTCCTGCTATGGAAAAACAAGGATATTCAAGAAAATTTGCAGCAGCAATTACAGCAGCAAGTTCCGTAATAGGCCCAATTATTCCACCATCAGGTATTATGATAATTTATGCTTATGTAATGGGAGAAAGTGTAGCTGCATTATTCTTAGCTGGAATTGTTCCTGGTTTAATGGTTGGTATCAGTTTAATGGTCATGGTAAGATTATTAGCAAACAGGTATGATCTTCCCAAAGCAACATCTAAATCTTCTTGGAAAATAAGGGGTAAAGCATCTCTAAAAGCATTTTTTCCATTAATGACACCTGTTATAATTTTAGGAGGAATATTAGGTGGTATTTTTACACCTACCGAAGCATCTGCAGTAGCTGCTGCATATGCTTTTTTTATAGGTTTATTTGTATTAAAGACACTTGAATGGAGAGATATTCCCAAAGTTTTAACCAAAGCTGCATTGGTATCATCTGTAGTTTTACTTTTAGTTGGAGCAGCCATGGCCTTCAAAACAGTAGTTAGTCTATCCCATGCTCCAGAACATTTAGCTGACTTTGTGCTCAGTTTAAGTGATAATCCTTACATACTTTTATTTCTTATTAATATTTTATTATTCATAGTAGGAATGTTTTTAGATGCTGGACCGGCAATCATTATTTTGGGTCCAATATTAGGACCAGTTTTTACAGATTTAGGTGTTCACCCTGTTCACTTTGCTATCATAATGTCCGTAAATCTTACCGTAGGATTGGCAACACCACCTATGGGTTTAGTATTATTTGTTGCTTCCTCCGTTTCAGGAGAAAAAGTTGAATCTATTGCACGTGCAATTTTACCTTTTCTAGCAGTAGAAATTGTGGTTATATTTTTAATTACATATTTCCCAGCTCTATCTATGAGTATCCCATTGATGACTGGATTTGCAAAGTAAGCTGTGAAATATAAATAGTTTTGCTTATGAACTTTTAAATAAGTATTAGGCAGAGATAATAAATTATAAATCTAGGGAGGAAATTTTGTTTTTTTCAAAGTTAATAAAATCAATGAGTATATCTACTTTAATAGTAGGTTTATCTTTTGCAGCTTTTGCAGCTGATTACAATTTAAGATTAACTGCTAATTCAAACGATCAAGATGAAGATTATGATGGTGCAGTTGTTTTCAAAAATTATGTTGAAGCTGCTTCTAATGGTGCAGTGTCAGTTGAACTATTTATTGGAACCCAGCTTTGTTCAAAGGGCGCTGAATGTTTACAAGGTGTATCTGACGGAAGTATAGATATTTACATCTCAACTTCAGGTGGAGCTGCAGGTGTTTTTCCATATGTTCAAGTATTAGATCTTCCGTATTTAATGTCTGATGATAGAATTGCAGAAGACGTAATGCGAAGTGATTTTGTTAGAACAGTTAGAAAAATGGCACTAGCTGATTCTGGAAATACAATTCGTTTAATGACGATTGGAAATACAGGTGGCTGGAGAAATTTTGCAAATACAAAAAGACCAATTAAAGAACCTTCTGATATGGAAGGATTAAAGATAAGAACAGTTGTAGCTGATTTACCTCAAGTACTAGTTAGAGCTTTAGGTGCTGCTCCAACACCAATTCCATGGCCTGAGTTATTTTCTTCATTTCAAACTGGAGTAGTTGAGGGTTCAAAAAATGGTATAACCGATATTATGAATATGAAGTTTCCAGATGCAGGTCTTCAATATGTTACTTTGGATGGGCATGCTTATATGGGAGCTCTATGGTGGATGAATAATGCTAAATATCAATCCATGCCTAATGACATTAGAAAAGTGATAACGGATGGTTTTTATGCTCTTCAGCAAGCTACTTTTGCTTCTCCAAAAAGAAAATCAATCAAAGCTTATGAAGATTTTGTTGCTGGTGGTGGAAATCTTTATGTACCAAGTCCTGATCAAAAAGCAATGTTCAAAGAAGCTGCTGCTCCTGTTTATGATTGGTTTAAGTCCAATGTAAAAGGTGGCTCAGAAGTTTTTGATGCTTTAACTACTGCTGTTGCAGATGCTGAGGGCAGAATGTCTTCAGATTATGGTAAAGATCTAAATTAAAAATAATTATCAGGGGTGGTTTTATACTGCCCCTGATTACCTAAATGGATAAATCCAAGACTTATAATCATCGATAAGGACATGTGCTTGTTTAATTTCTTTAGGGGTCATTTTTTTAATTACTTCTTCCTGAGAGATAGCAGCATCAGGATCCCCACCAATAGCAGAAAGAACGTACCAAGTATATGCTCTGACAAGGTCTGGAGCTGGCATGCCTCTACCTGTTTCATAGTACCAACCAACACCGGATTGGGCACCTGGATGCCCTTTCATAGAAGATCTAAGATACCAATCAAAAGCTCTAAAATCATCTTTCTGAACCCCAAGTCCCATTGCATACATAATTCCTATAAGTTCTTCTGCATCCGCATTTCCCGATCTAGCTGCTGGAAGAAGTTCTTTCATTGCTTCTTCAAATTTACCTTCTTCCATCAAATCACGAGCATGCTCAATCTCACCAAAAGTGAGTGTTGGTATAAGTATAAAAATACAAATATATTTAAACATTTTATTTCCTTATTTATTTTGGTCTTTTCATTTTTTTATACAAATAGTTCTTATGCAGAAAAATTACCTGAGCCACTTTCAGCAAATGATTTTCACTATTCTGATCCCAAAAAAGCAGCATTAGGAAGGTTACTTTTTTATGATAAAATTTTATCAGGCAACAATAATATATCTTGTGGTACTTGTCATCACCATGATTTGGGAGGAAGTGATGGATTATCGTTAGGTATAGGCGAAGGTGGATCAGGAATTGGCAAAAATAGAACACCTGGATTCGGTGAAAATAAGATTAAAAAAAGAATACCAAGAAACTCACCGGGTCTTTGGAATTTGGGAGCTAAGCAAATCCATACTTTAATGCATGATGGAAGAATAAGTAAATCAAACACATTTGGAAATGGATTTAATACACCAGCTGAAGAATGGCTTCCTTCAGGATTAGATAATATTCTATCTGTTCAAGCACTCTTTCCCATGACGCGGCAGTTTGAAATGGCAGGTAATTTTGGTGAAAATGAAATAATTGGGTTAGTTTCAAAAGTTGGTAAGGATAGCAGAAGAATAGATCGAGCATGGCCAGTTATTGAAAATAAAATAAGGGGTATTTCTGAATATCACCAAAAATTTATGGACGCTTATGATGATATCAAAGAGCCTTCAGATATAAAAATTATACACATAGCAAATGCAATTTCTGCCTTTATTATAAAAGAATGGACATCTTTTGATTCACCATTTGATGATTTTATTAATGGGAAAACTTATGCTCTTACCTCAACTCAAAAAAGAGGAATGGATTTATTCTATGGAAAAGCTCAATGTTCTTCTTGTCATTCAGGAATTTTATTTACAGATCAAAAATTTTATGCACTAGCTATTCCGCAATTTGGTCCAGGAAGGACAAGAAGAATGGACCCATATACTAGAGATGTGGGAAGAATGGGCGAAAGTGATAACGTTGAAGATATGTATAAATTCAAAACACCTTCTTTAAGAAATGTATCTTTAACATTCCCATATGGTCATAATGGTGCATATCCTACTTTACAAGGAATAGTTAAACATCATTTAAATCCCTTACAAATGTATAAGAATTGGGAGCCAAGTATGGCTAATTTGCCAGAAGCTAAATGGTTGGAAAAAACTGATTTTATTGTTTTTGCGGATGAAAGGGAACAAAAAAGACTTCTTTCCAGAATTGATATAAATCCTGTAAGTATAGATGAAAATGAAATTAATGAATTGGTAAGCTTTCTTCATTCGTTAACTGGAAAAAGTAAAAATGAAAGACCCTTAGGAAAACCAATTTCTGTACCTAGTGGAATAAAAGTTGATTAGATGTTTAATGTGTCAGTAATAAGAGAATTTAAAATGGTAGAATTTTTTTTTCCAGTAATTCTCAAGTTTAAGATTTTATGACGGAAAAAATATG
The DNA here is from genome assembly GCA_902562285.1 of uncultured Alphaproteobacteria bacterium. GTDB lineage: Bacteria > Pseudomonadota > Alphaproteobacteria > Rhodobacterales > Rhodobacteraceae > CACIIZ01. Next base: position 20,602 of record CACESU010000008.1, on the reverse strand, counting down.
AGATTAAGTCCTGGTAAATTTATGGGTATGAAAAGACTTTCTGACAATAATGGTATTTTTATTATGACAGCTGTAGACCAAAGGCCTCCAATAAAAAAACCTATAGCAGATTATTTGAAAAAATCAGAAGCTCCATGGAAAGATGTTGCTAACTTTAAAAAATCTTTAGTTGCTAATTTACAGGAGCAAAGTAGTGCATTGCTTTTAGATCCTCACTATGCATTACCTATTTCCATGGATATTTTCAATCCTAGAAAAGGACTAATAGTTACATTAGAAGATTCAATTTTTGAAGAAAAAACTGGTGGAAGGATTTCTAAAAGTATTAATAACTGGTCAGTTGCTAAAATAAAAAAAATGGGTGCTGATGCCGTTAAGGTATTGGCTTGGTATAGGCCTGACGCTGACAAAAAGATCATTGATTCCCAAAAAGACTATGTAAAGATGATTGGAGAAGAATGTGTAAAATATGATATTTTATTTCTTTTTGAGTTATTAGTTTATCCTTTTATGTATGAAAAAAACTATACTAACGAATATCTTGAAATGAAAAATAAAAAAACTGATCATGTTTTACAATCTATTCAGGAGTTTTCAAAAAATGAATATGCAGTTGATGTTTTTAAGTTAGAAAGTCCTGTAAATGTTAAGACCATAAATGATGATGATCTTATGTCATTCAAGGAAATGGATAAATTAACTGGCCGTCCATGGGTCATGCTTTCAGCTGGCGCAGGTAAAGAGGAATTTAAAAAAGTTTTATCACTTTCTTTTCAAGCTGGTTGTTCTGGTTTTTTGGCAGGTAGAGCAATTTGGTTAGAAGCTCTATTAAAATATCCAGACTGGAAAGCTATTAATTCTATTCTTAAAAATTCATCAGCTAACTATCTGAATGAGATAGCCAATTTAGCGAAAAAACATGCTCTTCCATGGTATGAGAAACAATGTTTTTCAAATGGAGGAAATCTTTTTCCCTACAGGACTTCTGATTTTAGACATATTTATGTAGAAGGTTTGAAAAAGTGAAAATTGGTATCCTTGCACTTGGTCGTCCCACATTTGATGTTCAATATGCAAAAGAAAGACTAACTACAAGTTTGAAGTTTCTCAGTTCTACTAATCATAATATTTTTGGAAGCTGTGAATTATTATTAAATGAGCAAGATGCACTCCAGGAGATAAATAAATTAAGAAAGGAAAATTTAGATTTCGTCATTATTATTCAAGTAACATTCACGGACTCTTCTACCATTCTTAAAATTGCAACTTGTTTAGAAAAACAGATAGGAATTTGGGCTTTTCCTGAACCACGCCTTGGTGGTAGATTAAGATTAAATGCATTCTGTGGACTAAATTTGGCTTCACATACCTTAGGATTAAATAATATTCCTTTTTCATGGATTTATGAAAACCCTGAAAATATGAATGATACAAAATTTAAAATTTTAATAAATAGTAACAACTCAAAAAGACCAAAAAAAATATTGGAAATTCCATCTTTGGGATCTAAAAAGGCGAAATCAGTAAAAGAAAAAATTCATAATTTAAAAATAGGAAAGATTGGAACTCACCCTGATGGATTTGATACTTGTAAATATGATCAAAAAAAACTCTTTGGTCTTTGTGGGATAACAGTTGATGAAATTGACATAGATAAATTTTTAAATAATTCTAAAAATATAAAATCTGAAGAAATAGAACCTACATTAAATAAACTAAAAAAAACAATTTCTTCCATAAGAGAAGTAAATCAAAAAGAACTTATACTTTCGTTAAAGTTAGAAAAATCATTAAAAAAATTAAAAGAAGATGGTACATATAATGCTTTTGCCATTAGATGTTGGCCAGAAATGTTTACTGAATATGGAGGAGCTATTTGTGCTCCTGCTTCTATGTTAACGGAAAATAAAGTGCCCTGCGCTTGTGAGGCTGATGTGTATGGAGCTGTTACACAATTAATTTTACAAGAAGTTTCGGGACAATCTGTTTTCTTAACAGATATTGTTGATATTGATTTAGATGATAATTCCGGTGTATTTTGGCATTGTGGTCAAGCACCAATATCTATGTGTAATCCTAAAATCAAACCAACTGCGACTATTCATTCTAATAGAAAAATGCCATTATTATTCGAGTTCCCCCTAAAAGAAGGTATTGTAACAATGATGAGGATTTCTCAGTCTTTTGGAGAGCAAAAAATGGTAGTTTCTAAGGGTAAAATGATTGATAGACCACTACCATTTACAGGAACTTCAGGAGTAATAAATTTTGATAATGATACAAAAGATGTTCTCAATAAAATTATTTCTTATGGTCTTGAACATCATATTGCCATAACTTACGGAGACCATGTTGAGTTATTATCTGAAGTAGCTTCAGAATTGAAGCTCCCCATTTTATATATTTAGTTAGAAAGGTCAAAATGATTTTAATTACTGAATTTATGGATGAGTCTGCAGTTGATTTGTTAAAGAGAAAATATAATGTCTATTATGATAGTTCTTTGGCAGAAGATTCAAATTCATTAGTAAAACTAATAAATAAAATGAAAGCTTTGATAGTTCGTAATAAGACACTAGTAACTAGGGAGTTAATTGAAAATGCACCAAATCTTACTTGTGTAGGTCGTTTAGGAGTTGGATTAGACAATATCGATCTTAATGCTTGTGAAGAACAAAATATTACAGTTTATCCAGCCTTAGGTGCTAACTCTCATAGTGTTGCTGAATATGTTATATGTGCCTCAATGTTACTGTTGAGAAAAGCTTATTTTAAAAAAAATGAAATGATTGCTGGCAATTGGCCAAGACAAGAAAGTTCTGGTTCAGAAGTTTATGGTAAGACACTTGGTTTAATTGGTTTTGGGGATATCGCACAGAAAACTAGAGATTTAGCCCTAGGTTTAGGAATGAAGACGGTTGCTTATGATCCTTATTTGGATAAGGATAGTAATGTATGGAAAGAAACTAAAAATCTAGATCTAGATAATCTTCTTTCAATTTCTGATATTATTTCACTTCATATTCCTCTAAGTAAAGAAACTAAAAATTTAATTGACGAAAAGAAACTAAAACTGATCAAGAATTCTTCTGTAATCATTAATGCTGCAAGAGGTGGGGTCATTGATGAAAATCAATTAGCTAAATTGCTAAAAGAGAATAAAATTGGAGGAGCGGCATTAGATGTTTTTAATGAAGAACCAGTCAATAAAGAGTGTGCAAAAAAATTTGAAGGAATTAATAATCTAATTTTAACTCCACATATAGGAGGGGTAACAAAAGAATCTAATGAAAGGGTAAGTGAAATGATTGCAAAAAAAATTGATACTCATCTTTCGAAATAAAGATTACAAGCCTTATCATATTTCACTTTTACGTTATATAACAAAAATTATTCTAACCAAAATAAAGGCAATAACATATGTCAAAAGAATCGAATTTTGTAACTCATTTGGAGTGTTCTCTTACTGGGAAAAAATATGAGAAAAATAAAATTCATGGCTTATCAGAGGAAGGAAAACCACTTCTCGTTAGGTATAATCTAAAAAAAATGGGTGAGATTATTTCAAGAGAAGATATTGGTAAAAATAGTGAGCCCGGTTTTTGGAGGTACTCATTTATGTTACCTGTCGAAAAAAAGGAAAATAGAATTTCTTTGGGAGAAGTAATTACCCCTCTCATTAAATTAGAAGAAGCTGTTAAAAAATTTAATTTTAATTCTACAGTCCATATAAAAGATGAAGGATTATTACCAACTTCTTCATTCAAGGCAAGAGGTTTAGCAATGGCCGTTTCAATGGCAAAGCAGTTAAATCTCAAGCATCTAGCTATACCTACAAATGGAAATGCGGGTGCTGCTTTAGCTGCATATGCGACAAAGGCTAGTATAAAATCCACAGTTTTTTGTCCTGATGATACACCTGAAATTAATATAAGAGAAATAGAACGTTTAGGAGCAGATACATATATGGTTAATGGTCTGATAAATGAGTGTGGAAAAATTGTGCTTGAGGGTAAAGAAAAAGCTGGGTGGTTCGATGTTTCTACTCTTAAAGAACCTTACAGAATTGAAGGTAAAAAAACTATGGGTTTAGAGTTGGCGGAACAATTAAATTGGAAACTTCCTGACGTTATTTTCTATCCAACTGGTGGAGGAACAGGCTTAATTGGTATGTGGAAAGCATTTAATGAATTACTAGAGTTAGGCTGGATAAAAGGTAGATTGCCAAGAATGGTTGCAGTACAAGCAGAAGGTTGTGCTCCAATCTACAAAGCATGGTGTGAAGGAAAAGAATTTGCTCCATTATGGGAAAATGCAAAAACAGTTGCTTCTGGAATAAGAGTGCCAATAGCTGTCGGTGATTTCTTAATAATTCGAGCAGTTAATGAAAGTAATGGATTTTCAATATCTGTAACGGATGAAGAAATTATTTCAGCTAGAGACGAAGTTTCTAAAAAAGAGGGTACACTTTTATGCCCAGAAGGAGCAGCAACTTTTTCAGCTTTTAAAAAATCACTTAACTCAGGAATTATATCTAAGAACGAAAGTGTTGTATTATTTAATTGTGCTACAGGATTAAAATACCCACTTCCTGAAGTTTCAAACTTTATAGATAAAACGAAACCTATAGATTATAAAGTATTTTGATTTTTAGGATAGTAATAATAAAGAAAGACTAGGCTAAAATCGTGCGTGAGACTTTTAATTTTAACAATAACTGGATTTTTGAAAATTCTGAGGTTTGTTTGCCGCATAGTGCAGTTGAATTACCTCTCAATTATTTTGATGAAAACATTTATCAAAAAGAATTTATTTATGAAAAAATTATTAAATCAGAAGCAAGTTGGGATAATAAAGAAGTTTGTCTTGTGTTCGAAGCAATTATGGCGAATGCCCACGTATACCTTAATGATAAAAAAATTGTTTCTCACACTGATGGCTATACACCTTTTATAGCCCGATTGACTGATGAGCTTGAGAAGGGAGAAAATATATTAAGAGTTAAAATTGATGGAAGTGAAAACCCATCTATTCCTCCTTTTGGAGGTAGAATAGATTATTTGACCTATGCAGGGATTTATAGAGATGTACATCTGCGAGTTACTTCTCCAATATATATCCATAATATAAAAATTGAAACTCCAAATGTTTTAGAAGAAAAAAAGTCCCTGAAAGTAAGAGTTGAGTTGCTTAATCCTAATGCACTTGATTTATCAGGGTTCTTGACTGCAAATTTGCTTAATTCTGAAGGAAAAATATTATCAATTACTAAGTGTGAAATAACTGAAAATAACATTTTTTTTGAGATAAATAATCTTAAGAATATTAAACTATGGGATATTGATAATCCGTCATTATATGAGCTAGATATTTCTGTTGAAACACCTCATGGCATTGACAATATAAATGAACGTTTTGGTTTTAGATCAGCAGAATTTAATAAAAATGGATTTATGCTTAATGGAAATTCGTTAAAAATTAGAGGCCTGAATCGTCATCAAAGTTATCCTTATGTTGGTTATGCTTTAGGAAAATCAGCACAGCATAAAGATGCTGAAATATTAAAATTTGATTTGCGGGTTAATCTAGTTCGAACTTCTCATTATCCACAATCCAAACATTTTTTAAATCGTTGTGATGAAATTGGATTATTAGTTTTTGAAGAAATACCTGGTTGGCAACACTTAGGAGATAAAAATTGGCAGAATAAATCAATAGAAAATGTACAAAATATGATTGAAAGGGACTGGAATCATCCATCAATTATCTTATGGGGTGTTAGAATCAATGAGAGCCCAGACAATCATGATTTCTATTTAAAGACAAATCAAGTTGCGCATCAGCTAGATAGCACTCGTCAAACAGGAGGAGTTAGAAAATTTGTAGAAGGTGAATTTCTTGAGGATGTTTACACTATGAATGATTTTATTTTAGGTGAAGAAGAATTAGGAGGAAACAGAGGAAGAATTCCTTTAAGAACTCAACGTGAATGTACAGGATTTAATTATAATGTTCCATATATGGTTACAGAATTTAATGGACATATGTTTCCAACCAAATCTTACGACAATGAATTAAGACAAAATGAACATGTTTTAAGACACCTTGAAGTTTTAAATGCTGCTTACGGTGATAGTAATAATGCTGGAGCAATTGGTTGGTGTGCATTTGATTATAACACACATAAGGATTTTGGCTCGGGTGATCGTATTTGTTATCACGGAGTTATGGATATGTTTAGAGAACCAAAATTTGCTAGTTATGTCTATTCAAGTCAGGATGATGCAAAGAATGGAATAGTTCTAGAACCAGTTACTGTTTGGGCGCGTGGTGAAAGAAATATTCAAGGGGTTTTACCATTAATAATTTTAACGAATTGTGATTATGTGGAATTTAATTTTAATGATAGTGAGGACAGATTTTCCATAAACCCTGATTTTAAAAACTTTTCAAATTTACCGCATCCACCTATAATGGTTGACACGGAACATTTTCCTGAAAATGTATTTGGAACTTGGGGAACAGATTGGCCAAATGTCAAAATTAATGGTTTTATTGATAGAAAATTAGCTATAAGTAGACAATTTGTTGCAGACCCTCTTCCAACTAACCTTGAAATAATTCCAGATTTAGAGGAAGTCAGCATAGATACAGACGTTCGGGTTATTATTCGTGCTTTAGACCAGGTTGGTAATAAAATGAGATATCTGAATGAAACTATATCTGTAAATTTGTCTGGTCCTGCAATAATTTTTGGTCCTAATTCAATACCACTAAGAGCGGGTTCTGCTGGATTTTGGATACGTTCTTTAGGACTAGGAAAAATAAAAATCTCAATTATTAGTAATCGTTTTGCACAAAAAGAAATTTCAATTATTGTAAAATAAATGTTTATTCACATTTGTATCGAGCTAATCATATTTGAAATCAGAAAATTATGTTAAGTTTATCTAATTCTTAAACCGGAACTCTGATCAAAAAAGTACAAGGATCTTTCGTTAAGAGTAATTTGAACGGTTTCTCCTGGGGGAAGATTTTCTTTATTATTTGATTCTGATAACAAAGAATTATTTTTATCTAACCTTAAGTGATAAATGGATAAATTTCCCAAATTTTCAACAAATTCTATCTTGTTACCTTTAGTAGATCTTTTAAATAATACATCTTGTGGTCTCACACCTATGGTTACTTTTAAGTTTTCTTTACTTAATTTTGGAAATTTCTTGATCTTTAAGTTTTCTAAAGAGGTTATTTTTAGATCTTTTCCGTCAAATTTAGCCTCCAAAAAATTCATACTTGGTGACCCTAAGAACCCTGCTACAAATTTATTATCGGGATTTGCATAAAGTTCTAATGGTTTACCAATTTGTTCAACGCATCCATCGCGTAACACCACTATTTTATCAGCCATGGTCATAGCTTCTGTTTGGTCATGTGTTACATAAATTATAGTCGCACCCAATTCTTTATGTAATCTAGTTAATTCAATTCTCATCTCTACTCTTAACTCTGCATCTAAATTGGAAAGTGGTTCGTCGAACAGAAATACTTTGGATCCCTTAACTATTGCTCGTCCTATTGCCACTCGTTGTCTTTGTCCCCCAGATAGAGATGCCGGTTTTCTCTTCATTAATTCAGTTAATTGAAGGATTTTTGCAGCTTCTCCGACCTTTTTATTAATTTTAGTCTTAGGAGCATTATTCATTCTCAATCCAAAACTCATATTTTCTTCAACAGTCATATGAGGATATAAGGCATAATTTTGAAATACCATTCCAATTCCTCTATTAGCTGGATCTACTGTTGTAACGTCTTTAGAATTTATGATAATTGAACCACTAGTTGGTGTTTCTAACCCTGCAATTATCCTTAGCAAAGTTGATTTTCCACATCCTGATGGGCCAACAATTACACAAAAATCTCCTTCGTTAATTTTGATAGAAACATCGTTTATAACTGTTGATTTTCCAAAGTCTTTTTTGACCTCTTTTAAAATTACCTCAGCCATTTTTATTTAAACTTTCCTTATAAGATTAGATTTATTAGAATATAATTCGGATTTTAATTTCAAGTCATTGACAATACTCAATTAAATAATAACATCTGTCAATGTAGGTAAGAATTGGAGTTCTTACTAATTGCATTTATGATTGGAGGAGAAATGTATACTAAAATTAAGCTGATTTTAATTAGTTTACTGTCAGTAATTCTAATTAGTTCGGCATCTTTTGCAAGAGATCTTGTTATAACTTTTGATGACATGAACCCAGGACCAAAAGCTGCCTTTGAAAATGCCATAGCAAAATTTCAAAAGGAAAATCCAGATATTAATGTTATAGCTAATAATGGTGATAGAGAGGAGCATAAGGCTGCGATTAGAAATTTCTTAATTGCCGATGCACCAGATGTTACTTCTTGGTACCCAGGCAATAGAATGAGACCATTTGTAAAAGCTGGTCTTTTTGAAGATGTATCTGATGTATGGGATGAAAATAACTTTCACGAAGATTTGGCTGCTATAAAACCAACTATGACTATTGGTGGAAGACAATGGGGTGTGCCTTATTCTTATTATCAGTGGGGTGTTTATTACAGAAAAGATATTTTTGATAAGCTAGGTTTATTTGAACCAAATACTTGGGTTCAATTTAAATATATCTGTGAAACGCTTAAGAAAAATGGAATAGCACCAATTACAATAGGCACTAGGTATCTTTGGACAGCAGCAGGTGTATTTGATTATATTAATCTCAGAACAAATGGATATAAGGTACATAATGATTTAACTGCTGGGAAAATAAAATATACAGACCCAAGAATAAGAAAAACTTTTGAATATTGGGCTGAGTTGGTAAATGCTGGTTATTTTATAGAAAATCATGCAAGTATGGCCTGGCAAGACGCAGTTGTCCCATTTGCCAATGGTGAAGCTGCAATGTATGTAATGGGTAATTTTTCAGTAGATGCTTATAAAAATGCAGGTCTCACCTATGACCAAATAGATTTTTTCAAATTTCCAGAAATTACAAAGGACATGCCTCGTGCAGAAGAAGCTCCAGCTGACGCTTTTTTTATTCCTACAAATGCAAAAAATAAAAGAGATGCCAAAAAGTGGTTGGCATTTGTAGCACGTCCTGATGTTCAATCTGAGTGGAATAAAACAATAGGTCAATTACCAATTAATTCTAAAGCAAAAGTTGCTGATGATAAATTCATTACAGAAGGTTTTGAAACCTTAAATACTGCTGTTGGACTAGCTCAATTCTACGACAGAGATGCAATACCAGAGATGGCTGCCGCAGGAATGGAGGGTTTCCAAGAGTTCATGATGAAACCTGATAGACTTGATAAAATTTTGAAGCGATTAGATAAAATTCAATCAAAAGTTTATAAATAAAATTTTTTGGGTGGGGTAACTCCCACCCATTTAAAATTATCATTAATTGATTGGTTATTATATTTGCAACAAATAGCTCTTTTTGATCAAAAAAAAAGAATTTATTCTGAGAATAAATTAGTTTTTGCTCCTTGGTATTTTTTGCTGCCAGCAATAGCTTTTTTCCTTGTTTATGTAATTATTCCCATATTCCAATCTGTTTGGATATCTTTTTATGAGTGGGACGGACTTGGCGAAGCTCAATGGGTTGGATTAGCAAATTATATTGAACTTTTTGATGACGAGTATTTTTATACCTCTTTAAAAAACAATTGCATATGGCTTATTCTATATTTGTTTGCTGTTCCAATCGGACTATTTATTGCTTTATTTTTAAACCAAATTGTTTTTGGAATAAGGTTTTATAAATCTTTATTTTTTTTCCCATTCGTTATTTCACAAGTAGTGGTTGGACTTATTTTCGCTTGGTTTTATAATCCTAATTTTGGATTATTGGCATATATTTTTTTATCTTTAGGTTTGGAACCTATCGCAATATTATCAGATGAAGAATTGGTCACTTATGGAATAATTTTTGCCGGTTTATGGCCCCAAATAGCCTATTGCATGATTCTATATTTAACAGGCTTAAGTAATGTTTCTAAAGATTTGATGGAGGCAGCAAGGTTAGATGGAGCAAAGGGTCTAAAAATGTTATGGTATGTGGTTTTGCCTCAGCTAAGGCCTGCAACATTTATCTCTGTCGTTGTTACTGTAATTGGCGCATTAAGATCTTTTGATATGGTTGCTATTATGACTGAAGGTGGGCCTTATGGCTCATCAAATGTTCTAGCTTACTATATGTATGAAACTGCTCTTTCTGAATATGGTTTTAGACTGGGATATGGTTCAGCAATAGCAACAGTATTGTTTTTTATTATGCTTATTTATATAAGTTATTTTTTGTGGCGTTTATATAAAAATGAAAGAGAAGTGTAAATCATGTTTCCAAAACCGATTAATACTTTCTCTCCAAAATATCAGTTGATATACAAAATTGTTTTACCAATTGTATTAATAATATGGCTCTTACCTCTAATTGCTATTTTTTTGACTTCAGTAAGATCTGCTACAGATATTAACACAGGTAATGTCTTTGGTTGGCCTTCTCAGTTTTTACTAATTGAAAATTATTCAGAGATATTTAAACGTTCTAAGGCAATTTTATATTTAAAAAATTCTTTTTTAATAACTATACCTACAGTTATTCTTTCAGTATCTTTAGCTTGTTTAGCAGGTTATGCACTAGCAATTTATAGGTTTAGATGGTCCCTGCCACTTTTTTTTATATTTGTTGCTGGCAATTTTATACCCTTCCAAATCTTAATGATACCAGTAAGGGATATGTCAGTATCAACTGGTTTATATAATACAATTTCTGGTCAGGTTTTATTTCACGCTGCATTTCAAACGGGATTTTGTACTTTTTTCATGAGAAATTTTATAAAAGCCTTACCTTTTGAGCTTATTGAAAGTGGAAGAATAGAGGGAGTTAGTGAAGCAAAGATATTTTTATACATAGTTTTACCACTAGTTCGACCTGCCCTAGCTGCTCTAGCAGTATTAATTTTTACTTTTGTCTGGAATGATTTTTTCTGGGCTACGGTCCTAACACAAGGAGAAAGTGTAAAACCGATTACTGCTGGGATAAGATCATTAAATGGCCAATATGTTAACAATTGGCATTTAGTTTCCGCAGCTTCTCTATGTGCCGCCATACCTCCAGTTGCAATGTTTTTTCTTATGCAGAAACACTTTATTGCTGGTTTGACATTGGGTTCAGTAAAACAATAATTAATAAATTAATTTATTTTCCTAAAAAATTATTTTTTGTTCATCATCTGTATTCAGGTAGATAATTTGCGTGAGCTTCTAACATTTCATCTACTAAAGAGTAAATTTCGTCAATAGATAGATGAGAGGATGTTAAAGGATCTAGCATTGCAGCATGATATATATGCTCTTTTTTTTGGGTTAATGCAGCCTCTGCACTAAGTATTTGTACATTGATGTTAGTTCGCATAAGTGCTGATAGTTGTTCTGGTAATCTACCAATTTTTTGCGGATAGAAACCTTTATTATCGACAATACAAGGAACTTCCACACAACAATTACTCGGTAGGTTTTCAATTAAACCATTATTCATAACATTCCCATATACTGTAAATTTATTATTATTTACTATAGCGTCGATTATATAAGAAGCATATTCATGACTTCTTTTTATCTTTTCATTTGTAATAATTGAAATATCTTTATCTAATTCATTCCATAGTTCAGAATAGTACTCACACCGAAAAATGTATTCATCTATAGGGATATTATACTTTTCAATTAGTTCTTCTTTGTTTGGCTTAATGAACCAAGGAACGTATTCTGCAAAATGTTCACTAGATTCAGTTACAAAAAAACCAAACCGCTTTAATATTTCATATCTAACTTTTTCATGTAAATTTCTTCCAGGGTATTCTTGCTTTTTTGTTCTACTAGAAATTTTTTCATCACTTAAAATTTGATTAGCTAATCGTTTTAATTTCGGATATAGGTCTTCACCAGTTGAGATTTTTTCAAATTTTTGAAAAAATGCCATGTGGTTTATTCCTGCACATTGATAACTTATATTGTTTATGTTTTCTTGAAGATCTTCAGCTAGCATTTCAGCTGTTCCTTGAACTGAGTGACAAAGTCCAATTTTTTTTATATTTGGAAAAACCTTGTTAATGGCAATCATATTTGTACACATTGGATTAACATATTGCATCCATAAAGCATTTGGACAAACTTGCTCTATATCTTCAGCTATATTTAAAAGTACAGGTATTGTTCTTAAGCTCCTCATAATTCCACCTATACCTAGAGTATCGGCAATAGTTTGGTTTAAACCAAATTTTTTTGGAATTTCAAAGTCAATAACAGTTGAAGGCTTATATCCACCTACTTGAATTGTTGTTTGAACAAAATCAGCATCTAATAAAGATTCTCTTCTGTTCGTATGTAAGTTTATTTTAGGAGTTGCTCCCATTTTTGTTGCAATAATTTCTAAGACTTTTTTGGTTTTTATTAATCGATTTTGATCAATATCCATAAGCGCAATTTCTATTGATTTAAATTCCTCAATTGTTAATAGATCTACCACAATATTTTTTGTGAATACTGTACTGCCTGCTCCAATTATGGTAAGTTTTGTCATTACCATAAACCTTTCTTAATAAGTATTTTTTTTAAAAGTAAGCAATCGTCTACTATTAACCCATCTACTCCATAATCAATTAATTCATTAATATGGTTTTCTTTGTTAATAACCCATACAATGATTTTAGTTCCTGTTTTTTTTATTTTTTTAATTAAAGATCTATTTAAGACCTTTATACCTTTATAAAAAAGAGGTAATTCAAGACAAGGAACATCTATATCAGAAATAACCCCTAATCTGAGTGATACCATAATACTTAAAGACTTTAATGTACCAGCGCTAAAACATATAGATTCTTTTATCAGATTTCTAATATGGGAAATTCTTTTATCGTTAAAACTGGCAATACATATTCTATCAAATGTTTTGGTTTTATTTATAGCATCTGCTAGCGGTTCTACAACTTTCCAACTCTTCGCGTCTATATTGAAATAAGTTGAAGGAAATTCTTCAAGTGTTTCTTCTAATTTTGGAATTAAATGGCTTCCTTTTAAACGTATTTTTTCAATGTCTACAGAAGTTAGGTCTTTTAAAGCTATATCGTCTCCAGTCAATCTTTTTAAAGTAGGATCGTGTATAATATAAGAAATAGAGTCTTTACTAGCATGAACATCAGTCTCAATATGTGTGAAGCCCAAATCTCTAGCTTTCGAAAATGCAGAATGTGTATTTTCTAAATATTGATTAGAATTATTTTTGGAAAAAAAATGCGCACCTCTATGAGGAAGTGCAATAAATTTTCTAGAACTTAGAAAATGAAATTGCTTTTTGAATGATTTAAAATTTCTATCAATTTTTGACACATTACTGGCCTATTATTATTTCTAATTTTATAAATCAATAAATACTTTTTTCCATTAATCATACATCAAATTAAATATATTATTTGATATTTTTATTAAATGGTAGTTTACCACCTGCCCACATGGGTAGATTTTCCTTATCATCCAACCAGGCCTGCTCAGAAATTGTATTTTGTCTCCCAAACGCAGCATTTCTCTGTGGATATCGTCCAAATTTTTTTAAAACTTGTTGGTGCTGATTAACCGCTTGTTTATTTCTTCCCTCGAATAAATTAAAATTAGGATGAGCTTCAATGAATTTATCTATTAGTCCACATGCAAGATCTAAATCTTTTAATTCCTCCGAATGAGCTAATGCCCAAGGCAAGAGATAAAGAAATGCAGCTGGAAGCTTAAGAGTATCTTCTATCGTAGTTTTGTTAATTAGTTCATGGACTAATTTCCTGCTAATATGATCAAAAGAAAAAGCTTCAGACGTACCTCTAAAGCAAGATCTAGATAGTTGATCTGCAAGTAAAACCTTAGCTACTTTCCCATCTAAAGTTTCCCATTCTTTACCAATTAAAGTTGGAGGATCTGCTTTTAGCTCTCTTACAACTTTCGCAAAAGGCTTACAAAAGTTATCTAGTACAGTGCCACTTGCAAACCAAATATTAAGCAAAGGTCCTACTATTTCTTCATGATTTAATTTTAATCGATCTTCAGGATTAGCTGTATCGCATGCACACATGTAGTTTAAAATACTACGAGATGATTGAGGTTGTTTTAAAGCTTCAAGTACAGCTGGGATTTTTTTAAAGCTTTCTGGAGTCATCTTAAAAATCTATGAGTAGTTATTTTTGGGTGAAGGTTAATTGATTCCTAACTTAATACAACGAAATTTATAATTCTTAAGAATTCATAAATCAAAAAATATTTTTCTTGTAAAAAAAAAATTTGTCCTCAAAATATTCAATACTATACTGTTTAATGAAAATGTTTTTTATACCGATATTAAAATTCATAATTTTATTTGTGGTTGTTTTCTCTTCTAAAGTTTTCGCCGAATGTGGTGATACATGCAAAAACACCAAAAATTTTCTCAATAAAAACAAAGAGTTAAAGTATACTTGCGCTCAACCTGGGGAAGGTTTTTTACGTTGGAAAGTTTTTGAAGGAAAAGTCAATATTATTTTTTCTGATGGAGAAAGTTTTTTATTCGACTATGAAATAGAGCCAGAATCAGGGTGGTTAATTGAACCTGGAGAAGAAGAGGGTGGTTTTGACGTTTTTTCTGGACAAATTGGAGAAATAAAGGGATCAGGGGAAAATGTATTACAGTGTGATCGATTATTATTTAATTTGGATGAAATTAAAGAAGTCCTTCAAAGTGACAAAGAATTACAGTGGGTTTGTAGTCCACCCAGCGAAGATCCTGTAAAGTTAAGCATCTTTGAAGGTAAAATAAATATTACTCATAAATCAGGAGATCAATATGATTATACATATAAAATTGATCCTAATTGGGGGTGGCTAATTAATCCAGAATACCCAGAGGGTGGTTTCGACGTATTATTGGGAAAAATGTGGTCAGATGAAGGGGTCTTAGAATGTAATGCCAATGCTACATGGGTTAAAAACTGTGTGGATTTATGTAATAGTGAATGGTGGTACAGTAAACCAGAGATTTCCATTAGTGATATAAAATCTCGACTGGAAGACGGGGAACCCGTTAATGGTTCAGATTTGGATGAATTTCGACACCCTCCACTATGGTGGGCTACATACTTAGATCACACTAAAATCGTAGAATTTTTAATCAATGAAGGGGCTGATTTAAATTTTCGCGATTTACAGATGGGCCAAGCAGCTCTGCATTTGGCAGTACAAAATGAATCTACAGAAGCAATCAAGGCTCTTGTTGATAATGGAGCTGATATCATGGTTAAAAATGATAATGGTGAAACACCTTTTGCACAATTAAATCCGGAAAAGTATCCAGTAGGATCTGAGATCTACAAAATTTTAAATCCGGTCACTAAAATAAAAGAAGTCTTAACTAACAGTGAGGAATTACAATGGGTTTGCAACGATAAGCGTGAAGGTGATGCAAGGGTAATTGTTTCTCAGGGTAAAATTAATTTTACCTTAAAAAATGGAGAAACTGGCGGATGGAGCTATGAAATTCATCCACTTACCGGAGAACTAATTGATCCTGAATATCCAGATGATGGAGGATTAGATATTATTTCAGGAAAATTCATTGATTCGCAATGTGAGGCTAATGCTGAATGGGTCCAAGATTGTATGAATTTATGTGACCAAAGCTGGTGGGAAGCTGAGAATTTAGAAGGAGTATCTTTAGACGATGTAAAAGATCAAGTTGCTGCTGGTGACCCAGTCAAAGGTAAAAATGATGAATTAGTGACCCCATTGCATTATGCGGTAATGTATGGATCGGCAGAGATTGTTGAATTTCTAATCAAAGAAGGGGCCGATTTAGAGGCTCGGTTGGGTGAGGATGTGGATGCCTTGACTCCTTTACTTTTAATTGACTTTGACAATCCTTTAGCTTTGGAGATCTTAAACGTATTGATTGAAAACGGAGCTGACATCAATGAAGTAGATAATTTTAAAAGATCATTATTAAACAAATATTTCTGGTCTTCAGAACAAATAGAAACGCTGGTTAAACTAGGAGCTGATTTGGATAGTTCAGATTTAGATGGTTATACACCACTTCATTACGCGGCAGAGTTTGGTGAGAGTGATGGTATAAAAACTCTAGTTTCATTAGGAGCTAATATTATGGCTGAAACCAATGATGGAGAGATACCATTTTGGAAATTAGACAAAGAAAAATTTCCTGAAGGTTCAGAGATTTATAATCTTCTATCTCCGGCTGTTAAAGCAAAAGAAGTCTTAACGAATAATGAGAGCTTACAGTGGCTATGTTCTCCACCAGATGAAACTCCTTTCAAGTTGGTTGTGTCTGAAGGAAAAATCACCTTAATAAGTTCAGATAGTTCAGATGGAAGTGAGCCTTTTACATTTCCTTTTACGATTGATCCTGATTTTGGGTGGCTGGTTAATCCAGAAGCAGAAGTATTATCCGGCTTTGATGTCCTTTCAGGAAAAATATGGAATGAAGAAGAATTTTTACAGTGCGAGTCTGATTACGTTAAGATTGCTGAAGTAGCTTCAGCCTCACCTTCAAATGAAATTTCAGAAAGTTTTGACACTATAAATCAAATTGGTATTGGTATTGAAGGAAAATGTAAAATATTTGAGAATTCAGAATTTTCCGGTACAGGAATATTAGATTTAATAGTAACACAACAAAAAATAATTATTTCTCCAGAAGAAATAGATGAGATCGCTTATTATGATTATTTTATTGATAAGAATACAGGATATGTAACGAGTAATGAGAACAAAAGTGATCAATTAAGTGTATCTTCAGGACTTATGTTATCTAATGGAGAAGTCGTTGGTGAGTGTGATTTTGAACCTATTGTGAAATCAAAAAATGGATCGACAACAAGTTCTGATAAAACAGAGTTATTAAATGTTGCGTGGGATACCTATGAAAAAGGTGATTATAAGCAGGCATTAAATCTTTTTAAAATTGTTGCTGAAAGTGGTGTAGTTGAGGCTCAAGCTCAACTTGGAAGAATGTATTTTGTTGAAGGAGAATCAGTTGTTCAGAATTATCTAGAGGCATTAAAATGGCTGATGGTAAGTGCAGAACAGGATAATTCATCAGGCCAATATTATCTTGGTGTAATGTACGATAATGGGATTGGTATTAATGAAAACAATGAAGAAGCTGCCAAGTGGTATCAATTATCAGCAGAGCAAGGTGATAGTGACGCTCAAAATAATCTTGGTACAATGTATCATTTTGGTGAAGGTGTTCCCCAAAATTTTCAAAAAGCAGTTGAATGGTATCGCATGAGTGCAGAACAGGGTGATGTTACAGGCCAATTTAATCTTGGTTGGATGTACGATAATGGTAAAGGAGTTGATCAAAATAAAGAAGAAGCTGCCAAGTGGTATCAGTTATCCGCAGAACAAAACTCTAGTGATGCACAGAATAATTTAGGAAAACTATATCAAATTGGTGAAGGTATCCCTCAAAATTATTCGGAGGCTTTAAAATGGTTTAGACTGAGCGCAGAACAAGGGGATGAGACTGGTCAATTTAATCTAGGATATATGTATGATAATGGTTTGGGTGGTTTCGAAAATAATATGGAAGCAGTCAAATGGTACCAATTATCTGCAGAGCAGGGTTATTCAGACGCTCAATTTTCCTTAGGAATAATGTATCACCATGGAGAAGGTGTACCTCAAAATTATCAAGAAGCTATCAAGTGGTACCGCCTAAGTGCGGAGCAGCAGAATCCTCAAGGCCAATATCATCTCGGACTAATGTATGATAATGGTCTTGGTATTAATGAAAATAATGAAGAGGCCGTAAAGTGGTATCAGCTTGCATCAGAACAAGGTAATTCTAATGCCCAGAATAATTTGGGTTTAATGTATGAGTATGGAGAAGGTGTTGCCCAAAATTATCCTGAAGCATTCGAATTGTATAAAAATAGTGCCTATCAGGATAATACATATGCAAAATATAATTTAGGAAAAATGTATTATGAAGGAAAAGGGGTATCTGAGGATTTTGAAGAATCTGCCAAATGGTATAAGCAGGCTGCAGAAGAAGGACATATTTATTCAAAGAATGAACTTGCAAAAATGTATCATGGTGGCAAAGGCGTTATTCAAAACTATACTGATGCGATGAAATTATACAAAGCCGCAGCAGACCATGGGATTGCTGAATCTCAATATAGACTTGGTCTTATGTATGATAAGGGACAAGGGGTATCAGAAGACGATTTTGAAGCTGTAAAATGGTTTAAACTTTCCGCAGACCAAGGGTTTGCTGAAGCACAAAATGCCCTTGGGAATAGTTATTATAATGGAAGTGGAGTAGAAAAAAGTCTTTCTAAAGCCTTTGATTTTTATCGTCTTAGTGCAGAACAAGGGTATGATCAAGCTCAAAGAAATTTAGGGTTTATGTATGATAAAGGCAAAGGTGTTTCTAAAGATCAAGAAGAAGCATTTAAATGGTATCTACTGGCTGCCAAACAAGGACACGCTAGCGCACAGAATACAGTTGGGAATAAATATTATTGGGGTAAAGGGACTGAAAAAAACCATAAAAGGGCAGTCGAATACTATATGCTGAGTGCCGAAAAAGGAAACGATAAAGCACAAAGAAATCTAGGATATATGTTTGCTACAGGTAAAGGAGTGCCTAAGGATGATAAAAAGGCTTTAAAGTGGTATTTACTTTCTGCGGAGCAGGGAAATGCTAAAGCCCAGAATTCAGTTGGTAATAAATATTATCAAGGGAAAGGTACAGAGAAAAATTATGAAGAGGCCGTTCGGTGGTATAAATTAGCTGCAAATCAAGGTCATACCTGGGGACAGCATAATTTGGCAGGAATGTATAATGACGGGAAAGGTGTAAATGTAAATTTTCAAGAAGCTGTTCGATTATATAAATTAGCAGCTGACAAAGGAAATTCTCGCTCTCAAAATGCTCTTGGTATTAGGTATTTTCGTGGTGAGGGTGTTGAAAAAAATTATCAAGAAGCTGTAAAATGGTATCGTTTATCAGCCGAAAATAATTATTCCTGGGGTCAATATAATTTAGGATATATGTATGACAATGGAAATGGAGTAGTTGAAGATAATAAGGAGGCTGTTAAATGGTATGAGCTAGCGGCCAAACGAGGGAATTCTACTGCTCAGTTTAGGTTAGCAAATCAATATCGTGAAGGTTCGGGTGTAAAAAAAGACGATTTATATGCATATATGTGGTTAAAAATATCGTCTAATAAAGGATATAAAAAAGCAACTGAAATTTTAAATGAATTAAATGACGCTTTAACTTTTCAAGAAATTCAACTTGCAAACATGCTTTCAGACACCTGTAAAGAAAGTAAATACAAAAAATGCTCTTTGGAGGATTTTTAATTTAGAATAAAATAGTAATTGGAAACCATAAAATGTCTTTTTTGAAATTATTTCTTAGTATTATATTTATTGTAAATATCTCTACTCAGTTTCTAAATGGTGATGCGAGATACATGACAGAATGGACTAATCCTGATGGAACCAAGAGTAAGTCTCCAGCAACATTTTATAGCATAAAAGAAGCAAAAACTCAAAGCACTCCAAAACTTTTAAGTTGGGAATGTGGGACGACTGATAATATTAAATGGATAAATTGGGAAATTGATTTTAAAAAAAATGAATTAAGGTCATGGTGGCAAAATCATGACACTGATGATTTTAAATGGAGTACTGTTGACAAAATTTTGTCGGTTAAAGATGGTATTATTACAGCACAGGATCACCTAAAAAATGGGAAAAAGGTCGATAAGGATAAGGTTGTTACCTGGCAACTCAATTATCAGTCAGATAATCTTTATTCCATCTGGAAAGGAAATAAATTCTATTATAATAATTGCAAAAATACGACCAACTATAATGTACCTCAGACTGCTTCTATTCTAACTTGGGAATGCGGACCTAGTGAGTATATTAAATGGATTAATTGGGAACTTGATCTAGAAAAGAATGAATTAAGGTCAAAATGGATAAACAAGAACTCTAATAATCAAGAGACTCAAGTTGCCAGGATTAATTCCAAGGTTGATCGTAGTATTTTTGTTCAAGATTATTCTGAGGAACAAAAAAAATGGAATTCCGAGAGTTGGGAATTTAATTATAAGTCAGATCAGCTATATACTATTTTCATGGGTGAGAAATACAATTATGGGGATTGCAAAAATACGACTACCTATGATGTACCTCAGACTGTTTCTATCTTAACTTGGGAATGTGGCCCTAGTGAATATATCAAATGGATTAACTGGGAACTTGATCTTGAAAAGAAAGAACTAAAATCTCGGTGGGAGAATAAAAATTCAATCAAAGAAAGAAGCTCAATAGCTCAAATAAAGTCGAGCAAAGATGGTATAGTGACAGTTCAAGATGATATGTTAGATGGAAATAAAGCTAAAACTAATGACATTTGGGATTTTCATTATGAGGGAAAAGATCAACTCTATACTGTGTGGAAAGGTAAAAAATGGTTTTATGGAGATTGCAAGA
>CACESU010000007.1 GCA_902562285.1 uncultured Alphaproteobacteria bacterium | reverse complement strand
TGAGCCATTTCTTTAAGAAAAAACCTGTAATACTAAGACCTGCAAGCAATTCTGACCTGGTAAATTCATTATCTTTTTTTTCATCTTTTAAGATATCAGGAAAACGTAGCAGTTTTTTATCGTATCTTAAACCTTTCTCTTTACAAACAGCCTTTCCAGACTTGGGAGAAATGTAGAAAAGATTTTTTTTAGTACCCGTTGCTACACATTTTTTTAAATCAAGTCCATAACCAATTGAAGTAAGTAAGTCTAACTCCCAATCAAGATATAAAAATTCCCACTTTTTATATTTTAATATTTGATCAAGAAATTTTATTGTTATTTTATAAAATTGTGGCATAGGATCTCTTTCAACTAAGGTTAATATGCAAAGTGATGAAATTGAGTTAAAGACATCTAATGCGAGTTTATTTCCTAGCAATATATCTGCTCTGGTTTTTAAAAGGTCTACCCTGTAACTGCCTAAATGTTCTTCTAATCTACTGGACCAATTTAAGTGAAGTTGACTACTAGGTTGTAAAGTAGAACTCATTTTTCTGGAAAAGGCATTTTGTATAATACCTGAATGAAGTCCTTTTGTTCTTGTTAAAACCTGAATAATTGCAGATTTTTCTCCATAAGGATTTATACTTAATAATAGTCCTTCGTCAGTCCAATTCATTTTTATTATTCATCAAATTCATTAAGAAAATTTTTTCCTTTGGGATCATCAACTACTAAGACCCATACGTCTGGATCAAAATTACACTGATTTTTAATGGCCTGATCAATTTGGTCTTCACTACCACTCAAAAGTTTCTCCCATGTTTGTTTCCCATTTAAGTTATTAATTCTATGGTATAACGTAACCTCTTCTTCAAAATTAAAGATCTTAATCAATATTGCACCTGCAGATTTATCTCCTGTTTTATAAAAATAAAATGGAATACCTTCTTTTTCTAACGTGGATCTGTATGCTGAAATCCAAAAATCTGTAGTTACCCTAAAAACTTTCATATTATATTAAATTTACCCTAATTAACTATTCTAATCTTTTTCTTTAATTTTATGTCCAAAAAAAGATCAACCTTTTTATTCACAAACATTTCAATACTTTTGCGAGCATTAATAGAAATAGATTTTATAGTCTCTCCTTTGTTACCGATTAAGATACTACGATGCCTTTGGTTTTTTACATAGATAGACTGGAAAACCCTAATTTTTGTTTTTGAAACGTTAATAATCTGATCAGAATAAACCTCAATATTGTAGGGTATCTCATCATGGATACGGAGTAGAATAATTTCTCTAGTTTTTTCATTTAAATGCTCATCAATACTTTGGTCAGAAGTAATGGTAGGTGGATATAACCATTTTTTTCCTTTCAGGTTTAGAATTAACCAGTCCAATAAATCGTCTATACCATCATTTTTGAGGGCTGAAATCATAAATGTTTGATCAAACTCAAATTTTTCATTTATTTCTTTAACCTTAATTAGTAATGTCTCTTTTTTTAAAAGATCGATTTTGTTTAGTACAAGTACTAATCTTTTTTTTGATTTATTTTTAGAATTTATTTGTTCAAGTAGTTGATATATGTTATTTGAAATAGGTCTACTACAGTCAATTACTAAACATACAAAATCAGATTCAGAAATTGCATTCCAAATTTCCCTTAGGAAATTACGATTAGTTTTCCCCTTATTATTGTACAACCCAGGTGTATCGATAAAAATTACCTGGGAATTTTTATAACTTCTTATACCTTTTATTTGTTTAATTGTTGTATTTGATTTATGAGTAATTATTGATATTTTTTTCTTAATAAGAATATTGATTAGACTTGATTTACCAACGTTTACTTCTCCAATAATTGAAACTATTCCACACTTTTCGGATTTATCATTCATTACTATTTCTTATCTTATATAACAATTTCTGAGCAGCATTTTGTTGAGCTTTTCTCTTAGATTTGGCTTTACCAGTTGATTTTAAACCATTTTGTAGTTTAACCTCCACATGAAATATTGGGTCATGGTCTAATCCCTCTCGTTTAAGATCAGTATAATTTGGTAACCCACCTCCTTTACTTTGAACCCATTGCTGTAATGCTGTTTTAGGATCCAACTCGATATCTCCAACATTTTGTAATTTTGAAACCCATAATTTCAAAATTAATTTTTTAATATTATTAAAATCGGAATCTAAATAAACTGCACAAATAAGGGCTTCTAAAGCATCAGCTAAAATAGCTTTTTTTAATCTACCGCCATGCTTCGACTCTGATTTACCCATAATAAGTGAAGGACCTAATCCAATATACTCTGCAATTTCACTACATGTCTCTTTACAGACCAAAGAATTATAATTTAAAGCAAGATCACCTTCTCTCCATTCAGGATAATTATAAAATAGATAATCTGAAATTACGAAACCCAGAATTCTGTCCCCTAAAAATTCCATTCTTTGATTATTATTAGAACCTTTTGATTTTAGAGAAGAATGAATTAATGCCTGCTCAAGTAATTTTAAATTTTGGAACGAATAATCTATATTTTTACATAGTTCTTTTTGATTAGGATTGAGTTTCAATTTACTGCCTTAAAAAAACGATCTTTTCTCCATGACCAAAATGAAATTAACATATTACCAGCTGAAGAAAATAATATACCGTCTGCTCTACCAATTAGGTTTTCAGATTTAACAAAACCAACACCACCTGCGGCTCTACTAAAACGACTATCTAGTGAATTGTCTCGATTATCACCAATAAAGAAAAAACTGTCTTTAGGAATAGTTAAAGACGAAATATTATCACCATATTCATTGTCAGATATATCAAGTACTTTTACTTTTAAATTGTTGGCAATTTCTTCCAAGTATTGCCTTTTCTTACATTCAGCTCCTAATGAAACTGGCGCATTGCTACATCTTGGAATAGATTCTAAAGGACCCTGTTTTTCCTTTTTCTCGGTAAAGAAATTAATATTTTGAGTATTAATTTTTTTTCCATTTAGTATCAAACGCCCATTTTTAATTGAAATTTCATCTCCTGGTAATCCTATTAATCTTTTAACATAGTCTTTACCGTTTACAGGATGTCTAAAAACTACAACATCACCTCTCTTGGGTTCACTATAAAATATTCTTCCTGTAAATGGACATAGAGAGAATGGACAAGAATATTTAGAATAACCATAAACAAATTTGTTTACAAAAATATAATCTCCAATCAAAAGGTTAGGCTTCATAGAACCAGAGGGTATCCAAAATGGCTGAAAAAATAATGTTCGAATTAATCCAGCAATTATTAAAGCAAATAAGATAGTTTTAATAAATTCCTTTATGCTTTCAAAATAGGTTTTTTCTTTTGATCTCATAGTTTTTAAATTCTCAATTTAATTAATATTTACTAAGTCTCTTACTTCTATAATTACAAATGCATTTACAAAATCTTTTTCATCTGAAATCGATACGTGTAAATAGGAACGAGTATTTAAAGGTAAAATGCTTTGTAAGTACTTTTTTGCAAAACCATTTATTACTAAGCAAGGTTTTCCAATTGAATTATTTATAATTGATATATCTCTCCAAAAAACTCCTTTACTAAATCCTATACCAAGTGCTTTTACAAAAGCTTCTTTTGCAGCCCAACGATTTGATAGTGTTTTATAACAAGGTGAGCCTCTTTTCCATACCAATTTTCGTTCTTCACTAGTATAAATGCGTTCTTCAAAACGTTTACCAAACTTATTATAAGCCCTTTCAATTCTTTTAATAGAAACAATGTCATTTCCAATTCCAAGTAGCATTAATCACCTATGTTTTTTGTGATTTATCTATTTCTTGGCGCATTTTGTAAATTGTTTTTTCTATACCATCAAAAACTGATTCAGAAATTAAAAAATGACCTATGTTCAGTTCAGTCATTTCTGGAATGGACGCTATATATTTTACACTATCGTAAGTTAAACCATGCCCTCCATGAATTTCTAAGCCTAACTTCTTCCCAAAATTTGCTGCCTTTGTAAGTTTTTTAAATTCGTCTAAATACCTTTCTTTTTTTTGTTCTATTAATAGGTCACAGAAGGTCCCTGTGTTTAGTTCCACTATAGTTGCTCCAACTCTTGAAGCCGCTTCAATTTGTTTAAGCTCAGGCGAAACAAATAAAGATATACGAATTTCTTTTTCTGCTAAAGGTCTCAAAAAAGTTTTTAATTTTTCTTCTTCATTTATCACATCTAAACCACCTTCAGTTGTCCTTTCTTCCCTCTTTTCAGGAACTAAACAAACTGCACTAGGAATAAGATTTGTGGCAATATTTTGCATTTCTTCTGTAGCAGCCATTTCTAAATTTACTGGAAGATTAGTTTCTTTAATAATACTAACAACATCTTTATCAATTATATGTCTCCTATCTTCTCTTAGATGAAGTGTAATTCCATCAACTTTAAGCTTCTCCAAAATTTTTACCATTCTTAGTGGGTCAGGATAAAATGTACCTCGAGCATTTCTAAGTGTTGCAACGTGATCAATATTTACACCTAATCGAATTCTAGCACCCTCTTGCATAACAAACATTTACTCCATTATTTCTTTTTATTTGATTTATTAATTTTTCTTTTTCTTTTTCTTTTTTGATAAGAATCAATAAGTGGTTTTGATAAAATATAAATAAAAAACGCAGTTATTATACCACAAATTATTCCTCCAACAGCATAAGGAATAAATTTATCAAAATAAACTTCAACAAGAAATTTTTCAAAAACACTTAAACTAGTTAGTTCAGAATCAAATACCAAAGTATCCAAACTATTTCTATCTTTTTTTACAATATAAGATTGATCTAAAAAAAAATTGCCTGTTTTTACACATAAAGCTGCAATAAATGGAAAAGTGATAGGATTAGCAAAAAAAGTTCCTAATAAAGAAGCGAAAATATTAGCATTAAAAACGTATGCTAATAGAGCTCCTAATAAAAAGTGAAAGCCAAATAGCGGTGAAAAAGAAGCAAATACACCAAATGAGAGACCTAAAGCGACTCTATGTGGACTATCTGGTAACCTTTTTATCCTATGGCTTAAATATTCAAGAGCTCTCCGCCAACCCCCATCTGGAAAAAATAAGGACTTTAGGCTCTTGAAGATAGTTTGTTTTTTTTTTCTTTTAAAAACCATTTTCTTTAGAGAATGCACTCATCAATTATTAGATAGTATCCGAGTATTTTCATTACTAGATGTTTCAAAAACTTCTCTTGTTCTTATTACAACTGCAATATCAGTATCTGCCTCAATAGAAGTCATAATATTAGACAAATGTTTCAGATCTTTTACATGCATTTCTATTATTATGCTGTAAAAATCTGGTTTTCTGTCAACAAAGTCTATATTTGTAATATTCGCTCCCCTTTCGCCTATTAAAGAGCAAATCCTACCCAATACACCTACACCATTATACATTGAAATAGTTAAACATGTTGGATGAGAATTTTGAATATCGCCGTCAGGCCAACGCAAATCCAACCAATCCCTTGTCTTATTATGAATATTTTCTAGATTATCACAATCAATGGCATGTATTATAATTCCTTTTTGTTTTTCAGCAACTCCAACAATTCTTTCTCCTGGAACTGGCATACAACAAGATGCTGTATTAGCCTGTTGATTAGGATCTAAACCAACAAAAGAGAGTTTTCTTTGACCGAAATTTTGTATAGTAAGCCCAGTTACTTTTTTTGGATAAAGAGTTTTTATAAGTTCATCACCTGTTAACTCTACTGAACCAAGAGAAGCTAATAAATCATCTACACTATTAATAACAAGTTTTTTTGCTGCTGTAATTAAAGCCTTTTCAGTAACTTTTTTTCCTATTTTTTCAAATGAAACACGCGCAATCTCTTTACCAATTTTTATATTTTCCACCCTTTTTTCTTCTCTTAATTTTCTTCTAATGGCATTTTTTGCTCTGCCTGTACAGACCATTGTTTCCCAACTTGATTGTGGTTTTTGTGCTTCAGATCTAATAATTGACACAGATTGACCATTTTTTAATTTTGTCCACAAAGGCACTCTTTGACCATCAACCAGAGAACCCACACAACTGTCCCCAATTCTAGTGTGAATTGCATATGCAAAGTCAATTGGTGTTGCTCCCCTTGGTAATTTAATTACTTCTCCTTTTGGGGTAAAACAAAATACTTGGTCTTGAAACATTTCTAATTTTACATGCTCAAAGAACTCACTTGGATTTTCACTTTTAATGAATCCATCACTTAATCCTTTCAACCACTTAAAAGGGTCTACAACAAATGGATTCTTTACACGTTCTCCATCCCTATAAGACCAATGAGCAGCAACCCCACTTTCCGCTACTTCGTTCATTTCTTCAGTTCTAATTTGCACCTCGACTCTTTTTCCATCTCTTCCAGAGACTGTAGTATGAATCGATCTATAACCATTACTCTTAGGATGACTAATATAATCTTTAAAATTACCTGGTACTGCTCTCCACCTCCGATGGACTGAGCCCATTGCAATATATGCATCAGTCTCATTTTTAGTAACAATTCTAAAAGCAAAAATATCAGAAAGTCTTGTAAAACCTTCCTTTTTGTATTGCATTTTTCTCCAAATGGAATATGGTTTTTTCTCTCTACCAGTAACTATAGCAATTATATTTTCTTTTTTTAGTTGCTGTTTGATGTCATCTATAATTTTAGGAACTAAATCATCAGTTTCTTTTCTTAAAGTAATAAATCTTCTAATAATTGAATTTCGAGCTTCAGGGTTAAGAACACGAAAACTTAAATCTTCTAATTCCTCTCTCATAAATTGCATACCCATTCGACCAGCTAATGGTGCAAAAATTTCCATTGTTTCTTTAGATTTTCTAATTTGTTTATCTATTGGCAAGGCTCTGATGGTTCTCATATTATGCAGTCTGTCTGCAAGCTTTACTAGTAAAACTCTTAAGTCTTTGCTCATAGCCATAAAAAGTTTTCTAAAATTTTCTGCGTGCTTTGTTTCTAATGAACTTATTTCTAAATTAGTAAGTTTTGTCACCCCATCAACTAGTTGCGACACTTCTTCACCAAATACAGTTTCCAGTTGTTTTAGAGATCTACTGGTATCTTCAATTGTATCATGAAGAAGAGCAGTTTTTATGGTAGCTTCATCAAGCTTTAAATCGATTACTATCTTAGCCACCTCTACAGGGTGGGTAAAATATATTTCTCCTGAAGCCCTATACTGACCTTTATGAGCATTAAAACCATAACTATAGGATTGCTTAATTAAATCAAAATCAGCATTTGGATTGTATGATTTAATTTGATTAATCAGTTCTTCAATACTTAGCATTATTGAAGCCATATATGTTGAAAATTATTTCTTTTCTTGTGCTTCCATTAGAGCTCTTAACAGGTTTTCCTCTGAAATTTCCTCTTCTGAATTATCATCCTCAGCGTCTGAACCCATAAGAATAGCCATTTGATCTTCTTCTGGCTCATCAACCTCAATTTGCAATTGTTTGCTTTCAATAGCGGACTCACGAATTTGATCTGCAGTTAAAGTTTCATCAGCAATTTCTCTAAGAGCTACAACAGGATTCTTATCTTTATCTCTTTCGACAGTTAACTCTGCACCAAGTGATATTTCACGAGCTCTGTGAGCTGCTAACAAAACCAAATCAAATCTATTTGGAACTTTATCAATACAATCTTCTACAGTGATTCTAGCCATAATTATCTCCTTAGCTAAAGTCTTATTATGATCATAATTAAAAAAAATCAATACTACATACTAAAATTTTTTATTTTCTACTTTTTTTAGAAAATTTTCTTCCTCCCAACTTTTTATATTAATCAATTCCAAAGGGGTTTTATGGAGAACAGGATGCATCCAAAGTGGGTCGACTTCATTTAAAGGTTGAAGTACAAAAAGACGGTCTTGAATTCTTGGGTGAGGTAGGATTAATTCATTAGGCTGATTTTTGATTTGTTTTTGTAAAGGCATTTTCAACCATTTATTAAATACAAATTTATTTGGTAAAATTATTGAACCTGAACCTATAATATCTAGATCTAAAACTCTATTTTCCCATCTATTTTTGTTTTTTCTACCCATTTTTTTTTCAATGGTTTTCAATTCATGCAAAATTTGGTAAGGGTTTAATTCTGAATTAACTTCCGATACAGCATTTATAAAATTGGGCTGGCTTAAATCTGGGTATGATCTACTTTCCCAGAAAGAGCTTACCTTAATCAAATTTATATTCAATTGTGAAAAATATCTTAAAGCGGTATTTATAATCTCTAATCTTGACCGATTTTGTGTTTCTAAGTTGCTTCCTAAGGCGATAAAATATTTCTTCATTACTTAGCTAACTTTCAAGATTAAACTTGAATAAATTTAATCTTTTTAGCAAACATTTTACAATATCATTTTTTATTAATATTGACCAATTTTTCTAACAGCACTATCTTTAATCTATTAATAATTCGGAGGGTCAATGAAGCTTTTAGTTGCAGCTCCCAGAGGATTTTGTGCTGGTGTAGATCGGGCAATAGAAATTGTAGAAAAATGTCTGCAAAAATATGGAAAACCAGTTTATGTTCGTCATGCAATCGTACACAATAAATATGTTGTAGAAAGTTTAGAAAAAAAGGGAGCAGTATTTGTTAATGAATTGTCCGAATGCCCAAAAGATCGACCTGTAGTTTTTTCTGCACATGGAGTTGCAAAATCAGTTTTTTACGAAGCAGAAGACCGAAATTTACAATATGTAGATGCGACCTGCCCACTTGTTACTAAAGTACACATAGAAGCAAATAGATATCATAAGTTAGGATATCAGATCATAATGATAGGCCATAAAAACCACCCTGAAACAACTGGAACCATGGGTCAGTTACCAGATGGTGAGGTTTTACTTGTAGAAAATGTTAAAGATGTTGGTATTATCAAACCTAGGAATGAAGAAAAACTAGCATACATAACTCAAACTACCTTATCGGTAGATGACACATCAGAAATTGCAAATGCATTATTAAGTAGATTTCCTTCAATTGTAGCTCCACACAAGGAAGATATATGTTATGCTACAACAAATAGGCAAAATGCTGTTAAGAAAATTTCACCATTAATAGACGGATTATTAGTTGTAGGGTCTACAAATTCTTCTAATTCAAAAAGGTTAGTAGAAGTAGGAAAAAAGGCTGGATGTAGGTATTCTCAACTTATTGACAATGTCTATGATATAGATTGGCGATCAATTTCAGGATCAAAATCAATTGGGCTTACTGCAGGTGCTTCCGCTCCTGATATATTAATTAATCAAGTAATTGAAGAATTTAAAAAAAGATATAAGGCAACAATTGAATTTATAGAGATTACAAAAGAAGATATACATTTTAAAATCCCAAACTCAATTAGAAATTAATGATTACAATACCTTCTAAAGTAAAATATTTAAGTTATGCAGGTATCATCCCAATCTTAATGGGTACAATTGGATCCTTCGATTTAAATTTGATAGATAATAACATCAACAATTGGCTTGTCGAATTAGGAATGCTTTTTAGCGCAGTAATTCTTTCATTTTTAGGTGGTTGTTTGTTTGTTTTTGAGACCCATTCAAAGTCTGAAATTAATTTTAAGGGTTTGATAATTTCAATGTGCCCGTCAATTTGGGCCGTATTTTCATTATTACTTCCTATAACCTGTTTTTTACTTGCAGTAGGTTTCCTTACCACACTTGAGAGAGAACGCTACTTATCCAAATTAATTACTTTACCCAAGTGGTGGTTAAGAATGCGCTTTCAACTAACCACATCAATGGTTTTGTTATTAATTATTATGGGATTTAATGTATAAATTCAAGGCATATACTGATGGAGCTTGCTCTGGAAATCCTGGTGTAGGTGGCTGGGGTGCAGTTCTTTTAGCAGAAAAAAATAAAAAAATTATAAAGCGAAAAGAAATTTCTGGCAGTGCAGTAGATACGACTAACAATAAAATGGAACTTATAGCTGCTATTGAAACTTTAAAGGTATTAAAAAAATATACAGAAATATGCATAATTACTGACAGCAATTATGTCAAAAAGGGTATAACTGAATGGCTCCCTTCTTGGAAAGAAAATAATTGGAAAACTTCATCAGGAAAAGAAGTAAAAAATAGAAAACTTTGGGAAGAATTAGAGGAATTAGTTAATAAAAATAAAGTAGATTGGCAATGGGTTAAAGGCCACGCTGGTAATATTGAAAATGAGCGCGCAGATTTTTTGGCTAGAGAAGAAATTAATAAAATTAAATAGTAGGCTAGTCTTTACTCAAAATAGATAATTTTTCCTTTATAACCTCTTATAAATTCACTTGCAGAAACTGGTTTTTTCCCTTCTTTTTGAATAACTTTAATATCAACTGCACCTTCAGCACAAGCGATCAGAAGGGATGATTTATTTTCTTCTGCTATTATATTATAACCTGTTTCACCTTCTAATTTTACATATTTTGATTTTAACATTTTTATTCTAGAACCATTCATAATACACCAAGCACCAGGTTTTTCAGATAAACCTCTGATAAACCTATCAACGATTTTACCAGGTAAGTTCCAATTAATTCTGGTTTCACTTTTTTGGATTTTGGATGCATAAGTGATTCCTTTATCCTCTTGAGGAATTTCAGAAATAGATTCTAAATTATTAATAACTTTCAATAATTGATTTGCCCCAATTATGCTTAATTTTTGAGACAAACTTGTGTTAGTTTCATCTAAATTAATTATAAAACTTTCTTTCGCTAAAATAGGACCTGCATCAAGCTCCTTAATAATTTTAATTGTGCAAACTCCCGTTTCTTTATCACCTGCCATCAAAGCTCTTTCAATTGGTGCAGCTCCACGCCACCTTGGTAACAAAGAAGGGTGTAAATTCACAAATCCAAATTTTGGAACTTTTAGTAATTTTGATGATAATATTTGACCATAAGCAGAGACAATAGCAATATCTGGTTCCATACCTACTAGTTTCTTTATTTCAATATCCCTATTTATGTCATTTGGAAATAAAAGTTGTAAATTTAATTCTCTAGACTTTAGGCATACTTCATTTTCTCTAATCTTCATACCTCTTCCTGAAACACTAGGAGGTTGAGAATAAACTGCACATATCTCATGATCAGATTTATGAAGCTTTTCTAATAAAGGAATAGAAAACTCTGAACTAGCAAAAATTACAATTCGCAAAAAAACCTCAATTACTTTTTTATTATATCTTTTTTGTATTTTTTCATTTTTTTAGTTATAAATGATCTTTTGATAGGTCCTAAATAATCAATGAATAACTTACCATTTAGATGATCAATTTCGTGCTGAATACAGATAGCCCATAAACCTTTAAAATAACTCTCTTTCGATATTCCACTAATATCAGTAAATTTCACTTGAACTGAAGATGGTCTTTTTATTTCTTCACGTATATTAGGAATAGACAAACAGCCCTCCTCAAATTCTGAATTCTCTTCAGAAGACCAAACTATCTCAGGATTTATAAGAGTTATTGGATTCTTCTCTCCTTCTTCTGAACAGTCCATAACCACTACTCTTTTTAATATACCAACTTGTGGAGCAGCCAGACCCACTCCAGAATGTTTATACATAGTATCTATCATATCTGAACAAAGTCTCTTGATACTCTCATCAATATTAATTACTTGAGTACATATTTTTTTTAGTCGAGGATCTGGATGTAGTAATATAATTAATTCAGTCATATAATTTATTTAGATTAATAAAATCTTTGAAGCAAGTTTAACTTAAAATATGGTAAAACAGATGGAATATGATTTTGATAACTATTTAGCGGAAATTCCAAAGAACTCTTTAAAAAATGATGCCGTTATAGCAACACATGGTAACGATGTAAGTGAGGTTCTATCAATGGGTGTTGCTGATATGTCTTTCAAACCGCCAATCGAAGTACTGAAATCACTTAAAAATGAAATTAATAGAGGATTTCTGGGTTATTATGGTGGCATTGAGAGCTATAAAAGAGAAGTCGCTAAATGGTTAAAAACAAAACATAACTGGCACCCAAAACCAGAATGGATAAATACAGCTCATGGAATAGTAGCAGCCATAGGAACAGCTTTAAGAGCTTTTACAAACCAAAGTGACGGAATCATAATTTTTTCACCCGTATACCATCAATTTCGCAACATAATTAAAGCAAATAATAGAGAATTGATTGAAAGTGAAATGATAAAAAAAAATGGAAGATACTACCTCGATTTAGATAATTTAGAAAATAAAATGAAGGGGAATGAAAAAATTGTTATTTTGTGTTCCCCTCATAATCCTGGTGGTAGAATTTGGACTGAAAATGAGCAAATTGAAGTTGCCTATTTTTGTAAAGAACATAATCTCATTTTAATAATTGACGAAATACATAATGATCTTATTAATCCAAAAAACAGCCATATAACATTTCCTAGAATAGGAGATAATTTTTTTCAAAATTTTATTCTGATGACTTCCACTACAAAGACATTCAATATTGCAGGTGGTTTGATGGGTAATGTTATTATTCCTAATAATTTGCTAAGAGATAAATTTCAAAAAGCCAATTTTGCTACAGGTGAAACTCCAAACAGATTTGGTATGATTTTAGGTGAGGTAGCAATGAGATCTGGTCACCAATGGTTGAATGATCTTCTTATTTATATCGAGAAAAATCAAAAAATTTTTGATCATGAAATAAACAAACTAAATACTTTAGTGTCAATGAATATTGATGCTACTTATCTAGCATGGGTAGATTTTACGAAAACTGGAAATACAGAAAATATTAATTTTAAAAAGCTTAAATATGAATCCAAAATTATTTCTAATCGTGGATCCAC
This sequence comes from uncultured Alphaproteobacteria bacterium, assembly GCA_902562285.1. Lineage (GTDB taxonomy): Bacteria > Pseudomonadota > Alphaproteobacteria > Rhodobacterales > Rhodobacteraceae > CACIIZ01. Next base: position 52,253 of record CACESU010000007.1, on the reverse strand, counting down.
TTTTGGTTTAGGAGGTGATAACCATTTCAGGTTTAATTTGGCCACTTCAACAGAATTAGTAAAAAAAAGTACCGATAGGATTAAGTCTTTTTTTGAATAAATTAGAATTATTTTTATTAATTTAAATAATTTAGGTGGAAAAAAATATTCATATTATTATAAGTATTATTCAAATATATAAATAGTATGATTAATAAGAGTTTTATTTTTATTTTAGATTTTTAAATGCAGCATTATTTAGATTTTGAAAAAGAATTAGCTATACTTGATAGTCGAGTTAATGAATTGCGTTCAATTAATTCATCTTCAAAAGAAGATAAGTTTAATAACAAAGAGATAGAGGAAATTCAAAGAAAATCAAAATTATTGTTAAAAAAAATATATTCTGACTTAACACCTTGGCATAAATGCCAAATAGCGAGACATCCTGAAAGACCACATTCCTCAAAATATATAGAAAAACTAATGACTGAATTTGTACCTTTGGCTGGTGATAAAAAATTTGCTGAAGATAAATCGATTATTGGTGGTTTAGCTAGATTAAATGATACACCAGTTGTGATCATTGGACATGAAAAGGGTGATGATACAAAATCACGAATTCAACACAATTTTGGGATGGCAAGACCTGAAGGTTATAGAAAAGCAGTAAGATTGATGGATTTAGCTGATAGATTTAACCTCCCTGTAATTACATTTATTGATACCCCTGGAGCATATCCAGGAAAAGGCGCAGAAGAGCGCGGTCAAGCAGAAGCAATTGCCAGTTCAATAGCAAAATGTTTGCAAATTAAGGTTCCTTTAATCTCTGTTATAATAGGGGAAGGTGGGTCTGGTGGTGCAGTGGCCTTAGCATCTTCAAATAAAGTCATAATGCTTGAACATTCAATTTACTCTGTAATTTCACCAGAAGGATGTGCTTCAATTTTGTGGAAAAATTCTGAAAAAATGAAAGAAGCTGCCGAAGCACTAAGACTTACAGCATTTGATTTATCAAAACTAGGAGTGGTAGATGAAATTATTTCAGAACCAATCGGTGGAGCTCATAGGAATATTAATGAAATAATATCAAAAGTTGGAAAATCACTAGAAAGATCATTAAAAAAATTCAATAAATTTACTCCTAATCAAATATTAAATGAAAGAAGGAATAAATTTTTAGACGTTGGCAAAATCAAATTATAAATCTAAATCGATTTTCCTTATTGATCTTTCATTAAATAGTTAGAACGATTTTCTATATCTTTTTCAATTTTTAGCATAAAATCATTTATTGGCATACCTGGTTGAATTACTTCAAAAAAATCAATAACTGCTGTTCCTGGTTTTCTTATCCAACTACCTTTAGGCCAAAAAATACCTGTATTTGTTCCAACTAAATGACAAGGCAAATTAAATTTATTGTATAATACTCCTGCCCCAATTTTATAATCTCTTGATTGGTTTGGTAATACCCTGGTTCCTTGAGGGTAAATTACTACTTGTTGGTTATCAATATTATCCGATGAGTGATCATAATCTATAACCATTTTATTTAAAGCCTTTGATCTAGCCCCTCTTTTTACGGGCACACAACCAACTCTTAATGCATAAATACCTATAATCGGAGTAAAGACTATTTCCTTTTTCATAACAAAACTAAATCTAGGTAAAAAATAAGCGAGCATTAAGATATCTAAAAAAGACATATGTTTTGAACAAATTAAAACGTTATTTGTTGGTATTTGACCTCTACACTCAACCTTGATATTTGATACTAACCTTAAAATTAAAAAGCAACTCAAACAGTACATTTTTATAAATGTGTAAGCCCATTGCTTTGAAATTATGGAAAAGGGGAGTCCAATAATACCAATTACAAACATAGAAAAAAATATTAATATATCATTTATTAATCCGCGAACAATGGATATAATCGATTTCATTCTTAAAGACCCAAGATGATTGCAATACCAAGTTATATTAATTTTAAACTTTTAAAAACAGTAAAAAAAAATGATTAAATTTTATCTAAATGATAAATTTTTATATATTAATGCATTCATATCTTTTTAATAAAGAGATCATATGATTATTACATGCCCCTATTGTAAATCAAATTACAAAATAGAAAAAAATCTTATTTCTAAAAATGCGAGGAAAGTCAAGTGTTTCAATTGTGCTAATTTTTGGATCCAATTTCCTGATGGAAATTTTATAAAGATAAAATCAGAAGATTCTTTTTCTACTGAGTTAATCAGAAGGAAAAATTTAATTAGAAATTCTTTAAGTAAAAAAAATATTGATATTAATAATGCGGATAATGGAAATAGTTTGTTAAGTAAAGAACAAGAAAAAGAGCTTTTATCATCTTTAGCTATATCTGAAATAGAACAAAATCAAATTAATAAAGATGATTCTTTAAATGATAATAATATTTCTATTAATAGAGTTGAATTAATTAGAGATAAATTAAATTCAAAAGAAGAAAAAAAATCAATAAATAATAGAAAGTTTATAAATAAGAGCTATGTAGGATTTATATTCATAAGTATTATTTTTATGATATGCTTTATATTTTATAAAAAACCTGAACTTTTTATAGGAAAAAATACAAAATTTGAAGAAGAACTTCTTATTATTGTGAATTTTATAGAAATTTTAATAATGAATTTGATACATCTTATAGATAAACAATTAATTACATAGAAAAATCATATAATTATCTTAACCAATATGGAATTTGATCTCTTTTAATTACCTCTTCAATCTTTGGCCTACTTCTTATTACTGAAACCAGATTTTCATTGACTATTAATTCTGGGATTAGTGGTCTTGAATTATATTCAGAAGACATAACAGCTCCGTATGCTCCAGCTGAATAAATTGCCAAAAAATCCCCACTTGTCATTTTTGGAAGGATTGTATTTTTTGAAAATACATCAGAACTTTCACATATAGGTCCAACTACATCAGCAATTATTTGATTATGATTATTTCTTTCCTTATTTACAAGTAAGAATTCATGCTCTGAATCATAAATAGCTGGCCTTAAAAGATCGTTCATTCCTGCATCTATTATTAAAAAATTTTTATTTATACCTTCTTTTAAATAAACTACAGAAGTTATTAATAGACCAGAGTTTCCTGATATAAATCTTCCTGGCTCAAGTTGTATTTCTAGATTCATTCTATTAAACGTTTTATCCAGCATTGATGAAAATTCATCAATAGAAATAGGATCCTCCTCTTTTGTAGAATAGCTAATTCCGAGCCCACCTCCTATATCTACTCTATCAATTAAATGACCTTCCCCTCTTAATTTTTTTATAAAATTTGCTATTTTTAAAAATGCAGTCTCAAATGGTAATATATCAGTAATTTGACTCCCTATGTGAAGATCAATTCCAACAATATTGAGACTATTTAATTCAGACGCCATTCTATAGACTTCTAACGCAGAATTGATTGGAATGCCAAATTTATTCTCCAATTTACCTGTCATAATTTTTTCATGAGTTTGGGCATCAACATCAGGATTCACTCTTATTGAAATTGGTGCTTTTTTACCAATAGTTGCAGCAATTTTATTAATAATCATAATTTCAGGAATACTTTCAACATTGAATTGACGTATCCCATTGATCAACGCTAACTTGATTTCATCATGAGTTTTTCCAACACCTGAAAATACAATTTTATCACCTGGCACTCCTGCTTTTTGAGCCCTAAGGTATTCTCCTCCAGATACAACATCCATTCCTGAACCTAATAAAGATAATACTCTTAAAACAGCTAGGTTTGAATTTGACTTTACTGAAAAATATAATGAATGATTGATTTTTTTTAAACTTTTAGATAATTGGTTATAACGTCTTTTTAAAGATGCAGTTGAATAAACATAAAAAGGAGTATTTATGCTTTTAGAAATGTCTATAACTGAAACATCCTCTACATATAGAATGTTATTTCTATAAGTGAAAAAATCATTTATTTTATTTGTGATTTTTTTAGACATATAATTTCATTTCAATATTACATTATGATTTAATTATTAATTTCTTTATTTTTTATAAAATTAGTTTCAAGTTTAGGTTCTTCAGGATCACCTTTGACCCCACAGCTTAATAAAAAGACTGCTATTATTAAACTAATATATTGAATACTTATTTTAACCTCTTTTTCCATTCTTTAATTCTCTTTTTGACCTCTGAAGGTGATGTTCCACCATAGGAAGTTCTTATATCAACCGAATTTTGAATTGAAAGTATTTTATAGACATTTTCATCAATATTAGGATCTATTTTTTTAAATTCAGATAATTTTAGATCTTTTAGGTCACAATTCAGCTTTTCTGCCTTAAGTACTAATTTCCCAACAATATGATGAGACTTTCTAAAACTATAATTATATTTGCTTACTAGATAATCAGCTAAATCAGTGGAAGTAATAAATCGAGCAGCAGCAGCTCTTATTAAATTCTTTTTTTTAATAATGATTCCTACCATCATGCTATTCATAACATCAAGCATTAGAGATAAATTATCATAAGCTCTGAAAACTAACTCTTTATCTTCTTGTAGATCTTTAGAATAAGATAATGGTAAACCCTTTAAAATTGTTAATAATGAAAATAAGGCTCCCGAAATATTTGCAACTTTGGCTCTAATTAATTCTGCAGCATCAGGATTTCTTTTTTGTGGCATTATTGATGAACCAGTAGAAAAACTGTCTGATATCTCAATAAAATCGAAACCATCACTCGCCCAAATAACTAGTTCTTCTGCAAAACGACTTAAATGGGTAGCACAGATTGTAGAAGCAAATAGAAAATCAAGTGCAAAATCTCTATCGGAAACAGCATCAATACTATTAGATGTTGGTTTATCAAAACCAAGTCTTTCAGATGTAAAAAAACGGTCAATGGGAAATGAAGTTCCAGCTAAAGCTGCAGAACCTAATGGGCACTCATTTAATCTTTTTTTTGCTTCAGTAAACCTTTCTTTATCCCTCCCAAACATTTCTACATAAGCCAAAATATGATGACCAAATGTCACAGGTTGTGCTGTTTGTAAATGTGTATATCCTGGCATTATTGTATCAAAATGATCACCAGCAATATCCAAAAATGTTTTCATATTTTTTGTTATTTTTGATATTAAATCTTGTGTACTATTCCTAATCCACATTTTAAAATCAGTGACTACTTGATCATTTCTAGATCGGGCAGTATGAATATACCCTGCATCATCCCCAATTATATCGTGTAATTTTTTTTCTATATTCATGTGGATATCTTCAAATTTCCTATCATAAATAAATTTACCTTTAATAACATCGTCCTTAATAACTTTAAGACCTTTAATTAAATTATTACAAATTTTTGTAGGTATTATTTTTTGAAATTGAAGCATTTTTACATGAACTATTGAACCTTCAATATCTTGTAAAGCCATACGATGATCAATCTCTATAGAGGAATTAATGGCTTCCATAATATTATCCTGCTGACTTGAAAATCTTCCCCCCCACATTAAATTCGTATTATGTGAAGATTTGTCTGACATTACCACCTCTGAATTAGTTTTAATAATAAGTTGTTAATTTCTATGCGAATTAAAATATTCATATTTGTATACGCTTTCATAATGTTTTTTGCAAATACCTCTTTTGCTAATACAAGTGAAGTAAATAAATTCTTATTTAACGAAAATCCCAAACCTGTAGATAATTTGGAAGTGTTAAATGTTATTGATCAAAAAACTGATATTTTAAATGAAGATTTTAATTTGTTATTAATAAATTTTTGGGCTACCTGGTGTAGTCCTTGCACTAAAGAAATGCCATCATTAAATGAGTTACAATCTAAATTTGAAAAAAATAAATTAAAAATCGTTACTATAGCTACTGGCAGGAACAATCCAAATAAAATTATAGATTTCTTTGAAGAATATAATCTTTCACACCTAGAAAATTATAGAGATCCTAAAGGAAAATTAGCATTAGTTCTTGGTGTGGTAGGTTTACCATTTTCAATAATTGTTTCAAAAGATAAAAAAGAAATTGGACGTTTAATTGGTCCTATTGACTGGTCAAAAAAAGAAGTTGAAGATTTATTTCTAGATTTAATTAGGAAACAGAAGTAAAAATAAAAAAAAGGTAGTATAAAGTCTTGAAAGTATCAATTTTAGAAACGGGGAAATTACCAAAAAACTTGGAAAATAGGTTTGGTGATTATCCAAAAATGTTTTCAGATTTGTTAGATGAATTAAATATATCACATAAAATAAAAAATTTTGACCTAATAAATTATGATTTCCCCAAGAATTTAGACAAGACAGATTTGTGGTTGATTACTGGCTCCTCATTTGGCGTATATGAGAAAATTGTTTGGATAAGTGAATTAAAAAAACTTATACAAAAAATCTACAAATTAAAAATACCACTAGTTGGCATATGTTTTGGTCATCAAATAATTGCAGAGGCTTTAGGTGGAAAAGTGGAAAAATCCCACAAAGGATGGGGAGTTGGTGTTCACAAATATGAAAGAAAATTGAACCCTAAATGGTCAGAAATAGTTGGTGATTTTTTTTCTGGCTATGTTAGCCATCAAGATCAAGTTATAATGAAACCTGAAAACGCATATAGAGTTTATGGCTCAGATTTTTGTCCAAATTCTATTTTATGTTATGATGATATAGAAAAACCTATTGCTGTATCTATTCAAAGCCACCCCGAGTTTAAAAAGGACTGTTTGGAAATGATAATACAAAGAAGGATAGGACAGACAATTCCAACAAATATTGGGAAAAGCGGGTTGGAAAGTCTCAACGAAAAAATAGATAATCAAAAAATTTTCAAACCACTGCTAAAAGCACTTAGAGTAGTTTAATTTTTTTTACAATTTTTTCTTTTATAATTAATTTTTCTTTTTTTAATGTTGAAAGTAATATTAAATCTGGAAATTTTTTCTTTTGCTCATTATCAACGTCAAGTGACAATTTAGCGTGTTTTTTCTTTAGTTCTGTAACATAATTTTCTAAAGCCATTGGAACCTCCTTAACCCGTGATCCCCAAACCTTATATTGAGATATATTATACTAAATAAAAGTTGATGCAATAATTTTTAAAAATTTAATCCATGCCCATTTCTTAAGATTTTCTGAATTTCGGAAGTATATTGTTTTTTTGATTCTTTATATAAAAAAATAGGGTTTAAAAGTTTTGTTTCTCCTTTAGCTGATTTTCTTGCTCTAATAATTATTCGAGATGCAACTTTTGAATTAGAACTAACAATAGGTAAAATTTTTATATTACCAGCTCCATTTTTTAAAATAGATAAAATATCTGAGATTCTAGCAGGTCTATGAATTAATGTTATGTAACCGTATGGCTTGCAGCGCTTCAAAGCAAAATTAAGCATCTTTTTTAAAATTTCAGGATACTCAATATTAGCAATTTCAAGTAGTTTATTACCAGATGTCTTATAGTTACCTACTGGATAATATGGAGGATTAAAAAAAATTTGATCAAAAATTTCTTCATTTAATTTGGTATAAGTAGAAAAATCTCCTAGTATTAAATTAGCATTTATTTTATTTCTCTTTGCATTTTTTAATGAGAGAGAATGATATTCCTTCATAATTTCAATTCCTGTTGCTTGAAGACAAGATATCCTGTTCATTAAACAAAATAGAACAGTTCCAACACCTGATCCAACTTCAAGGACCTTTTCACCTGATTTTGCATTTACTGATGCTGCTAATAAAACTGAGTCCAAACCAGCTCTGAAACCATTTTTAGGTTGAAATAAGCTTAATTTACCTCCTAAAAATGAATCATCTGTTATATTTTGTGATTTATGATCCATAAGATGCATTAAAATTAATTTTTATACTCTATATATCTTTGTTGTAAAATGTATTTAAATTTCTTACAAAAATTTTTAATAGTAAATAAAAATATCATACTTATTTAATTTCTATTAAATAATTTACATTAAAGTTTAATACACATGACATCTAATGACCCTATATCTAAACTCCATAAAATGCTTTCTAGAAAGCTTGAATCAATGGATCAATTATTTTCAAAAATGATGGAGTCGGAAAATGCTCCCAGAATTCCTGAAATAACTAAACATATATTTGATTCTGGTGGTAAAAAATTAAGGCCACTGTTATGTATAGCATCGGCGGAGGCATTAAACTATAAATCAGACAAACATATACTTTTAGCATCCACTATTGAGTTTATTCATACTGCAACGTTATTACATGATGACGTAGTAGATGAAAGCTCCACTCGTAGAGGAAAAAAAACAGCAAACATTCTTTGGGATAACAAATCTTCAATTTTAGTTGGTGATTTTTTATTTTCTAGAGCATTCCAATTAATGGTTTCTACAAATTCATTAAAAGTTTTAAAAGTTCTTTCTAATACTGCAGCATTTATATCTGAAAGCGAAGTATTACAACTTACAAATATTAGAAATGTAAATATTGACTTAGAGACTTATTTCAAAATTATCGAAGGCAAAACAGCTGCACTTTTTTCTGCAGCATGCGAAACAGGTGCAATGGTATCTACAAAAAATTCAAATCATATAAAAAATTTTAAATCTTTTGGAAAAGCAATTGGAATATGTTTTCAACTAATCGACGATTATTTGGATTATGCAGGTGAGGCAAAAATAATGGGTAAATCAGTTGGAGATGATTTTTTTAATTCAAAATTAACATACCCAATAATTTTAACTCTTAAAAAAGGTGATAAAGTGGACTCTGACAACATAAAATCTCTTTTCCAAAAATCACTCAAATCACAAAATGACCTTAACATACTTTTAGAAATATTAGATAAATATGATGCTTTAGAAAGTACAAAAATAGAAGCCATAAGATGGTCAAAACTGGCTAGAGATGCACTACAAACAATTCCAAAAAGTTCTATAAAAAATTTATTAGAAGAAATATCTGATTATATCATTTCAAGAACATCATGAAAAAACCTTAGCAACTTTTATCCAGGCATTTGGAAATTTGTTTAAAAGTATTTTTTTAGCTGTTTCTGCTTCTACCTTATTTTCATATAATCCAAAGCAAGTTGATCCTGAGCCAGTCATCCTTGAAATAAGACATCCACTTGTTGTATTAAAACTATCTATCAAAATTTTTATAAAAGGATACATTTTGATTGCAGCTTTTTCTAAATCATTCCCAGTTGATTTTAAAAATTTTATAAGAGTGCTTTTATTATTTAATCTAGGAATATTAATAACATCCGAAAAGTCATCTTGTGAAATGGCTTGAAATACAGATTTAGTTGGTACTTTTTCTCCATTATTTAACAAAACTATCCATAGACACTCTGGAGGAACGACAAACGAGTTTTTTTCTCCTATACCCTGCATTCTTTGCAATCGCCAATCCATACAAACTGGAATATCTGCACCAAGTAAGACTAACTCATTAATAGTAGGTAATGGAACATTCCAAAGTTTTGCCAGCAATTTTAAAGTGACAGCAGCATTTGAAGAACCTCCTCCCAAACCTGCTGAAATAGGAGTATTTTTTTTTAGATGAATATTAGCGCCCATCTTTTTATTTTTTAACAATTTAGTAGCTTTTAAAATTAGATTTTCTTTATTATTTAATTCATTTTTTAGTTTTCCAGTGATTTTAAGACTGATACAGTTAGATGGAGAAACTAAAATTTCGTCACCTATTTCAGGGAAAGCAACCAAACTATCTAGATTGTGTTGTCCATCAGCTCTTTTTCCTAAAATATGCAAATAAAGATTTACCTTAACTCGGGAAAGTGCCTCTAATTTTTTACTTCTCATTTATAATCTTTTAATATTATTTTTGTAATCCCAGCTTAATTTTTTTTTCAATCTCAAATTTTAATTCCTGTTTTGGATTGAAAATTAATGCTTTTTTCCACTGAAAATATGCTTCTCTCTTCCTACCAATTTTCCATAAAATATCTCCCAGATGATCATTAACTATTGGATCTTCAGGTTCTAATTCGATAGCTTTTTCCATTGGTTCTATTGCTTCAGAATATCTACCTAATTGGTATAATCCCCATGCTAACGAATCTATAATATAACCACTTTGTGGGCTTATTTTTACAGCTTTTTTAATCATCTCTAAGGCTTCATTTAAATTTTCCTTTTGTTCAATTAACATATAGCCCAAATAATTTAATACCTGTGGTTGATCCGGCATTAAAGAAAGAGCTTTCCTTAAATCTTGTTTAGATCGCTCATAATTTTTTAATTGTTCGAGTGCTATTCCTCTAAAAAAATGAAGCAACCATAAGTTTTGATTACCAAATTCAGAATTTTGAGTTAAGTATATTGCTTTTGAATAAGCTATTTCCGCTAATTTAAATTTTTCATGATATCGATATATATTCCCCAAAAGTTCATAAATTTCAAAAGTGTTGTTTTGAGTTTCAATCAGGTCATTTAAAATATTTATTGCCTGAACATCAAATGAATTTTCATTAGCAGAATCTGCTAAAATTAACCTCGATTCAATATAGAAAATGTCATCTCTTGAAATAGTAAGTAAAATTTCTTGAGATTCTTTAAATAAACCTGCTGTATTTAGTGCTTTTGCCAACTTAAGTTTAAATCTAGGATTATTTTTACTTAAAAAATATGCTAACTGACAATAAAAAATTTCAACTAGTTTTTGATTTATTTGCTTACTCTCACTCTGTGCAAAGAGCAATAATGTATCAGATATTCCATTGTTTTCATCTTGAAAAATTTGATAATAGTATTGATTATTATTCTTAATTTTTCGATACAACTCCTTTAATGTGATGTCATTTAAAAATTTGCTAATAGAGTTCTTTAAGGTTTCTTGAACTTTAGAACTTTCTCCACTCATTACCATAATTTCAGATTTTAATATTTCAAAGTTTTTTCCTAATAACTTGAAATTGTCATTATTTTTATTGATAATTTTCTGAGCTTCTTCATTTTTTGAAGATTTTGAATAAGCAATAGCTGAGTAATACGCACCAAGATCAAAATTTAAATCAGCATCACTTAATTTTTTAAACTCGAATAATGAATCCTCTAGTTTGCCATTTTTTAAATTCATCCAACCCCTTATTGAAGCAACTAAAACTGAGGGTAGGTCTTTTTCAAACAAATTAACCAGAGAAATACTTTCATTAATTTTTCCTTTACTAATTTTTTCAATTATCATTACTAAACCAAGTGCGGGCGATCTTATGTCTAAATCAAACATTTTTTTTGACAGTTTAAATGAATCATTGAAATTGCCAGAAGCAACCAAATATAAAAGAGCATCATTATAAATGGCAGGATCATCAATGCCACTTTCTAGGATTTTAAGATTAAAGTCCGCAGATTTTTGGAAGTCATTTATTGATGATGAATATTTTGAAGCAAGTATTGATCCAGAAATAGAATTACCACTTAATGGAGAAACTGTACTGATTAGAAGTATTATTAATAAAAAAAAATAATTGACTATCATTGACAAATACTAAACATTTAAATACATGATTATGATTTTAGTTACATAGTAGAGTAGTTTGGTCCTTCTCCACCTTGTGGAGTTTTCCATGTTATATTTTGACTTGGATCTTTGATATCACATGTTTTACAATGTACGCAATTTTGATAATTTATTTGAAATCTAGGTTCAGATTGTTCTTTATCAGTCAATATTTCATAAACCCCTGCAGGACAGTATCTTTGAGCTGGTTCATTAAAATTTGGTAAATTAAATTTGGTAGGAATTGTCTTATCATTTAATTTTAAATGACATTCTTGACCATCACTATGTGAGGTTCCAGAAAAACTTACACTATCTAGGCGTTCAAAACTTATTTTACCATCTGCTTTTGGATAATTAATAATTTTAGCTTTTGAAGCTAGATCTAGACTACTATGATCTGGATATTTATGCTTCAAAGTTCCAAACAAATTTTTTCCAATTATATTTGCACACCACATATCAATTGCACCTAGTATGATACCTAGGAAAAGACCTAACCTAGACCATAATGGTTTAACATTTTTAACAGGATTAAGATCTTTAAAAACATATCCATTTACAATCTTTTTTTCATACTCTTCTAGCGAATCGTTAGATCGTCCATTATTTAAGGCTAAATTGGCAGCTTCAGCCGCTGCAATTCCTGACAAAATTGCATTATGATTACCTTTAATTCTTGGTACATTTACAAAACCTGCAGAACAACCAATCAAAACGCCTCCAGGAAAAGATAATTTTGGTACAGACTGTACCCCTCCTTCACTAATCGCTCGGGCTCCATACTCAATTCTTTTACCTCCCTTCAGTAAATCATAAATAAACGGATGATGTTTAAATCTTTGAAATTCTTTATAGGGAAATAAGTGAGGGTTTTTATAATTCAAATGAACTACAAAGCCTACATATACTTGATTATCACTACCGTGATATAAAAAAGATCCTCCACCAGTTGAATTACCTAAAGGCCACCCCATTGTATGAACAACTTGACCTTCCCTATATTTACCAGTTTCTACCTCCCAAACTTCTTTAATCCCAATTCCAAATTTTGGGAAATCTGAATTTTTTGCTAAGTTGTAATTTGATATGATATTTTTCGCTAATGAACCTCTTACGCCTTCGGCAATAAAAACATATTTACCAAGAACTTCCATACCTGGTTCATACATTGAACCAGGTTCACCACTAGAATTCTTACCAAACTCGCCTGCAATAACACCTTTTAACTCATTGGAATTTCCATAAATCAGCTCAGAACATGCCATTCCTGGAAAAATCTCTACCCCTAATTGCTCCGCCTGTGTAGCCAACCATCTGCAAACTTTTGACATAGAAACTATATAATTACCATGATTGGACATTAGTGGTGGCATTAAAATATTAGGAATGCGTATACCGCCAGCTGGACCAAGAAAATAAAATTTATCATCTGACACCTTCGTTTTTATAGGTGCACCCATACTTTGCCAGTTAGGAAAAAGCTTATTTAATCCAATTGGGTCAAGTACAGCACCTGAAATAATATGTGAACCAACCTCAGAACCTTTTTCTAAAACTACAACCTGTAAATTAGAATTCAATTGTTTTAGTTTTATTGCTGCAGATAATCCAGCTGGACCAGCACCAACAATAACAACGTCATATTCAATTGACTCCCTTTTTATTACGGACATAAATATCTCCTTAAAATAGCTTTTCTTGACACATATAATGATTTAGATTTATTTTTTATTATTATAGTTGTTAAATTAATTAATTTAAAGAGCCAAGTATTTTTAATGATCGTTTATTTGAAATATGATGGAAATAAAAATGGATAAAGTACCTCTTACTTTAAATGGTTTTGAATCTCTTAACGAAGAATTAAAATATCTTAAGTCTAACGAACGCCCCAATATTATTAAAGCAATAGCAGAAGCTAGAGAACATGGGGATCTTTCAGAAAACGCCGAATATCATGCTGCAAGAGAAAAACAGTCATTTGTAGAAGGAAGAATAAAAGAACTTGAAGGTATAATTAGTTTAGCAGAAGTAATAGACCCGAAAAAACTTTCTGGAAGTATAAAGTTTTCTGCAACTGTGAGCATCATCGACGAAGATTCTGAGGAAGAAAAGGTTTACCAAATAGTTGGTGAGCCAGAGGCAAACATTGAAAAAAACAAATTAAATGTAAAATCCCCTTTAGCAAGAGCCTTAATTGGGAAGGAAGTAGGAGACAGTGTAGAAGTAAAATCCCCTGGTGGCACAAAAAACTATGAGATAACCGATATTGAATATATTTAACATTATCTTTAGTTAACGTAAACTACCTCCTGTTAAATCAGTAACATTTGATATTATTTTTTTAGACAACTCTTCTATTTCATTTTCTATCAATGTTCTATCTTTTGATTGTAAAATTACTTCAAATGCTAATGATTTTTTATTCTTACCAATTTGTTCGTAAGCTTTTTGTCCTTCAAAAACATCGAAAAGTTTAATCCCAACAATAAGTTCTTTATCAATTTTTCTGATTGTTTTTACAATATTTTGAACCTCTATCGTTTCGTCTACAACAAATGCAAAATCTCTTACAACAGAGGGATATGGTGAATTTTCAAATTTAAGTTTTTTTACCTTATAATTTTCTACTATTTCTTCTAAAAATATTGAAAAAATAATTGGACTATTTTTGAACCCGTACCAGTTTGTAAGTTTAGGGTTTAATTCTCCAAATAGACCTAATTTTTTAAATTTGCCTAATTTTATGTATGCTGACTTATTAGGATGGAAATAAGTTGGAACTTCCCTTTCCAAAAACAAACTGTCAGGATTAATACCTATATTCTTCAAAGTTTCTTCTACACAAAATTTTGCATCATAGATATCAAAATTACGCCTATTTTGGAAGGCATTTCTTTCGTTAGTATAACCAAAAAAAACACCGCTTAATTCTAACTTTTCTTCACCTGGCTCAGATCCATAGAAAGTCTGACCAATTTCAAAAACTGCAATATCATTTAAACCTCGAGCCTGGTTTTTTTTTATAATCTCTAGCAAGCCTGGTATTAGAGATGGTCTTAAATGTGTCATTTCCGAACTAATGGAATTTGAAAGCATAACTAAATTATTATTATCACTAAAAATTTCAGCACTTTTTTTATCAATAAAACTGTAGTTTATAGTTTCCTTTAAGCCGACAGATGCTAGAAATCTCCTTGTTTTACTTACATTTTGTTGTGATTTGTTTAGGTTACTTCTAGAAACACCTAAATCCTTTTGGGGCAATGGGGTAGAAATTAACTTATTTAGTGAAGTCACTCTTATTATTTCTTCAACTAAATCAATTTCACCAGCTATATCAGGTCGCCAACTTGGTGTACTTACTAAAATTTTTTTATTTTGTTTTTCAACTTTAAAACCAAGTTTTAATAATATATCAATTTGTTTTTCAATCTTTATTACTATTCCAGTCACTTTTTCAACTTTATCAATACTCAGTTCAAAAATTTTGGGGTTATGAGGGTTTTTCCCTGTAATAATTAAATCAGAAGGTTCTCCTCCGAATAAATTTAGTGCTAATTGAGTATAATAATCTAAACCACTTTCCGTGAAAGAAGGATCAATACCTCTTTCAAATCTATACCTAGCATCTGTTATCAAACCTAATTTTCTACCTGTCTTAGCAGTTGATATTGGATCAAAGTAAGCTGACTCTACAAAAATATTCTTAGTATATTCTGAGCATCCACTTTGTTCTCCACCTATAATTCCTCCAATAGCTTGAACACCTTTAGCGTCAGCAATTACTGTCATAGTATCATCTAGTTTATATATATTACCATCTAGAGCTTTAAGTTGCTCTCCATTATTTGCTTTCCTCACTATAAGATCACCTTCTAATCTATCTGCATCAAAAGCATGCAATGGCCTGGCGCTATCAAAAGTCAAAAAATTGGTTAAATCAACTAAACCTGAAATAGGACGGAGGCCAATTTTTTTTAGTCTATCAGTAAGCCAACGTGGAGAAGACGAATTATTAATATCCTTGATATATCTACCAACAAAATATGGGCAATCTTTGTTTGAAACACAATTATCAAGTGATATACTTATAGGACTCTTTATAGAAGGAGAGATTTTTTTAATCTGTCTAGGAACCAATTTGCCCAAACCTTTTGCATGCAAATCTCTAGCAATACCATAAACACCAAGAGCATCTGGTCTATTAGGAGTTATGGCAATTTCAATAACAGGATCGATTTTGCTAGGGTTATTTAATTTTAACCAATCACAGAAATTTCCACCAATGTTTGGATTACTTAGGCTTATAATTCCATCGTGTTCATCTGATAAATTTAATTCCATTTCAGAGCACATCATTCCAAAACTTTCCACTCCTCGTATTTTACCCACTGAAATTTTTTTACCCAAGCCAGGAATAAAGGTTCCTGGTAATGCAACAACTACACCCATTCCAGTTTTTACATTATTTGCTCCACATACTATAGTTTTGGTATTTTTTCCTAATAATACTGTACAAACCTTAAGTTTGTCAGCATTGGGATGTTTTTCAACATGACTAATTTTTCCAATTACAAAATTGCTATAATTCTTAGTAGGATCATCAACTTCTTCTACCTCTAATCCAAGGTCATTTAGATAATCCACTAATACATCTATACTCTCATTATAATCTAGATAGGTTTTTAACCAACTAATTGAAAATTTCATTATCAAAAATACCCAAAAGTTTTATTGTAAAACATCAAAGTCCATTATGAATTGAGGGTTTATGTAAAGGATCAAAGCCATAATGATCTAACCAACGAATGTCACTATCAAAAAAAGATCTTAAATCAGGTATGCCGTATTTTAGCATGGCTAATCTATCTATTCCCATTCCAAAAGCAAAACCTTGATAAATTTCAGGGTCAACTTTGCAAGATCTAAGCACATTAGGATGCACCATACCTGATCCCAAAATTTCTAACCAACTATCACCTTGACCTAACTTTAATAACCCATCTTCCCAAGAACACCTTATATCAACTTCAGCACTAGGTTCAGTAAAAGGAAAATGACTTGATCTAAATCTAAGTATGACATCATCTATATCAAAAAAAGTACGACAAAATTCTTCTAAAGTCCATTTCAAATGACTCATATTTATATCTTTATCAATAGCAAGACCTTCGAGTTGATTAAACATTGGAGTATGAGTTTGATCATAATCTGAACGAAAAACTTTTCCTGGTACAATAATTCTACAGGGTACTCCATCTGTCTTTTCCATATGCCTAATTTGAACCGGACTAGTATGAGTTCGAAGAACATTAGGTTCTTTGATATTTTGGTTATTATGTTTGACATAAAAGGTATCAAATTCTTGTCTAGCCGGATGCTCTGGAGGAATATTTAAAGCATCAAAATTATACCAATCACTCTCTATTTGAGGTCCCTCCGCAATTGAAAAACCTAGATCTGAAAAAATTTCAACTATCTCCTCAGTAACTTGACTTATAGGATGTATTTTTCCTTTATGTGTTGGCCTAACAGGTCTTGATATATCACTCCACTCAGAAGAAATTCTTTTATTTAAAATATCCTCATTTATTATGTTTTTCTTTTTTTCTAAATTTTCAATAATTTTATCTTTAAGTGCATTAAGTAATGGAGCTTTTATTTTTCTCTCTGTTTCCTCCATTAAACCTATTGATTTCATAAGATTAGAAACTTCGCCCTTTTTACCCAAAGCCCTAATTCTTATACTCTCAAGTTCTTCTAAATTTTTAGATGACGATATTAGTTTTAAAAAAATATTTTCTGTTTTTTTAATTTCACTCATTAAGAGCCTCAATACTTTAAGTTTAAAATATATAAAATTCAAATCATGAAATTATACCTAGTATCTACCCTTAATATTATTAAATAAAAGTCTATGCTATTTTTGATTTTGCAATATCAAATATTTTCTTGAAAGTTTCAGGCTCATTAACAGCCAGCTCAGATAGTATTTTTCTATCAACAATTACATTTGCTTTAGTCAAACCATAGACAAATTTACTGTAATTCAAAGATGGTTCTAATTCCCTAACTGCAGCATTTATTCTTTGGATCCAAAGTGATCTAAAAGTTCTCTTTTTTACTCTTCTATCTCTGGTAGCATATTGTAGAGCTTTATCTACCGCTTGGGCAGCAGTTTTAAATGTTCTGCTTCTTGCTCCATAGTAACCTTTTGCTGCCTTAAGAATTTTTTTATGTCTAGCTTTAGTTACTGAACCGGGCCTAACTCGTGACATCTGTTATCCTTTACCTTGCATACGGCATGTAGGTTTTAACAATTCCTTCGTCAGCCTTAGAAAGAGTAGTTGTACCTCGTGCATTTCTAATAAATTTTCTTGAACGCTTAATCATACCATGCCTTTTACCAGCTTGGGCAGCCTTTAACATTCCAGAAGCTGTAGGTTTAAACCTCTTCTTAGCACCTGACTTAGTTTTCATTTTTGGCATGTGATCACCTAATAATTATTTTTTTTTTATTAGTATCTATTAAAAAAAATTGCAAGACAAAAAATAGTTGAAATATTACATTCTTATTGAAAAACTTAATTAATTTCTCCTTCAAATATTTTTTTCTCATCAGCTGGAGCAACTCTAAGAATATTAGTTGTTCCTGATACGTTAAAAGGAACACCTGCTATTACAATAATTTTGTCATTATTTTTTGCAAATCCATACATTCGAGCTGCTTTTGCAGCATTAACAACAGCCATTTTGAATCTTGTAAGCTCTTCTGTTATTATACAGTGCAAACCCCAATTCAAAGTTAGTTTTCTAGCTATTGTTATTTTTGGAGTTAAAGCAATTATAGGTACTTTTGGTCTCTCACGAGACGTTAGTGAAGCTGTAGTTCCTGTTTCTGTAAAACAACAAATGACTTTGATATTAGTTGTTTCAGCAACTTCTCTTGCAGCTACTGTTATTGCATCTGAAACATCACCTTTAAGAGGAGTTCTAGAAGATTCTATAACTTGACGATATGTTTTTTCTTTTTCAACTTCAGTCGCAATACTGTTCATTGTTTTAACTGCTTCTACCGGGTAGTTACCTACTGCACTTTCAGCAGATAACATAACAGCGTCCGCCCCTTCATAAATTGCTTGGGCTACATCAGAGACTTCAGCCCTAGTTGGTACAGGTGAATTAATCATACTTTCCATCATTTGAGTAGCTACAATTACTGGTTTTCCAGAATGTCTACATTGTCTTACTAACCTTTTTTGAATTGGCGGAAGAGTCTCAATTGGAAGCTCAACTCCTAAATCCCCACGGGCAACCATAACTGCGTCAGTTTCTTCTAAAATCTCTTCGAATGCATCAACTGCTGATGGTTTTTCAATTTTTGACAAAATTGCCGCTCTTCCACGAACTATTTTTTTTGCTTCTTTAACATCTTTTGCTCTTTGAACAAAAGAAAGGCCTAACCACTCTATCCCAAGATCACAAACAAATTCTAGATCACTTAAGTCTTTTTTAGAAAGTGCAGTTAAAGGTAAAACTTGGTCAGGAACATTTATTCCTTTTTTATCAGATATAACCCCACCTACTAATACTTCTGTTTTGACAAAACTTTTATTTACTTCTTTAACTTTTAGTCTAATTTTACCGTCATTAACAAGTACTTTAGATCCTCTTTCCAAATTGGTGAAAACTTTAAATTCAGGAAGATAAACTCTATTAGAATCTCCTAGTTTTCTTTCTTTATCAAAAATAAAAGATTGTCCAGTTACTAATTCTGCCTCTTTATTTTTGAATTCTCCACATCTTAATTTTGGCCCTTGTAGATCAGCTAGGATACAGATTGGTCTACCAAATTTTTTTTCAACGCTTCTAATAATTTCATGTCTTTTTTTTATTTCACTATGTAATCCGTGACTTAAATTAAGACGAAAAACATCAACTCCTTCTTTAAATAATTTTGAAACCATCGCTTCAGTGCTAGATGCAGGACCTAATGTTGCAACAATTTTAACATTTCTATTTCTTCTTATACCTTCAGCCATAGAATTCTAAATCCATTATTTTAATCAAATTAATTTTATGTGGACAATAGTAGATATTATTTTTAATTTAAACACTTTCTAATTTATCCTACATAAAGGTTGGTTTTGTGGTAAATTAGCATCTAGAATTTATTTATTTCCAATTAGAAATATTTTAAGATAAGTACTAATTCTAATTTTTTTATAAGGTTTGAGTCAAAATGAAAAATTTAAATACAGAAGAACTAGAAGCAGCAACATTTAGAAGGCTACTAAATCACCTCTCTAATAGAACAGATGTCCAGAATTTAGATCTAATGAATTTAGCAGGATTTTGCCGAAATTGTTTATCTAGATGGTATACTGAAGAAGCTGAAAAAAAAGGTTTTCAAATCGATAAAGATCAAGCTAAAGAATTAATTTATGGAATGCCCTATGAGAGATGGAAAAGTAATTTTCAAATAGAAAGAAACAGAGCTGAAGTAGAGAAAGTTATGAATCAATATAAAAAATAACTTCAAATTAATTCTTTTCTTACATTTTTTATATATAGTTTACGTAGTTCCAAGGTGTGCTGTCCAGGAGTACCACTACCAATTTTGCAGTCGTCAATCTCAACCACCGGCATTATAAAAGTTGTAGAAGAACAAGAAAAAGCTTCTTTTGCGTTCTTTGTATCTTCAATAGTAAATGATTTTTCTTCAATTTTAAAATTAGCTTTCTTTGCATATTCTAATATTGATTTTCTAGTTATACCTGGAAGGATTTTTGTAGATAAGGATCTTGTAATAAGTGTCCCATTGTTAGATATGATGAAAGTATTATTAGAACTTCCCTCAGTAATTAATTTATTATTTTCAAACCACACATCGTCTTTGCCTAAATCCAAAGCCTTTTGTTTCATTATTGAAGCATACAGTAATTGAACTGTTTTAATATCAGCTCTTCCCCATCTGAGATCTGGTGAAGAAATAACTTTGGAACCGAAATTAATTTTTGGATTATTTATTAAATTTTTTATTTGCGTAAAAAGCACAACTGTTGGTTCTACTTCAGGTTTTGGAAAGGCAAAATCCCGTTCAGCCTTACCCCTTGATATTTGTAAATAAACCAAACCTTCATTAATCTTATTTTGTTCTATAAGTTTTTTATGAATAGAATATAGTTCTTCATCTGAATAAGTAAATTTTATATTTAGTTCTGACAAACTGTATCTTAGTCTATTTAAATGTCCTTTCCAAGAAACTAACTTCTTATCAATTACAGCTGTAACTTCATAAATTGCATCACTAAATAAAAATCCCCTATCAAAAATTGAGATATATGCTTCCTCCTCTTTGACAAATTTACCGTTTATATAAGCTAATCTTCCCATTTTTTCTTTTTTAAAATTTTTATATTTGTTTTAAACTTAAATTACTCATAATATAAATATATTAAAATGCTCAAAATTATAATTATAAATTACTTTAATAAATTTTTTAAAAACTATGAGGAACAATATTTTTATGCAAGAAGAAGTTGTAATTTTATCTGGATCTAGAACTGCAATTGGTAGCTTTGGAGGATCACTAAAATCAGTATCACCAATTGAACTTGGGACTGTGGTTGCAAAAAAGGCTTTAGAAAATTCAGGAGTTGACAAAAATGAGTTTGGCCAGGTTGCTTTTGGTCATGTTATAAATACTGAGCCTAAAGATATGTACCTTTCAAGAGTAATCTCATTAAATTCTGGAATGCCCAAAAGCGTAGCTGCTATGAATGTAAATCGTTTATGCGGGTCAGGTTTACAGGCAATAGTTTCTGTTATTCAAAGTTTAACATTAGGAGATGCCAATTTTGGCCTTGCAGGAGGATCAGAAAATATGAGTACTTCACCACATATTATTAAATCTAATAGGTGGGGTAAAAGAATGGGCAATACTATGGTTGAAGATATGATGTTAGGAGCATTAAATTGTCCTTTTGGTACAGGTCATATGGGAGTTACTGCTGAAAATGTTGCTAGCGAGTATAATATTTCTAGGGAAGTACAAGACAGTTTTTCTTTAGAAAGTCAAAAAAGAGCTTTTGATGCAATTGAAAAGGGTTATTTTAAAGAACAGATAGTAGATATCGAAATAAAAACAAATACATTTAATGTTGACGAACACCCTAAAAAAACAGATCTAGAAAGCTTAAAAAGTTTGAAGTCCGTATTTATGGAAAAAGGTACCGTAACTGCAGGAAACTCATCAGGTTTAAACGACGGTGCCGCTGCTTTAGTTCTGAGTACCGCTGCAGCCGCTGGATCTAATGGATTAAAAGTTAAAGCAAAAATATTAGGTTATTCTCATTCAGGAGTAAGACCTGAAGTGATGGGTATAGGTCCAATAATCGCTGTAAAAAAACTTTTTGAAAAAACTGGCTTATGTGAAAAAGATTTTGATGTAATTGAAAGCAATGAAGCTTTTGCAGCTCAAGCGTGTGCAGTTTCTAAAGAATTGAAACTAAATCCAGAAAAAGTCAACCCTAATGGTGGAGCAATAGCCTTAGGTCATCCAATTGGAGCAACAGGAGCAATCTTAACAATTAAAGCAATTCATGAATTAGAAAGAATTGACGGAACTTTTGGATTGATAACTATGTGTATAGGAGGAGGTCAAGGTATTTCTCTAGCAATTGAGAGAGTTTAATTATATTTTAATTTTATGCAAAAAAAGTTAATAACTCTTTTCTAAATAAATCCTGCTGTTCAACATGAGGCCAATGCCCTGAATTTGCAATTTCTCTTAGAGAATAATTGGGGAAAAAATCATTTATTAAAGGAAGATGTTTTTCTTGGATATAATTAGAATTTTTTCCTTTTAAAAAAAGTGTCTTACCTTTGAAGCTATTTTGAATTTTCGGAAATAATTTTATATTTTCTATATTTTTTTTCAAAGACTCTAAATTGATTTTCCAATTATAATTATTGTATTCGTCTAAATAAAGGTTTTGTAATAAAAAAGATCTTAGACTTCTATCAACTATTGTTTGCTGTAGCTCAATATCAGCTTCTTTTCTTGATTGAATTTCATTTAAATTTAATTCTTGTAATAATTCTATATAATTAATGAACTCAGATTCCTCGTAATTTACTGGACTTATGTCAACTACAACTAGTTTTTTAAAAATTTCAGGCCTTGAAATAGATGCAACCATTGCAGCTTTTCCTCCCATTGAATGCCCAAGTAAATTAACCCTTTTAGAAAAACTTTCAGTTAATTTAATTAAGTCCTCAGCAATACAAAAATAATCATGATAATCTGACCAAAACGATGACCCATGATTTCTTAAATCTACTACGATGATTTCAAGGTGTAAATTTTCACACAAAAATTTAGCTGTGCTCATCCAGTTTGTTTTTGAACCAAAAAGACCATGCGCTATAATTAGAATTTCATCATATTTATTTTTTGAGAAGTGATTAAAACTTAGCAGTGAAGACATATCAAAACCAAAAAAAATTACTTTTATAAATTTTTATGAAATTAATTACCACGCTTGTTCATATATTTTTTGTGCATCTTTTTGTGTTATACATATTGGATTATTTATTAGCAATCTTTCTTGCTTCATAGCTTCAATAGACATTGTTTTACATGCTTTTTTTGGGATACCTAGATCTCTAATCCTAGTTGGTAAATTAAATCTTTTTGACAAGTTAATAAATTCATTTATGAATGCCAAAGTCTTATCCTCTAAATATTTAATGTGCTTAAATTGTGGAAAAATAATGTCAGATAAATGGAGATATGAATCTCTAGTTTCATCATCTTTCATATTAAATCTGATTACATGAGGTAATATTAGTGCGTTAGATAATCCATGAGTAATTTTATATAGTCCTCCAAGGGGATAAGCCAAGGCATGTACTGCAGCAACTGGAGAATTTGCAAAAGACATTCCTGCCATCAGTGACCCCAAAAGCATTTGGTTTCTAGCTACCGCATCATTCTTTCCATTTTCCACCGCTTTTATAATTGAAGTACTTAGTAACATTAGGGATTTTTCAGCAAGAGCTTTTGAGATTGGATTATTATTTTTACTTTTTGAGGTAAAAGCCTCTATAGCGTGAACCATAGCATCTATTCCAGTACTAGCTGTTGTTTTAGAAGGTAGATCTGAAGTTAGAATTGGGTCTAAGATAGCTAAATCGGGAATAATTACTTTTGATGATACACCTTTTTTTTCGCTATTTGACAAGGTTATTATAGATATAGGTGTAACTTCTGATCCCGTTCCTGCAGTTGTTGGTATTAATATAAGCGGTAACCTTGGACCTACAACCTTATCTACTCCCCAAATTTCATCAATTTTATCATTTGATCCTAACATTAATGCAGTTAACTTCGCTACATCCATTGGCGAGCCACCCCCAAAACCTATTACACCCGTGGCTAAATAAATAGTAGCTTCTTCAATTGCAGATTGTAAATTTTCAATAGATGGGTCTTCATTTACCTTATCAAAAATTTTAATTTTAATTCCTTTAGATATAAGATCATCTACTAAAGAATTATATAATCCTATCTTAGAAAGGGTAGGATCTGAGATTAAAAAAATCCTAGGCCCCAAAATTTTTTTTATTTCAGATACGGAAGATTTTAAAATATTCGATCCAAAAAGGACATTAGGAGTAGTATTGAAATTGAAATTAAATAATTTACTCATCATGCTAATTAAAGCATATACATTATTAATAATCAAATAAGTTACATTAAAAGGATTTACTATCTTAATTGAAATAAAGATTTGATTTCATATTTTTCTTGTTGTTAAAAACAAAAATTTAGTTAATAAATCTAATAAATTTCAATCTATTAAAGGGATTTTTAAAATGAACAAAAAACCTGGCAAAGTAGTATTAGCTTATTCAGGTGGTTTGGATACATCCATAATTTTAAAATGGCTTCAATTAAATTACAATTATGAAGTTGTCACTTTTACGGCAGACATAGGACAAGAAGAAGAATTAGAACCTGCAAGGGAAAAAGCCCTTCTCTTAGGCGTAAAACCTGAAAATATTTTTATAGAAGATTTAAGACAAGAATTTGTTAGAGACTTTGTTTTTCCCATGTTTAGGTCAAACGCACAATATGAAGGGCAATATTTGTTGGGGACTGCTATAGCTAGACCATTAATATCTAAAAAGTTAATTGAAATAGCTGAAAGAGTTAATGCAGATGCTGTTTCACATGGAGCAACGGGAAAAGGTAATGACCAAGTTAGATTTGAATTGTCTTGTTATGCATTAAATCCAAATATTAGAATAATTAGCCCCTGGAGAGAGTGGGATTTAAATAGCAGAAGTAGATTACTTGAGTTTGCAGAGAAAAATCAAATTCCTATATCAAAAGATAAGAAAGGTGAAGCTCCCTTTTCTATCGATGCTAATATACTACATACATCATCTGAAGGTAAAATATTAGAGGATCCGTCTAAAATTGCTCCAGAATATGTTTTTCAAAGAACTTGTTCCCCAGAAGAGGCTCCTCAAAAAGCAGAATTTGTAAAGATAAGATTTAAAAATGGTGATATGATTGCTATCAATGACGAAAAGCTAAAAGAACATGAGCTACTAGAAAAATTAAATCAGTTTGGTGGCAATCATGGAATTGGGAGGCTTGACCTTGTGGAGGGAAGATTTATAGGAATGAAATCTAGGGGGATTTATGAAACCCCTGGAGGTACAATTTTACTAGAAGCACATAGAGCAATTGAAAGTATCACTTTAGATAGAGGCGCTTCTCATTTAAAAGATGAATTAATGCCAAAATATTCTGAATTGATATATAACGGACTCTGGTATTCTCCTGAAAGAGAAATGCTACAATCTTTAATTAATTACAGTCAAAAACATGTTGAAGGTGAAGTAACGCTTAAATTATATAAAGGAAGTGTTAAGGCTGTAGCTCGAAAGTCAAAACTTAGCCTCTATTCAGAAAAGCAAGTCACATTTGAAGATGATCATGGAGTTTATAATCAAGGAGACGCAACAGGGTTTATTAATTTAAACGCTTTGAGATTGAAAATATTAGCTTACAGAAGAATGAAAAATAATTAGTACTGATAAAAATTATTTTTGATGATTACTTGCAAAGCAAATATTCCAAAGAGCAAAACTGCGGGTGCTAAATCAAATCCAATAGTATTAGGTAAAAAAGACCGTATCTTTGAATAAATTGGTTCCATAATATTTCTGATTGATAACCAAATCTGGGAAACTATTTGATTTCTTTGATCCAGAACTCTAAATTGAATAAGTAGAGACATAATAACATCTATAATTACAAGCCACGAAATAATGTTTAATAGTGCAGATATTATTTGAATTAATGAGTTCATTTGTATAATTGTATTATGTATGTATTCTATCTAACTTCAATTTATAAAAACAACAATATATAAAATATCTCTCTTTATTATTATATCCTTTGAATATTTTTTTACTACTCAAATCTAAAATGCATAAGAAGTTTTTCCTGATACCTTTTTTTTTGATTACTATTACAATCAACTTAGGACCCTTTTATACATATTCAATAACAAAAAATAAATGGCAACTATCTCTTTTTGGTTCAAAAATATTAAAATACGAAGATAAGGATTTTGGTGGTATTTCGGGTATTACCTTATCAGAAAATGGTGAAAATTTTGTTTTACTAAGTGATAAATCTTTTTTTTTCAAAGGAAAAATAATAAGAGATAATTTAAATAAAATTATTGACTTAAAAATTTTAGAAAAAGGTCAACTTTCTAGTAGCAAAGGAGAAATATTGACTGGCAAAAATATAGATAGTGAGTCTATAGTAAAAATAGATAAAAAAGGATATTATATATCCTTTGAATCAAATAACCGAATAATGTATCATGAAACTTTAAAAAGTCCCGGAAAATTTATACCAGAACATTCAGACTTCGATAAACTTCTATTTAACGATGGAATTGAGGCTCTTGCAATTAAAGATAATGGTGAACTTTATGCCCTTCCAGAACTTCCACCTAAGGGAAAAGATTTTCATCCAATCTATAAATTTAAAAATAATAATTGGTCAATCATTGACAAAATTAAAATTGATCAAGGTTTTAAGATAGTGGATGCTGAAATGATTGATGATGAAAATTTGATAATACTTGAAAGAAAGTTTTCTTTCTATGACGGTTTCAAAATAAGATTGAGGAGAATAAAATTTGAAAAAGACATTATTAAAAATTCAGAGATTTTATTAGAAAGTTTGCCTTGGGAATATTATAATTTTGAAGGTTTAGGCAAATGGAAAGATAGCAATGATAATATTTATCTCACATTAGTTTCAGATAATCAATTTTCACCACTTTTAAAAACTGAGGTTAGAGAATTCATCTTGAATAAATAAAATAAAATCAGAAAGGATAAAGGATGAGTAAAGCAAATCTAGAGAAAATAATTAATATTGCTTGGAATGATAAAGAAAATATATCTTCTCATACAGATAATGAAATCAAAGATGCAATTCTTCAAACCTTAGATCTACTAGGAAATGGTTTATTACGAGTAGCAGAACCTAGTGAAAATAACTCTTGGATAGTTAACCAATGGGCTAAAAAGGCAGTTTTGTTAAGTTTTCGTCTCAAGGATATGAACTTGCAATCTGGGGGACCTCAAAATAGTTCTTGGTGGGATAAGGTTGACAATAAATTTTTAAATTGGACAAAAGTTGAATGGGAAAAAGCAGGTTTTCGAGCAGTACCAAATTGTATTGTGCGTAACTCTGCTTATATAGCTCCTGGTGTTGTATTAATGCCAAGTTTTGTTAATTTAGGGGCATATGTTGATGAAGGTACTATGGTAGATACATGGGCTACTGTAGGTTCATGCGCCCAAATTGGAAAGAATGTTCACTTATCAGGTGGAGTTGGAATTGGTGGTGTATTAGAACCAATGCAAGCTTCACCAACAATTATTGAAGACGATTGTTTTATAGGTGCAAGATCAGAAGTAGTTGAAGGTTGTATAGTAAGAAAGGGAGCGGTCATAGGTATGGGAGTATTTATTGGAAAATCAACTAAAATAGTAGTTAGAGAGACTAATGAAATAATATATGGAGAGATACCACCCTATTCAGTTGTTGTTCCAGGTTCGCTCCCTTCTAAAAATGGAGGACCAAACCTTTATTGTGCTGTAATTGTTAAACAAGTTGATGAAAAAACAAGATCAAAAACTTCTATAAATGATTTACTTAGAGATTAATAACTTGAGAAAATAATGATAAATTCTGTTAATTTGACTTCGGAGCTTGTGAAGTGTCCATCCGTGACACCTGACAATGCAGGTACATTTAAATTAATTAAAGAATTATTCAAAGATACTGATTTTAAAATAACTGAAGTAAGTAGAAATGGAATTAAAAATCTTTTTTTAAGATGGGGTTCTAAAAATCTACCTACTTTTGGCTTTTGTGGACACATTGATGTTGTAGATCCAGGAGAAATTAGTAAATGGAAAATGAATCCTTTTTCAGGCAAAATTATAAATAATGAAATTTTTGGTCGAGGATCAGTTGATATGAAATCAGCTGTGGCAGCTTTTTGTTTATCAGCTTTAAAAGTAAGTAAGGAAACTTCACCCATATTTTCAATTGTACTTTTAATAACCTCAGACGAAGAAGGAAAAGCAAAAGACGGAACAAATGCAATATTAGAATGGATGAATAAAAATAATGAGCGTATGGATTATTGTATTGTTGGTGAACCAACATGCCCAAAAAAGTTGGGAGATATGATAAAAATAGGACGAAAAGGTTCACTTACAGGCCATTTTACAATAATAGGAAAACAAGGACATTCAGCTTATCCTCAATTAGCTATAAATCCTATTAATTCGAGTGTGGATCTTATTTATTTATTAAAAAATAAACCTTTGGATAATGGCTCAAAATTTTTTGAACCCTCAACATTAATGACTACGTCTATTTTTACCAAAAATAGAGCAAATAATGTTATACCACAACAAGTTGAAGTAACCGTTAATATTAGATTTAATGATAATCATACTGGCGAAAAAATAAGTGTTTGGTTGAAAAAATGTGCAAAAAAAATTGAAAATAAAACAAAAACAATAATTAAAACTGATATCAAAATATCAGGGGAACCCTTTTATTCAAAACCAGGATATTTAGCACAGTTAGTAAAAAAATCAGTCCAAAAATATACAGGTATTTCTTCTGAGTTTTCAACTAGTGGCGGGACATCTGATGCAAGATTTATTATTACAAAATGCCCAGTAGTCGAATTTGGATTAGTAGGACAGAAAATGCATGCGATTGATGAATCTGTTAAAGTTTCACAAATTGTAGATTTGGAAAATATTTATACAGATATCTTACAAAACTATTTTAACGATATAAACAGAAAGATTAGGGGTTGAAATGTTAGGAAAACTTAATCATGTTGCTATTGCCGTTAAAGATATATCTTCTGCAACAAAAACTTATAAGAATATTTTTGGAGCCCAAGTAAGTGAACCTTTAGATCAACCAATGCATGGTGTAACGGTTGTTTTTGTCACATTACCAAATACAAAAATTGAATTGATCTCACCATTGGGAGAGAATAGTCCTATAGTGAATTTCTTTAATAAAAATCATAACGGAGGAATACATCATATTTGTTATGAAGTTAAAGATTTAGAATTGGCAATTACTAATTTAATCAAAAATAATTATAAATTAATTGGCGATAAAATTCCTAAAATAGGGGCACATGGGAAACCTGTCATTTTTTTACACCCCTCAAATTTTGATGGGACACTAATAGAATTGCAACAAGAGTAAAATTACCAATATCATGACAATAACAGCATCTCTAGTACTTTTTGCCGTATTTTGGTTTCTCATTTTATTTGTTGTATTACCCTTAAATATAAAAACACAAGGAGAAGAAGGGAAAAATTCTTATGGAACTCCTAGTTCTGCACCAGTTAACGCAAATATTAAAAAGAAAATGATTTTGGTAACACTGTTTACTACAGTTGCTTGGTTAATTTCTATGCTAGTAATTTATTTGATTTTCTTAAGTTAGTGTTTTTTTAATAAAATTTAAAATTTTTAATTTATTTTAAAATAAGAAATTTTTTTCTCTAGCTGTGGCCTTGGTCTATCAGTACTACTTTCATCAAAGCTACCAACATATAAATATCCTGCAACAAACTCATTTTTAGAAGTATTGAATGCTAACCTACCTAACTCTTTATCATTAGCCATCCAACCTGTTAACCAATTTGCACCCCATCCATTTGCAAGAAAATTATTTAATATATTCAAGCATAAAGCTCCACATGAAAGAATTTGTTCAATTTCTGGAATTTTTGTGTCATTAATGGGAGAGCAAATCACTGTAACAATCAAAGGAGTTTTTGATAAATTAACTATACTTTTTTCAACTTTAGGAGAATCAATGCCTACTTCTTTACCTCTTTTTTCAATCATTGAAATATAACTTTTTTTATTATCTTCTGTAATTAACACAATTCTCCAAGGTTCAAGTTTACCATGATCTGGTACTCTAAAAGCACTTTTTAGAATATTCATAATTTGTTTTTCTGAGGGCCCTGGATATTTTAAGTTTCTAACTGATACAGACCTTCTAGAAGAAAAGAACTCAGATGCTTTTTTTATTTGATTCATGAGTTAAAATCCAGTTATTCAGTATCTTGTTCAATTACTCTAAGATTTAGCTCTCTAAGTTGTTCGTTTGTAGGAGAAGTAGGGGCATTCATCATTAAATCCTCACCTTTTTGATTCATTGGAAACATAATAACTTCTCTTATGTTTTCTTCCTCAGCTAATAACATTATCATTCTGTCAATACCTAATGCACATCCACCATGAGGTGGAGGACCATACTTTAATCCTTCAATTATTCCTTGAAATTTTGATGAAACTTCATCTTTTGAATACCCTGCTAGCTCAAAGGCCTTGAACATAGTTTCCAATTCATGATTTCTAATTGCTCCAGATAATAATTCATAACCATTACATGCAAGGTCATATTGGTAACCTTTAACATCAAGCGGGTCTCCCATTAGAGATTTAATTCCTCCCTGAGGCATGGAAAAAGGATTATGCGAAAAATCAATAGTATCTTTATCAGAATCTTTCTCATACATAGGAAAATCAACAATCCAAGCAAATGCGAAAACATTTTCATTTATAAGTTTAAGCTCATTCCCAATATGATTTCTAGCTCTTGCAGAAAATCCTTCAAAATTAGAGGGTTTTCCTCCAAGAAAAAAAGCTGAATCACCAATACTTAAATTTAAACGTTGCCTAATAAGCTCTGATTTTTCTTCACCAATATTTTTGGCCAACGGACCTGCAGCATCAATTTTTCCATCTATTTCTCTCCAAAAAATATACCCCATGCCAGGTAATCCTTCTTTTTGAGCAAAAGAATTCATTCTATCACAAAAATTTCTACTCCCACCCCCAGGTGCTGGAATTGCCTTTATTTCTGTACCTTTATTTTTTAAAATATTTGAAAAAACTGCAAATCCTGAATCTCTGAATATATCACTTACAATTTGCATTTTAATAGGATTGCGTAAATCAGGCTTATCAGACCCATACCACAATATGGAATTATCATATGAAATTAAAGGCCACTCTTTATAAACTTTCTTGCCACCACCGTATTGCTTAAAAATATTTTCGATTACAGGTTTAATAGTATCTAATACATCTTTCTGATTAACAAAACTCATTTCAATATCAAGTTGATAAAAATCTGTAGGAGAACGATCTGACCTAGGGTCTTCATCCCTAAAACATGGTGCTATTTGAAAATATCTATCAAACCCTCCCATCATTATTAATTGCTTAAATTGTTGAGGAGCTTGTGGTAATGCATAAAATTTTCCTTTATTTAATCTACTAGGCACTAAAAAATCCCTAGCGCCTTCAGGAGAAGAAGCTGTCAAAATTGGTGTTTGAAATTCATTAAATCCAATATCCCACATTTCTTTTCTTATTGAAGAAATAACATTAGATCTTAGAAGCATATTTTTATGTAAACCTTCTCTTCTTAAATCCAAAAATCTATACTTTAATCTAGTTTCTTCAGGATATTCCAATTCACCAAATACCGGTAAAGGTAAGTCATAAGATTTTGTAATAATTTTGGCAGATTCAATAAACACTTCAATTTCACCAGTACTTAAATTTCTATTTATCAAATCAGTATCTCTTGATTTAACTTTACCAATAATTTGAATACACCACTCTGACCTAAAATTTTCTGCTATTCCAAAATCTTTACTATCAGGATCTATTACTACTTGTGTAATTCCATAATGGTCACGAAGATCAATAAATAATACACCACCATGATCTCTTATTCTATGAACCCACCCAGAAAGTGTTACCTTCTTCTCAACATCCTTAAGTGTTAGTTCATTACAATTATGAGTTCTATAAACTTCCATACATGCCTCTAGACAATTACAATTAAGTTTCTTCTCAAATAATAGAAAGATATAAAAGGGTAAAGCCTTAATATGATTAATTAAGTTTCATATTGTTATTAAACAACGATTTTTATTATTTTTTACTTGCCTAACTAATATCAAACTGACAAATAATTAATAAAAAAATTAAAATGCCCAAAAGAACTGATATATCAACTATACTAATTATAGGGGCTGGTCCG
Organism: uncultured Alphaproteobacteria bacterium; assembly: GCA_902562285.1. Taxonomy (GTDB): domain Bacteria; phylum Pseudomonadota; class Alphaproteobacteria; order Rhodobacterales; family Rhodobacteraceae; genus CACIIZ01. The sequence continues at coordinate 19,996 of CACESU010000007.1, read as the reverse complement.
ATAGTAATTGGGCAAGCCTGTGAATTTGACTATTCTGGAACACAAGCTTGCAAAGCTCTTAAAGAAGAGGGCTATCGTGTAATTTTAATTAATTCTAATCCAGCAACAATAATGACAGATCCCGAAATCGCAGACTCTACTTACGTTGAACCTCTAAATACTACTACAGTTGAAAAAATTATTAAAAAGGAAAAACCATGTGCAATACTTCCAACAATGGGGGGGCAAACAGCTCTTAATATTGCTATAGAACTAGAAGATAAAGGAATATTGAAAAAGCAAAATGTAGAACTAATTGGTGCTACTAAATCTGCAATAAAAAAAGCTGAGGATAGAAAAAAATTCAGAAACTGTATGAAAAGATTAGGTATAAAGTATCCAAAATCTGTAATCATAGAAAAATTTGACGATTCTGAATTAGCATTAAAAGAAATTGGTTTACCAGCAATCATAAGACCAGCATTTACCTTAGGAGGAGCTGGTGGGGGAATTGCATATAATACAAACGATTTTTTTCAAATTTGTAAAAATGGATTACAAATCTCTCCTGTAAATCAGGTATTAGTAGACGAAAGTTTATTAGGATGGAAAGAATTTGAATTAGAAGTTGTCAGAGATCAAATGGATAATTCAATAATCATCTGCTCAATTGAAAATGTTGATCCTATGGGAGTTCATACGGGAGATAGCATTACTGTAGCACCAGCGCTTACTTTAACTGATAAAGAATATCAAAAAATGCGTACAGACTCTATACGTATTTTAAAAGAAATTGGTGTTGAAACGGGTGGGTCAAATGTCCAATGGGCAGTTAACCCCGATGATGGAAGAATGGTTGTAATAGAAATGAACCCAAGAGTATCAAGATCGTCTGCTCTTGCATCAAAAGCTACTGGTTTTCCAATTGCCAAAATTGCCGCAAAACTAGCAGTAGGATATACTCTTAATGAATTAAAAAATGATATAACGGGTTCGACCCCAGCCAGTTTTGAACCCACTATTGATTATATAGTAACAAAAATTCCTAGATTTACATTTGAAAAGTTTCCTGGAGCTTCTTCAGAATTAGGAAGTTCTATGAAATCTGTAGGGGAAGTAATGTCAATAGGAAGATCTTTTCATGAAAGTCTACAAAAAGCAATTATTTCACTAGATATCGGTTTATCGGGGTTGAGTGAAGTTTACATTCCCAAAGACAAAGAAGGAATGATAAATGCTTTATCGAAACAAAACCCTCAACGCATTATACAAATTGCACAGGCTATACGGCATGGAATGGAATTATCACTTATAAATAAAATTACAAAAATAGATTTTTGGTTTTTAGAACGCATAAAAGAAATTATTGAGCTTGAGAATTACATCAGAAAAAATGGCCTACCAAATAGTAAGGAGGAATTGTTATACATAAAATCTTTGGGTTTCACAGATATGAGGCTTAGCGAGTTAACATCCTTGAAAGAGGTAGAAATTTACGAATTAAGAAAATCAAAGAATATTAATGCTGTTTATAAAAGAGTAGATACCTGCGCAGGAGAATTTAAATCTAATACATCTTATATGTATTCCACTTATCCAACGAATGAAACAGAATTAAATAATTGTGAATCTAATCCAAGTGAAAGTAAAAAAATTATCATTCTTGGTGGAGGACCAAATCGAATAGGACAAGGAATAGAATTTGATTATTGTTGTTGTCATGCTTGTTTTGCTCTTTCTAAAAATGGGATTGAAACAGTCATGGTCAACTGTAATCCCGAAACAGTATCAACTGATTATGATACATCCAACAGACTCTATTTCGAACCTTTAACCGTTGAACATGTCATGGAAATTATTGTTAAAGAGAATTCAAATGGAAATTTATTAGGCGTTATTGTCCAATTAGGTGGACAAACACCGTTAAATCTTTCTAAATCCCTTAAAAATTTTGGAATCCCCATTATAGGAACTAGTCTTGAATCCATTGATATTTCTGAAGATAGAGAAAAATTTCAAACCCTCTTAAGTAAATTAGGTCTTAAACAACCTAATAATGGTATTGCCAGATCAGACAAAGAGGCTATTAAAATAGCAAATAAAATAGATTATCCTGTGGTAATTAGACCTTCTTACGTTATAGGAGGTAGGGCTATGGAAATAGTTTTAAATGAAGATCATTTAAAAAAGTACATTAATCATGCTGTAAAAGTTAGCGGTGAAAACCCAATATTAATTGATAGTTTTATCAGTAATGCAATAGAAATTGACGTTGATGCAATTTCAGACGGTAATAATGTAACAATAGTTGGGTTAATGCAACACATAGAGGAAGCAGGCATTCATTCGGGTGATAGCGCATGTTGCATTCCACCATATTCTTTAGATAGTGAAATTATTGATAGATTAAAAAAACAAAGCATCTTGCTAGCAAAAGAATTGCAGGTAGTGGGTTTAATCAACATTCAATTTGCAATAAATGGTAGAGATATTTATGTCCTTGAAGCAAACCCTAGAGCTTCTAGGACACTTCCTTTTGTTTCTAAAGTTATAGGTAAACCAATCCCTGGAATAGCAGCATTAATAATGGCAGGAATTTCAAAAAATATTATTGAGGAACCTAATCTTAATTTCTTTGCAGTTAAGGAAGTAGTATTACCTTTTAATAAGTTTCCTGGAACAGATATTTTGTTAGGACCAGAAATGCGTTCCACTGGTGAAGTGATGGGAATTGATAAGAATTTTGCAAAAGCATATTTAAAATCACAAATTGCTTCTGGTATAGAACTTCCTAACAAAGGTACTGCATTTGTTTCGGTTAAAGAAAAAGATAAAAACCCAAAATTATTAGAAATTTGTAAGATAATTGATGAATTAGGAATTAATATTTTAGCTACAACTGGAACTTTACAATTTCTTTCAAATAATAATATAAAAGCTATAGGAGTAAATAAAGCCTATGAAGGAAGGCCTAACATTATTGATTTATTAACTGATAATAAAATTAATTTGGTAATAAACACAACTGAAGGCCTCCAATCTATAGCAGATAGTAAAGGTATAAGAATGTTAGCATTAGAAAAAAATCTTCCCTATTATACTTCTACTACAGGTGCCTGGGCTGCAGCGCATTCTATGAAAAATCTTAATGAAAAAGAACTTTCTATTATATCTTTACAAGAATTAAATAACCTAGATTTTTAAAATAAAAAACTACTGAAATGGCAAAGTTATATTTTTATTATTCTACGATGAATGCAGGTAAATCGACGATTTTGCTACAAGCTGCTCATAACTATAGAGAAAGAGGAATGGAACCCTTTCTAATTACTGCCAAACTAGATAATAGAGCCGGACAACCTAAAATTGTAAGTAGAATTGGAATTGAAGGGAAAGCCCACCTATTTGACTCAGAAGATGACTTATTTTTAATAATAAAAGAAAAAGTCAAAGAAAAAAAATTAAATTGTATACTTCTAGATGAAGCTCAATTTCTATCAAAAAAACAAGTTTGGCAACTTGCAAGAGTTGTCGATGATCTCCAAATCCCAGTTCTTTGCTATGGTTTAAGAGTTGATTTCCAAGGAGAATTATTTCCTGGTTCTCTTGTTCTATTGTCTATAGCTGAAGAAATCAGAGAAATAAAAACCATCTGTCATTGTGGAAGGAAAGCTACAATGGTTGCACGATTAAATAAAGAAGGAAAAGTAATTACTAAAGGAGAGCAAATTCAAATTGGCGGGAATGAAAGTTATATATCACTATGTAGGCTTCACTGGCGTGAAGAAATAGAAAATGCTAATATAAACGACTCCCAATTTTAGTTTCATTGTCTGGAACCACTAAAAAAACACCTTCCTCTTTCATATCAGGAACTCCTAAAACTAAAACCTCAGAAATGAAATTTCCAATTTGTCTCGGTTTAAGATTTATCACGGCTAAAATTTTCTTACCAATTAAGTCATTTGGTTTATAATGATCTGTAATCTGAGCAGAGGATTTTTTTTCTCCTATATGTTGTCCAAAATTTATCCATAATTTTAAAGCAGGTTTCTTTGCTTCAGGATAAGTTTCAGCTTTTTTAATTTCACCTACTCTTATGTCAACATTTTGGAAGGTATTAAAATCAATAAAATTCAATGTAAATTCCTTTGATTATTTCATTTTAATTTTTTGCTAAAGATTTACTTCTATTATATGCTGCAAATACGGCATTTTTAATTATTTCATGCCAACCATTTTTTTTATCCATCAGAATATTTAATGCTGCTTGTGTTGTACCATTTGGACTAGTTACATCTTCTCTTAACATCGATGGACTCTTATTACTATCAATTGCAAGAAGACCCGCACCAACAATAGTTTGTAAAACAATTGTTTTAGTTATTTCTTCAGGTATACCCAAATCATTACCAACTCCAATTAGTATTTCAGCAAAATTAAAAATATAAGCTGGACCAGATCCTGAGATTGCAGTAACTACGTCCATCATACTTTCTTTTTCAAGAACTACTGTCTTACCTAATGTACTGAAGAAGTGCTCTGTCCATTTAATATGAGCTACAGAAGAATATTCATTACCTATTATAGCGGAGACGCCCTGCTCTATAGAAACAGGTGTATTTGGCATAACTCTAATGACCGGATAAGGTACTTTAAAAATGTTATGAAAAAAACTAAAGTCTTTCCCCGCAATCACACTTATAAGAAAAGAATTATCTGCAAGATCATTTTTATTTTCTTTAATCACTTTTTCAGCAACTTGTGGTTTTACAGCAAAAATACAAACGTTTATCTGACCCTTTATATCTAAAGGATTAAGAGTTATTTTTTTTGTATCATTCATATTTTTTAGCCAGTTAGAAGGATTTGGCTCACGCACATAAATTTTGGTCAATTCATTTGAAGCTTTAACCCAACCTCTGAGCATTGCCTCACCCATGTTACCGGAACCTACAATCAATACATTGTTCATGGTTTCACACTATTTTAGAGTAGTAATATAATAAGAAAAATTCATTTTTTTAAATTCTTTAATCTTTAAACAAATCCAGACAAATGTAGACTAGCTAACTTTAAAGCCATGTCAGGACTTTCTTTTCCACAAGATATAAGTTGAAAAACAGGATAGAGTTCATCCATTACAGAAGTAGTTTCAGAAATTATTTCTGTAGTACGTCGGCTTTCAATTTCTAACGCGTCAGATCCCTTAAATTGATTGTGAAAAACTAAAATTTTCTCATTCTCACAAAAAGTAAAATGACCCTCACTACATTTCTCATTTGCGAGGTTGAGTGTCTTATAAAAAGAACTCATATTATCTCTCTTTGGATTAAAATCATATTCACATGTTAATTTCAGCTGCTGATCTTTTTCCAACCATAACAAAGAAAATAAATAATTTTTCCATACTCCTTCAACGTAAAAAGCAGCAGAATCAAAACCATCATTTACTAGCTCCCACTTTTTTAATTTTGCTAAATTTTTAAAATTAGAGACTGGATTAGCTTCAAAATATGTTTTTAAATCTTCCTGAATATTCATGATTTATAATTTTAATTTAACGGAAAAAACAATTTGTAGTTTTTTTTTTTCAATATAACACAAAATGTTGATAAGTTAAGTATAATATTTAGGAATAATTAAAAAATTATCTTTTTAATTTTTTTAATTTTTTTTTGCAATTACAGTTTTTGAAGATCTTGATTTTGGTTTCAACATATTTATTTCTTTTTTTAAATCAAGTATTTCTTTTTGCAATTCAGAATGAATTTCTTTCATTACATCAAACTCTTCTCTTGTTACCAAACCTTTATCTGCCAAATACCTGTCTAAAAGACTTTTTACTGCATTTTCAATTTCACCAGTAGCATTTTGTGCTAAACCAAAAGCATTGGTCATTAATTTTGCTAAATCATCAATAATTTGATTTCTACTTTGCATTTTCGAACCTATAATAATAATATTTCTCGACTTGCTTATGATAGATGTAATAATAATTAATAATTAATAATTAATAATTAAAAGACAAGAGATTAAATTTCTAATGTATTTTAGGTTCCCAGACTTTTTAAAACCCAATGTTTTTTCTTTTGAAATTTTTAATTTTAGCTTAGCACTTAGTTGGTATTCATTATCTTACATTTTTGGAATTATTTGTGCCTGGTATATAATATATGCTTTAGCCAAAAAAGAAACTTTTTGGCCAGAAAAAAGTCCACTAAAAACACAAAACGTTGAAGACTTAATGACATATCTCATACTAGGGATAATCTTAGGTGGAAGAATGGGATATGTATTATTTTATAATCCTGAATTTTACTTGAATTCACCTATTCGAATTCTTTATTTATGGGAAGGGGGAATGTCATTCCATGGTGGTTTTTTAGGAGTAGTATCTGGGGCTTTATATTACTCTATTCGAAATAGAAAATCTATACTCCCAATGGGCGATATAATTGCTGTAAGTACCCCACCTGGTCTTTTTTTAGGTCGTTTAGCTAATTTTATAAATCAAGAACTATGGGGAAAGCCTACTACTTTTTTTTTAGGAATGGAATTTACAAAACCACCAGCTAACGTTTGTCCAAAAAATTGGGTATTAGAAATTTGCATCAGGCACCCCTCTCAATTATATGAAGCTCTATTAGAAGGTCTACTTTTAGGAATATTACTATTAGTATTAGTATATATTTTTAAATTACTTAAGTATCCAGGAAGAATAATGGGGACTTTTTTCTTTGGTTATGGATTAGCTAGAATTTTTGTTGAATTTTTTAGAGAAGCTGATCCTCAATATATAAGTGCTGAAAACCCTAATGGATATATTTTTATGGTATCAAAAGACTTTGGCTTTTCAATGGGACAGACACTTTCATTTCCAATGTTAATAATTGGAATTTTTTTTATTATACTATCATTCAAAAATATAAAAAAAAGAATTTCTTAATTTATGAAAAAAATTAATCTCACTGAATTGATAAAATATTCAATAATTAAAAAAAATGGGATAAGCCTCTCAGAGTATATGAAAATGTGTATGACACACCCAAAGTATGGATATTACACAAAAAAATATCCTATTGGTTTTAAAGGAGATTTTATTACAAGCCCAGAAATATCTCAAATGTTTGGGGAACTTATCGGATTATGGATTGTTAAAGTTTGGATGGATCATGATAAGCCTTCTAAATTTTCTTTAGTGGAACTAGGTCCTGGAAACGGAACTTTGATGGCAGACATATTAAGAGCGACCAAAAATATTCCAGAGTTTCATAAATCATTAAAAATCACATTAGTAGAAATATCACCTGCTTTAAAGAAATTACAAAAAAAAGTTCTAAAAAACTATCAAATAAATTGGAAAAACAAATTAAATAAATTACCAAATATCCCAACAACAATAATTGCTAATGAATTTTTTGATGCTTTTCCTATAGAACAGTACATTGTTAAAAAATCTAACTGGCTGGAAATTATAGTTTCTTTAAAAAATTTAAAAAATAAAAACTCAAATGAGTTTTGTTTTGGATTAAAAAAGATAGCTAAGCCACCAGAAGAGTTATCATCCTTAAATAATAAAGAAAACCAGATTTATGAGGTTTCTCCAGAAATTAAAAAAAATATAATATATTTATCTAAACACTTAAGAAAAAATCGTGGTGCTTGTTTAATAATTGACTATGGTAAAAACAATAATTTAGGTAGTACTTTACAGTCCATAAAAAATCATAAATATTCCAATCCCCTTGAAAATCAAGGGGAAAGTGATTTAACTAGCTTGGTTAATTTTAGAGCTATAAAGGATTATGCAGAAAATTATAATCTAGTAGTTACAGAATTGGTTGATCAAGGAGACTTTTTAAACACTTTAGGAATACAAGAACGATTTGTGGCTCTTTCAAAAAATATGGAAAAGGAAAAAATTGCTTTGCATCTTTCATCTTTGAAAAGACTTATAGATAAAAATCAAATGGGAAAACTATTTAAAGTTATTGGAATTAGGAATAGAAATTCTTTGCCTTTAGTAGGGTTAGAACACAAGTGACAGAATATTTGACATCAAATGTGATAGAAAATTTTAAACACGGTTTTTTTAAAAGAACTGGTGGTGTTTCAATTAATGAATTTAGCAGTTTAAATTGTAAGTATAGTAGCTATGATACTATATCAAAAATAAATTCCAATAGAGCAGTGGTATCAAATTTAATGGGAATAAAAACTTCTGATCTCATTACTCTTAAACAAATGCACTCCTCAGATGTAATTAATATTACAGAAAGAATTGAACCTGATGAAATTGAAGGGGACTCAATGGTGACATCAAAAGAAGGCATATGCTTAGGAATACTTACAGCTGATTGCGCTCCTATACTTTTTGGTGACTTTGAAAAAAAAATTATAGGAGCTGCGCATGCGGGTTGGAAGGGTTTATATGGTGGGATAGTAGAGAACACTCTGGAAAATATGGTGCAACTAGGAGCAAAGATAAAGAATATTTGTGTAGCAATTGGACCTTGTATTCAAAAAAATAATTATGAGGTAGGGATTGAATTCTATGAAAGATTTATCAATAAAGATAGAACGTACAAAAAATTTTTTCTAAAAGAAAATAATAAAATTTTGTTTGATTTACCAGGATCTATATCTTTTAGACTTCACTTACAGGGTATCAGAAATATTCAGTCTCTAAATAAGTGTACCTTTTCAGAGAAAAAAAATTATTTTTCTTTTCGACGAAATCAAAAAAATAAACTTGGTGATTGTGGAAGGATGATTTCTACAATAAAGATATAAATGTAAAAATAATTTGAAAAAGGTAGGAAATTTAATGCCTGAAAAAACAAAGCTATTAATAATCGGATCTGGTCCTGCTGGATACACTGCTGCTGTATATGGTTCTAGAGCCTTGCTAGAACCAATACTTTTGCAAGGTATACAACCTGGAGGTCAACTCACAATTACAACTGAAGTTGAAAACTGGCCAGGAGTAAAAGAAATACAGGGTCCTGATCTTATGACTAATTTAGAAAGTCATGCTAAGTCCGCAGGAACAAAAATTATTAATGAAACTATTATCAAATTAAATTTGAAAAAATATCCATTCATTGCAATGTCAGAAGGTGGAAATCAATATGAAGCAGAATCCATTATACTTGCAACTGGGGCCCAAGCAAAATGGCTTGGTTTGAAATCAGAAGAGAAGTATAAAGGATTTGGAGTATCAGCATGTGCAACTTGTGATGGTTTTTTCTTTAGAAATGAAATAATAACAGTGATTGGTGGTGGAAATACTGCTGTAGAAGAAGCTCTATTTCTTACTAATTTTGCAAGAAAAGTAATTCTAATTCATAGGAGAGATACTTTAAGGGCTGAAAAAATACTTCAAGAAAGACTATTTAAAAACGCAAAAGTTGAGGTTATTTGGAACAGCCAATTAAAAGAAATAATTGGAATAGACAATCCCTTGAGTGTGGAAGGAATAAAAATTGAAAATCTTCTAGATAAAAAAGAATTAGAAATTTCATGCAAAGGTGTTTTTATAGCCATTGGCCACGCCCCATCAAATGAATTAATTATAAATCAACTTGAAACACATAATGGCGGTTATGTTGTTACGAAACCAAATTCAACAGAGACTTCTATACCAGGAGTTTTCGCTGCTGGGGATATTACAGATTTTAAATACAGGCAAGCAGTTACTGCCGCTGGAATGGGTTGTATGGCAGCTTTGGAAGCAGAAAAATTTTTGGCAGAAAAAATAGGCTAGAAATTCAAATAAATTCCTAAAAATAAAAAAAATTCTCAATTACTCATTAGAATCTATTTTTATTTTTTTAACTTTTGGCTCAATATTTTTTCTCAATAAGAAAACATTCAGTAAACCTTTTTCTAAACTAGCCCCACTGACTTCAACACCATCAGCCAAAACAAATGTTTTTTGAAAATGTCTCGCTGCTATGCCCCTATAAATAAATTTATTTTGATTTACTTTTTCAATTTGCTTTCCTGAAATTATGAGTTGCCTCTCCTCTAGTGTTATATTTAGTTCATCTTCACAAAATCCAGCAACTGCTAAAGTAATTTTGTAATTATTATCATCTGATAACTCTATATTATAAGGGGGAAATCCATCATTACTTGATTTAACTGTTTTTTCCAGCAGCCTATCGATTTGCTCAAAACCTAATAGAAAAGGATGCGCTGCAAATGATATTCTAGCCATTTTAAAATTCCTCGATTAATTATATCAATATATGTAAAATATTAATAAATTCAATTGAATTAATTTTTAAAAAATTCATATATTAAAGTTTAAGCTGCTTGTTCACTATATATTTTTTAGGATTAAAATGGAAAAAAATTTAATTAGCGTAATCATGGGAAGTCAATCAGATTGGAAAACAATGCGATTTGCTTGTGATGTTTTAGAAGAATTTAAAGTTAAATATGAAAAAAAAATTATTTCAGCACATAGAACACCTGACCGCCTTTTTAAATATGCAAGTAATGCTCATAAAAGACAAATAAAAGTTATAATTGCTGGAGCTGGAGGTGCTGCACATTTGCCTGGAATGGTTGCATCAAAGACTTTCTTACCAGTTATTGGTGTTCCTATATTATCTGAAGCTCTTTCAGGTGTAGATAGTTTATATTCTATAGTACAAATGCCAAGAGGTTGTCCTGTAGCAACAATGGCAATAGGTATCCCAGGCGCAGTTAATTCTTCCATTTTGGCAATTTCAGTCTTAGCACTTAATAATAAAAAATTAGAAAAAAAATTAAAAAATTGGCATAAACATACGACTTTAACTGTTCCATTGGTTCCAAAAGATGACTAAAAAAAAAGAATTACCTCTTGGCAGTATTGTTGGTATTTTAGGAGGTGGCCAATTAGGTAGAATGCTGTCACTATCAGCTTCTCAATTAGGTTTTAAAACTCATATATATGATCCAGATATCAATGCACCGGCTAAACAGGTAACTAATTTATCTAGTACATTTGAATATGATGATTTTAAAAATTTAGAAAATTTTGCTAATAAAGTTGATGTTATAACTTATGAATTTGAAAACATTCCATTAGAAACAATTGAATTTTGCCAAAATTTAAAAAGTGTTTACCCAAATTATAAATCATTGGGTATCTGCCAAGATAGAAGCACTGAAAAAAATTTCCTAAAAAGTATAGGGGTTGAAACTGTTAAATTTGAAATGGCTTCATCTTATGAGGAAATTAAAATAGCTATAGAAAATATAGGTCTTCCTGTAGTAATTAAAACAAGTAGGTTTGGATATGATGGGAAAGGCCAAAAAGTAATCTATAAAAAAGAAGAAATTGAAAAAATTGTTTCTGAATTCATAGATGTACAAGTTATCATTGAAAAATTTATTGAATTTGAGTTGGAAATTTCTGTTATCATATGTAGAGACATGAGTGGAAAAATATCTGCTTATGATCCTTCGGAGAATATACATAAAAATGGTATATTAGTTGAGTCTAAAGTACCTGCAAATATAAGCTTTTCTACAAGTAGTGATGCTATTATTATAGCAAGTAAAATAGTAAGAAGTTTAAATTATGTTGGAGTAATGGGTATAGAGTTTTTTATAACAAAAGCAAAGAAAATATTAGTAAATGAAATGGCCCCAAGAGTTCATAATTCAGGTCATTGGACACAAACTGGCTGCATAATTAGTCAATTTGAACAACATATAAGAGCTATTACTGGAACACCAATTGGAGATGGTAGAAGACACTCAAATGTACTGATGAATAATATATTAGGAAACCAAATTTTTGATATTAATTATAAAAGTGGAAAATCTATAAATATCTATGGTAAAGATAAAGTAAAAAATAATAGAAAAATGGGACATGTAAATACAATAAAATAAAAAAAGGGGCGTTATGCCCCTTTTATAATTAATATTTAGTTAAGGGATATGATTTACATCATACCACCCATACCACCCATACCACCCATGTCAGGCATTGCAGGTGCTCCACCTGCACCTTTAGGTTCTGGTTTGTCTCCGACCATTGCTTCTGTTGTAACCAATAAACCAGCAATAGAGGCAGCATCTTCCAAAGCTGTACGTACTACTTTTGCAGGATCTATAACCCCAAATTTGAACATGTCACCATATTCTTCTGTTTGAGCATTAAAGCCGTGAGTATCATCTTTACTTTCACGTATTTTACCAGCAACAACTGCACCATCAACTCCAGCATTTTCAGCTATTTGCCTTAGTGGAGCTTCTAAAGCTCTTCTTATGATGTTGATACCAGCTTCTTGATCTGCATTATTACCTTTTATCTTACTTAGGCTTTTTGTAGCAACAACTAATGCTACTCCACCACCGACTACAATACCTTCCTGCACGGCAGCCCTGGTTGCATTAAGAGCATCATCTACTCTATCTTTTCGCTCTTTAACTTCTACTTCTGTAGCTCCGCCAACACGAATAACTGCAACACCTCCAGCTAACTTAGCTAAACGTTCTTGAAGTTTTTCTTTGTCATAATCAGATGTAGTTTCTTCTATTTGAGCTTTAATTTGGGATACTCTAGCTTCAATCTCTGATTTTTCACCAGCTCCATCAACAATGGTAGTTTCATCCTTAGTAATATTAACTCTCTTTGCTGTACCAAGCATATCCATTGTTACGTTTTCAAGCTTCATACCTAAATCTTCAGAAATTAACTGACCACCTGTAAGAATGGCTATATCTTGCAACATTGCTTTTCTACGATCACCAAAACCTGGAGCTTTAACGCCAGCAATTTTTAATCCACCTCTGAGCTTGTTTACAACTAAGGTTGCTAGAGCCTCACCTTCTACATCTTCAGCAATAATAAGTAATGGTTTACCAGATTGAATAACTGATTCTAACAGTGGTACCATTGGTTGAAGTGATGAAAGTTTTTTCTCATGAAGTAAAATCAAACAATCTTCAAGATCTGCTGTCATTTTTTCTGAATTTGTAATGAAATATGGTGATAAGTAGCCCCTATCGAATTGCATACCTTCTACAACATCAGTTTCTGTTTCTAAACCTTTGTTTTCTTCTACAGTAATTACACCTTCATTACCAACTTTTTGCATAGCGTCCGAAATTTGTTTACCAATATCAGATTCTCCGTTTGCTGATATTGTACCAACTTGAGCTACTTCGTCACTGTTAGCAACTGGTCTTGACTGTTTTGCAATTGCATCAACTACTGCTGCCACTGCTGTATCAATACCTCTTTTCAAATCCATTGGATTCATTCCAGCTGCTACTGACTTTAGTCCTTCACGAACAATTGACTGGGCTAAAATTGTTGCAGTTGTTGTTCCATCACCTGCAGTGTCATTTGTTTTCGAAGCGACTTCTTTTACCATTTGAGCACCCATGTTCTCAAATTTATCATCAAGTTCGATTTCTTTAGCTACAGTTACACCATCTTTTGTAATTCTAGGTGCCCCAAACGATTTATCCAAAACTACATTTCTTCCTTTTGGACCTAAAGTAACTTTTACTGCGTCCGCTAGTACATTTACACCATGCATCATTCTGTTACGAGCGTCAGTACTAAATTTTACATCTTTTGCTGCCATAATTAAATTCCTAAATAAAATTAAAAAAAACTAAGCCATAATGCCTAGTATGTCACTTTCTTTCATGATCAACATATCTTCACCGTTAATCTTTACTTCTGTACCAGACCATTTGCCAAAAAGTATTCTGTCTCCAGCTTTTACGTCCATTGGCATACGATTGCCTTTTTCATCGATAGCTCCATTCCCTACTGAAACTACTTCACCCTCTGCTGGTTTTTCTTGTGCAGAGTCAGGAATAATTAGACCTCCTGAAGTTTTTTCGTCGTTCTCAACACGACGAACTACTACACGATCATGTAATGGTTTAAATGTCATATTATAACGCTCCCTTTCATTAAATTAAGACGGACAAAAAAAAAGCACTCGCCGTCGTTAAGTGCCAACAAATCTTAATTATGTTAATTTTTAATTATGTCAATACTAAATAAACAAAAAATGAGCTTTTATATCTTTTTTTTTTTTTTATAACAATTCTATAATTTCGATAAAAGTTTAAATAAATATTTAAGTATGGTTATATGGTTAAAGTTATTAAACATTTAAAACAAATCTCTAACAAATATAACGTTTTATTTTGCGATATTTGGGGATGCATACACAATGGGAAGAAAGCATATAAAAAAGCACTTAATGCTCTTGTTGAATTTAAAAAAGATGGTGGATTTGTTATGCTTTTAACAAATGCGCCAAGACCTAAATCAGCTGTAAAGGCTCACTTATCTTCTTTTGGTATTTTTGAAGAACACTATAACGATATTACTACTTCTGGAGATGCTGCTCAAAATAGTATGCTTTCAGGCGAAGTTGGTACAAGAATATTCCATTTGGGACCAAAAAGAGACTTAAGCTTTTTTACTGATCTCCCTAAGGAGATTAAACTTAGGAATAATATCGAGAGAGTTGGTCTCTCTTCTGCTGAAGGTATCGTTTGTACGGGACTATTTGATGATCGTACAGAAACACCAGAAAATTATAAAGATATAATAAAGTATGGAGTTGATAAGAATCTTAATTTACTTTGTGTAAATCCAGATATTTTTGTAGATGTAGGAGCTTTGAGAGTGTGGTGCGCTGGAGGAATTGCAGAGGCATTTACTAAAGCTGGTGGTAAAAGTATATATTGTGGTAAACCTCATAAACAAATATATAACTTAGCTTATTCAAAATTAAAAAAACATGAAATTAAATCTCCTAAAATATTATGTATAGGAGATGGTATAAATACCGATATATTGGGCGGAAAAAAAGAAAAACTAGATACTCTATTTGTTTGCGGTGGATTATCAGGTCCTGAACTTGGAATTAAAAAGAATTTAGAGATACCTAACGAAAAAAAACTGAATGAATTATTTAAAAAACATAAAATTCTGCCTACTGTCTCAATAAATTATCTTAATTAAATAAAAATACTTGGGGTATTAGAAAATATAATGCAAATTATACGTGACTTAACAAATGCAAAAAAAATTACAAAACTATCTACTATAATAATAGGTAACTTTGATGGTGTTCACTTGGGTCATCAAGAAATAATTAAAAAATGTTCTGAAATAGCTTCATCGAATAAATTTGGTATTTTAACTTTTGATCCACACCCACGAGAATATTTTAAAAGAGATAAAATTCCTTTTAAACTTACTTCAAAGGAACAAAAATATAAAATGATCAAAAGATTCAATGTAAAATTTTTAATTGAATTGAAATTTGATAAAAATATAGAGATACTCTCTCCTGAAATTTTTGTAAAAAAAATTTTATTTGAAAAGTTAGGTGTTAACCAAATAATTGTGGGGGATGTTTTTTGTTTTGGTCACAAGAGGAGTGGTGATGTTAGTTTTCTTAAAAATCTAGGAGAAAAATATAATATTAACGTATTTTCTTTTGATCTAAAAAAATTTGCAAAAGATAAAATTTCTTCCACAGTAATAAGAAATGCCCTCATAGAAGGAAAATTAGATAGAGCAAATAAAATGCTTGGCTATTTTCATAAAATTTACGGTCTTGTTGTTCAGGGAGATAAAAGAGGACGTGAATTAGGTTTTCCAACAATAAATCTAGAATTGAAAGATATAATTGTCCCAAAGTATGGTATTTACTCATGTATGATAAAAGTACTATCTTCAGATTTTCAGGATATATATAAAGGAGTGGCATCAATAGGTACAAAACCAACATTTGGAGAAAATGAAGCAAATTGTGAAGTACATATATTTGATTTTTCTGAATCAATTTATAATAAAAAAGTAATAGTTTCATTAGTTAAATTTCAGAGAGACGAGATTAAATACGAATCAATAGAAAAACTTAAATTACAGATGAAAAAAGACTGTAAGGTTGCAATAAATAATCTTAGTAAAAATGATTTGTTGAAAGATGAGAAAAAATTTCTGGAAAAACATACCACTTAACGATTTAAGCTCAGAGGAATGGGAGTTACTGTGCGATGGATGTGGTAAATGCTGCCTGAATAAGGTCAAAAAAACAAAAAAGTGTGCGCCCATTTTTACAAGTGTAGCATGCAAATTTTTGGATATTCAAAAATGTTCTTGTACAGTTTACAGTGAAAGAGAAAAGAAAAGAAAAGATTGTTTGATATTATCACCAAAAAATATAAATAAAGTAATTAATATATTACCAACATCGTGCTCATATCGTTTAATTTATGAAAAAAAACCTTTACCTTCTTGGCATCATTTAAACCTACCTAAAAATAAAAATGTACATAATACAAAAAATTCAGTCAAAAACTTTGCAATAAGTGAAGAGTACGTAGATAGTTCAGATATTGTAAATTTCATTTTTGAAAAATCCTATAAGAATTGAAAGAAATAATAAGAAATAAAATTATATTATATATTTTTAAAAAAAAAAAATTGTGATACAAATAATTAACTAGGGATAGCTTGCTTACTAATGGAACAATTAGCTAAATATAAAAAAAATTTCACCAAAAAGGATGAATAATGAGTGAGCTGGTACACCCAAAAATAATTTCTGGAAATTCGAATAAAACCCTTTCTAAAGGTATTGCAAGTTGGGCGAGTTCTCTAAGCAGATCACAAATTGATCTTGTCAAAGGTAGAGTGGAACAATTTAATGACCAAGAAATTTTTGTGGAAGTTTTTGAAAACGTAAGAAATGAAGATATGTTTATTGTCCAATCTACATCAAATCCAGCTAATGATAATTTAATGGAACTACTTATCATTGCTGATGCCTTGAGAAGATCTAGTGCCAAAAGAATAACCGCCGTTATTCCTTATTTTGGTTATGCAAGACAAGATAGGAGAACTAAAGCAAGAACTCCAATAAGTGCGAAATTAATTGCTAATCTTTTGAGTGGTGCTGGCATTGAAAGGATTCTCACTCTTGATTTACACTCTGCTCAAATTCAGGGTTTTTTTGATATACCAGTTGATAATCTTTATGCATCACCAATTTTTGAGCTTGATATTTCTCATTATTTTGAAAGACAAGAGTTACTTACAGTTGTGTCGCCAGATGTTGGTGGTGTAGCAAGAGCTAGGGGTTTAGCTAAAACAATTAATGCTGACCTTGCAATTGTTGATAAGAGAAGAAATCAACCTGGTGAAATTGCATCAATGACAGTAATAGGTGAAGTAAAAAATAAAATATGCATAATTGTAGATGATATCTGTGATACTGCAGGAACGTTGGTTAAAGCTTCTGATTTACTTATTAATGAAGGTGCAATTGAGGTACATGCATATATATCCCATGGAGTACTTTCTGACCCTGCAATAGACAGAATAGAAAAATCAAGCATGAGTTCATTGGTTGTGACCGATTCGATAAGTATAATTCCAAAAATTAAAAATAGTAATAAAATAAGAATCGTTCCAACAGCGCCTCTATTTGCTCAAGCATTACTAAATATAGCTAATGGAAATTCTGTATCTTCTTTATTTGATAGTGAAAGATTAAGGCCTATATACAAACCTTACTATCCTAAATATCATATTGAAAAAAAACGTAAGGCATAGTTACAAATTATTTTATTTTTCTTTTTTTAGCATGTTCAAGAGTATTCATAACCCTTAAAATAGGAATAATACAAATTATAAGTAAAATAGCAGCAAAATAGAAAGGTAATCCTGGAATATACCAATCATCCTTTTGTGATGCTCCAATTTTAAATAGTAAAGTCATAAGTAAGGGACTTAAAATTGTTGTGATTGCATTTATGCTAGAAAGAATACCTTGTAATAAACCTTGAGTGTCATCCGATATTTTATTAGAAATAAAACCGTCTAATGTAGGATTCATTAATTCAGTTAAAACTGCGATTGGTATTAAAGCAAAAACTAACCATGCAGTTTTAATTGATCCAAAGCCAAATAGTGTTAGACTTCCAACCAATAGGGAGAAAATAACAATTTTTTGTGGTTGTATATTTCTTACATAGTGAAGTCTGATAATCAAACCCTGTACAAATGCGACACCAAGACCGTAACTAGCTAAAGAAATACCTATCAAACCAGGACCCCAACCAAAAACCTCCTTGCTCCAGAAACTCCAAATGGAAGGATATACCCAGTGTCCAACACTTATTAGCAAAATACATATGAAAAATATTCTTAAATCTTTCATTAAAAAAGCTTTAAAAATTGAAATGAACGGATTTAAGTCAGTAAATTTAAATTTTCTTTTATTTTTTTCTTCTAGAGATTCAGTTAAAAAAACATAGCACAGTAAGAATGTTCCTAAAGATAAAGCTGCAGAAAAAAAGAACGGTAGCCTGAAATTTATCTCACCTAATATTCCTCCAATAAATGGACCAACCACGAAACCAATACCAAAAGCTGCACCAATAAGTCCAAAGTTCTTAGCTTTATCTTCTGAATTTGATATATCAGCTAAATATGCCATAGCTGTGGGTACAGTACCTCCTGCAATCCCACCTATCATACGTCCAACTATAAATATCCATAGTGATGTAGCAAAACCTAGAATCAGATAGTCCATAAACATTAAAAAAAGAGATATCAAAATTATAGGCCTTCTTCCAAAAGCGTCAGATATATTTCCAATTATGGGGGAAAATAAAAATTGCATTAGAGCATAGGAAGCATAAAGAAAACCTCCCCAAATAGCTGCGTCAGATACTGAAAATTCACCAACTGCCTGCAGTATATCAGGCATTATTGGGAATATTACCATTAAGCCACTTATATCCAATACAACAGTTAAAAATACAAAACCAATTTCTTTTTTTTTTGATTGTCTCAAAATTTAAAGTTGGTTTTTAATTATTGCTAAATCATTTAATTTCTTAGCAAGAACACACTTTTGAAGATCGGTTGCTTTTTCCATAGAACTTTTAGTTCTATTTATCACCTTGTCTATCATCTCCAAATTAACTTCGTTTTCTAAAGAAGCTTTTTCTGCAAGAACAACTACATCACTTCCAGTTATTTGAACAAATCCTCCAGTTAGAAAATACCTTTCAGATTTGCTGTCTGAATTTATATCGATGTAACCAGGTCTAATAGCTGTTGCAATTGGTGAGTGATTTGCAAATATTGTCATATCACCTTCAACCCCAGCAATACTTACAAAACTTACAGAACCTGACACAATAACCTTTTCAGGTGTGACTAATTCAAAATGAAATAATTCCTTAGACATATCAGTTTTTAAGCTACCTTAGATTCAAGTTTCTCTGCTTTTTCTATGACCTCGTCAATCCCCCCAACCATGTAAAAGGCTGCTTCAGGCAAATGATCAAATTCTCCAGCAACTACTCTTTTAAAGCTATCAATAGTTACATCTAAAGGTACTTGTACTCCATCAGAGCCTGTAAAAACTTTTGCAACATCAAATGGTTGTGAAAGAAATTTTTGAATTTTTCTAGCTCTAGCAACGGTCAACTTATCCTCTTCTGAAAGTTCATCCATGCCCAAAATGGCAATTATATCTTGAAGAGATTTATACCTTTGTAGTATTCCCTGTACATCTCTAGCTACTTGGTAGTGTTCTTCACCAACAATTAACGGATCCATAAGCCTACTATTTGAATCTAATGGATCAACAGCTGGATATATACCTAATTCAGAAATAGCCCTGCTTAAAACTGTAGTTGCATCAAGGTGAGCAAAAGAAGTAGCTGGAGCCGGATCAGTTAGATCGTCAGCTGGTACATATATAGCTTGGACTGAAGTTATAGATCCCGCCTTTGTAGATGTTATTCTTTCTTGTAACGCTCCCATATCAGTAGCAAGCGTAGGCTGGTAACCTACTGCAGAAGGAATACGGCCTAAAAGGGCAGAAACTTCGGAACCTGCTTGTGTAAATCTGAAAATATTATCAACAAAAAACAAAACATCTGTACCAGACTGATCCCTAAATTGCTCTGCTAGTGTTAAGCCAGTTAATCCTACTCTTGCTCT